>PXSV01000146.1 GCA_003022685.1 Halobacteriales archaeon SW_9_67_24 | reverse complement strand
GCCCGCCGTCGGGAAGTACGCTACCGTCGTCACCCGTCCTTGAGTGGCGACGAGTTCTCGAACCTCCGAACGGTTCTGATTCGGGACCTCGATCTGGATATAGCGCTCGCCGGCCGACTGCACAGTTCGAACCGTCCCGCCGGCGAGCCCGGACTCGCTGACCTTGTTTTCGAGGGTGTTCACCGCGGTCTCGTAGGTCGCCTCGGTCACGCCCTCGCTGATGTCGTCGGCCGACGCTTCGAGGCCGGCGGACTGGAGCGCGCGGGCGAACTCCGCCGCGGAGACGTTGCCGGAGCCGTTCGCGGATTCGGGGCCCGTGACCCGCTCGGGGAAGACCTCGACGGTGGCCGAGCCGTTGCCGGTCCGGACCCGGACGTCGGCCGCCGAGACGTTCAGCGCGGTCGCTATCTCCTGGCTGGTGTTGGCTTGCTCGCCCCGCGCGACGTCGACGCCCTCGGCGGTCAGCCCGACGAGCGGCGCGCGGATCCGCGTTCCACCGGCGAGTTCGAGTCCGTACTGGAGGTTGGTCGGGCCGTCGGCGGTCGGGCTCGCGGCGGTGGCGTTCGCCGCCCCACCGCCGAGCGGTGGCGCGAGCAGCGCAACCCCGCCCGCGATCACGAACACCACCAGTAGGACGAGTCGCCAGTTCTCCCGGATCATCGCGCGATTCCCTCGTACTTGTACCACCGCAGCAGGCTCACGTTCATGAGATAGGTGTTCATCAGGTCGGCCGTGAGCCCGAACACGAGGACGATCCCGATGTCGGGCAGGAGCGGAATGGCGAAGTACGTCGCCACGATCGCCATCACCGTCATCGCCGAGATCGACGTCAGCGTCATCGTGACTCCCGTTCGCATCGCGCGATACGTGCTCTCGTAGAAATCTCCCCGTCGCCGGAGGATGTGGTTGTTGAGTAGGATGTCCGAATCGACGCTGTACCCGATCAGCATCAGGAGTGCGGCCACCGTTCCCAGCGAGAGCTTGATTCCCGTGAGGTTCATCAGCGCGAGCGGGATGGCGATGTCCGAAAACGCCGACAGCACCACCGCGACCGAGGGCACGAACGTCCGGAACATCCCGAACACCAGCAACGCCATCCCGACGAACGCCGCGCCCAGCCCCAACAGCCCGAGCTGCTGGGTTTCGGCGCTGAAGCTCGCGGACGTTCCTTGCACCGATTCGACCGTGTAGCCCGCCTGCTCCGCGCTCTCCCGGATCGCGTCGGTATCGGTCGACTGGAAGGTGACGACGTAGCTCGCCTCGCCGCGGACCTGACGCGTCGACTCTGGTTCGAGGGCAAAGGCGTCGTCGATCGCGACGTCGGAGCCGGCGGTCGAGACCTGGATCTCGGTGCCGCCGGTGAAGGCGATGCCCGGCGTCACCGGCGCGCCGGTCATGGCGTACCACCCGACGAGCACCAGCAACGCGAGCGCGAGCACCGCCAGCGGGATCGCCGCGAGCTGACGGTTCGAGTACTCGGGGTACTCCACGTCCCGTACGTCGAACGCAACCATGTCCTGCGGTGCGGAACCCCTCCGAATAAGCCTTGGTATATCGCGCCGAATCGCCCCACTGTGGTACGGACTACCGGTCTCCGGCTACCGTCGTCGCAGGACGTCGTCTCCCCCGTTTCGGTCCCGCCGACGATCTCCCCGCCGGTCTCGGCCGTCGTGGGCGTCGCGTTTGCCGTCGCCGTCGTGGCGGTCGTCACCGTGGTCGTGTCGGTGGCTGTCGTCGTCGCGGTAGCGGTTGCTGTGGTGGTCGTATCGGTGGCTGTCGTCGTCGCAGTAGCGGTTGCTGTCGCGGTCGCGGTCGGTGTCGCCGTCGCGGTGGTCGTCGGTGTCGGGGTCGGAGTAGCGGTCGCAGTCGGCGTGGGTGTTGCGGTCGCAGTCGGCGTCGACGTGGCCGTTGCCTGGCCCGGAACGCTACCGAACGAGGCGGGATCGACCCGTTCGCCGTTCACCCGCACGACGAGCGTCTCGAAGGCTTCGGCCCCGAACCCCCGAATCTCGCCGGTGAAGCGATACGTGTCGACGCCGCCCTCACCGGTGCTGCCGCGAACCATGCCGCCGTCGATCCGGTCGGTTCCGTCCTCGATGTCGGCCCGTTCGCCCGGCGAGACGTCTGCCGCCGCGAACGTGTAGTTCACCACCGGTCCGGTTCCCGTGATCTCGATCGTGTTCGTCGGCTCCCCACCGCTCACGTCGGCGTCCAGTGTGTACGGGACGAACCCGCCGATGCCGATCGTCGGATCGGAGCCGTAGGCTCCTTGCACCCGGAGATAGTACGTGCCCGCTTCCTCGACGGTCGTGGAGACGGTTGCGACGTCTTTTACCGTGGCTCCGCTCAGGTCGGTGCGGTTCGCCGGGCGACCCACGTCGTCCTCTGCCGGTTCGTTGAGCCGTTCGCCGTCCGGGGCGAGAACGTCAATGGCGACGTTGCCTGGATTGTCCGTCGGGAGATCACCCACCTCGACGCTGGCGGTGACGTTCTCACCGGCGTCGGCTTCGACCGCGAAGACGTCCCGTTCGCCATCCACGAGGGCCCCCTCGACTCGCTCGCCCGACTCGATCGGTGTCGCCGCATCGAACTCGTCGTTCGGCTCGAACGGATCGGGGTCCGCCACCTCGAAGCCGAAGTCGTACGCCACGCTCCCGTCGTAGCTGTCGCTGGAGTTGACCCGGAAGTAGTAGGTGCCGGTTTCCTCGGCCACGCCACCGGCGGTGAAGACGTCGCCCGAGACCGTGTCGATCCTGTCGATGACCTCCCCGTCAGGACCGTACAGCACCACGGTGGATGGGGGGAAGCCACCCCTGTAGTCCGGCGGATAGAACGACGCCTGGGAGTAGACGTTGATCGCCTCGCCTGCGGTGGCCTCGAAGCTGAAGAAGTCCACGTCGCGATCGGTGATCGTGTTCGTCTCCTCGTCGATGGTGTTGTTGACGCTCCCGAAGACGCTTCCGCCGACGAACTCGTTGCGACCGGGACCGGTGTTCGTGATCGGCGTCGCGTTCGCGCGGTCGTCGTTCGGTTCGGTCTCGACGGTCACGTTCCCGCCGTCGTCCTGGGCGGTGACGCCCGCCGAGAGCGCACCCAGCGCGAGCAGGCAGACCGCCCCGACGAGAACCCACGTCATGACACTTCCCCGGTTCATGGATCGACTCCGTGTACCGATCCTCCCGGAATAAGCTTTCTGTTGTCCTGACACCCGCTCAGAGGGGTTGTTGTGACCGTGTGCCGATGGCTACCGACCCCATGCCGGGGGCATACCGAAACGACTCACAACAATCCCTCTCAGGGCATGTAGCGCACGCTCACCACGCCGTCGTCGTCGCTTCTGACTTCGACGCGTTCGACGCCGAGGTCGGCCGCCCGCACCAGGGTCGCCTCGTCGTCGAGGACGTCCGCGACCGCGTTCTCGACCTCCCCCGGTGGTACGGTGAGCACGTGGATCTCGCCGATCCCCGCTCGCTCACGACGGGTGAGATCGCCTTCGTCCTGTTCGGCGGCGATCTCGCGTTCCTGGGTCGTCGGCGGCTCGGAACTCCGCCTGACGGTCAACGATCGTCGGCTTTCGACCTCACGAAGCTCCCACGCGACCTCCAGGGGCGGTTCGGGTGCGATGGTCGCCTCGATCGCGTCGCCTGCCGCTAATGCCTCCTCGTCCGCCGATTCGTCGCCGACGGAACCCGCGCTCGCGTCGAGTGAGGGGTTCGTGGCGAGCGTGTGGACCTGGCCGTCGGCGGTGTCTTTCAGTACCGCCGAGTCGTCGTCGACGTGGGTGACGAGAAAGGTTCCTTGCTTTGCCATACCGTCCCCTTCGGCCGCCGACCGATTGAGGCTTTCCGGTCCGCCCACGGCTCGCGTGGCGACCGTCGTCACTTCGTCAGCCGGTGGGCGAGGGCGATCAACCCTGCGGCGAGCACGGGCGGAACGAGGCCGGCGAGCTGCGGGAGCCCGTAGAAGAACTCGACGAGCGGTGCGAGCACACCACCCACCGATTGCTGCTGGCCTGGCGGCACCGAAACGAGCAGGCCGAGATACAGCGAGCCGAGAAAGGCGAACCCGGCGAGTCCGAGCGCCGCGTCGTAGCGTTCCGTCGAGCCCTCACGGCGGTGTCGCCGCGCGACGAGGAGGGTCGGCGCGAGCATCGGCCCGACGACGAACAACCCGACAACCACGTAGAAGGCCCGCGAGAGCGTCAGCGACCCCCCGCCAGTGCCGGTCGCGGTCGCGCCGAACACCACGACGAGTGCGAGCGCCATCAGCACCGTCACGACGACGGTCGCGAGCGTGCCGATCACGACGTACCCCATGAACAGCCGGGAGGAGCTCGCCCGGATGGCGTACGGGATCGCGGTCAGGAGCCCCGAGTACGCCGCCCCGTCGTCATTCCCGGTCCCGCTGGCCCCACCGGGTCCGCTGTCGCCACCGGTCCCGCCGAGTTTCTCCGTCGAGCCGGTGCCGTCTACCATGCCGGAACTGGGGCGGGCGGGCGATTAAGCACCGCGGTCGACAACGGTATTACCCCGGCGCGAACCACCCTTTGTATGCAAATTCGCGATCTGCCACGACCGGATCGCGCGCGGCCGCGAGGCGGGCGAATTCGGCTACGCCGCGCTGAACCTTCCCGGAACGACCGACCCCGACGCGATCACCGAGGCAGTCGCTCCCCTCCAGGGGGCCGAGCACGTCCTCGTGGTCGGGATCGGCGGCAGCGCACTCGGCGCGGCCACGATCGCCGGCGCGCTCGGCGACTCCGGGGTTCACACCCTCGATAACGTCGATCCCGCCCACGTCTCGCGCACCCTCGACGCACTCCCGCTCGACGACACCGTGATAAACGCCGTTTCGCGCTCGGGGACCACCGCCGAGACGCTCGCGAACTTCCTCGTGGTGCGCGAGGCGTACGAGGAGGCGGGCGTCGACTGGACCGATCGTACCGTGATGACCACCGGCGAATCGGGCCCGCTCCGGGAGTTGGCCGACGCCCACGACCTGCCCGCACTCCGCGTTCCCGACGGTGTGCCGGGCCGCTTCGCTGCGCTTTCGACTGTCGGACTCGTTCCGGCGGCGATCCGGGGCCACGACATCGAGGCCGTGCTCGACGGCGGCCGGCGCGCGGCCGACCTCTCGGGATCGCTGTTCGAGACGCCCGCCTACGCCTACGGCGCGATCGCGTACGCGCTCGATTCTCGGGGTGCGGCGGTCAACGCGATGATGCCCTACGCCGAATCCCTCGAACCATTCGCGGAGTGGTTCGCCCAGCTCTGGGCCGAGAGTCTGGGCAAGGACGGTCTCGGCCAGCTCCCCGCGCGGGCGCTCGGCGCGACCGACCAGCACTCCCAGCTCCAGCGCTACCGGGCCGGCCCCGCGAACACGCTCGTGACCCTGGTCCGCCCGCGCGAGCGACCTGCTCGTGAGATACCGGACACCGACCGCGAGGAGCTCGCCTACCTCGGCGGCACGGGTCTCGGCGACCTGCTCGACGCGGAGTTCGAGGCGACGGAAGCGAGCCTCGCGGCCGCCGACCGGCCCTCGGTGCGGATCGAACTCGATCGGCTCGACGAGCGCGGGATCGGCGAACTCCTCTACACGATGGAGGCCGCGTGCGTTCTCGCGGGCGAACTCTACGGGATCGAGACGTTCACCCAGCCCGCAGTCGAGTGGGGCAAGCGCGCGGCGCGGGGGCTGCTCGGCGGCGGCGAGTTCGCGGAGGCCGACGCGGTGGCCGAGAAGACCGAACTCGTGATCGAGTGAGGGCGGCGGGACGGTCCGGATCACTCCTCGATCGAGCCAACCGGAGGACGTATTCGCCACGCGCTCCAACCTCGTTTCACCTATGGCGTCGGATCATCGCGGGTCGGCGGGTTTCGACGGGCAGCGCGCGCTCCTCGATCTCCTGTCGGCGATCGCGGTCATCGCGCTCGCCTTCGTCCTCGGCAGCGTCGCCGCGTCGCTTGCGGCCACCGTGCTCGTCGAGACGGGGATCGCCGGGTTCGACACCACGCTCAACTACGTCGCCCGCTCGATCGCCCAGTTCGTCGGCTTCGGGATCGCGGTCGCCGGCTACCTCTCGCTCGCCGACGCATGGTCGGTGTTGCGCGCTCGCTCGCTCGACCTCCGGGGCGTCGGCTGGATCGTCGGTGGCGCGATCACCCTCCTCGCCCTTTCGACCGGGATCGGGGCGATCCTCTCGGGGTTCGGGATCGCGCCCGCCACGAACCAGGTGATCGCGATGGGCCGCGAGAACCCGGCGGTCTTCCTCTACATGATCCCGGTCACGCTGCTGTTCGTCGCGCCGTTCGAGGAACTCGTCTTCCGGGGGGCCGCACAGGGGCTGCTCCGGCGGGCGTTCGGCCCGGCGATCGCGGTCGGGATCGCGAGCGCGCTGTTCGGCGCGGTCCACCTGGTCGCGCTCATCGGCGGCGAGGTCGGTCAGCTGGCGTACGTCGTCGTGACGGCACTGCTCGGCGTGGTTCTCGGCGGGCTCTACGAGCACACGAAAAACCTCGTCGTGCCGATCGTCGCCCACGGGCTCTACAACACCACCCTGTTCGCGATTCAGTGGGTGAACGCGACCGGCGGTGCGACCGCCCTGTTGTAGGTCGAAAACCGGCTCGTCGCCGCTACGAGGGGTTCTTCCGCGCGAGGTCGCTGCCGCAGATCGGACACCGATCCTTGTGCTCGTCGAACTCCCGGCCACAGCCCGCACACTGGAAATCCCAGTCGCGTTCCTCGGTGATCCCCTCGCGCGCGATGAGTTCGATCCGGACGTCGAGGCGCTCGGCGACGTTCTGCATCGCGTAGTCGTCGGTTACCAACTGGGCGTCGAGTTCGAACGCGGCCGCGAGGAGTCTGACGTCGGTTGTCGAGAGCTCCGCCGCGTCGCCGCTCTCGCGGGCGGTGCGTTCGACCCGTTCGACGACCGCCTCCTCGGGGACGTGGATGTACATCCCGCCGCCTTCGAGCGCGTCGAAGCGGTAGGCGCTCTCGCCCTCCAGTTCGGCTTCGACTGCGGGGACGGTTGCGATGTCCCCGTCGGCGTCGTACTCGTGGATGAACGCCGAGGCGTCTAACAGTTCCATTACCGACCGACGACGACGTGGTCCTTGACCGCCTGGACGTTGCCGATCGGCACCGTGTACCGCCCCTCGTCGTCGCGGTCGAGGTCGGGCTGTTCCGTGGTGTCGTTTCTCGGGGCGATGACGAGGTCGTGCAGCCGCCCGGTCTCGGTGTCGACTGTCATCGTCGAGAGCGTGCCGAGCTCGGTCCCGTCCGAGCCCATGACGGCTTTGTCGAGCAGGTTTCGCGCGAGTACGTCCGGCATACCCGGCCTACCGGGGGCCGTCATTATAAACACCACGGAGGTTCCGGTCGGCATCACGATCCGGCCCCAACGCTGGCCGACGGCCCGCTCGTCCGCGTCGACGAGATCGACGAAGCGTGACCGCTACCAGCCGCCGTAACGCCGCGACAGGGGAGGTTTCGTAGCGGTAGAGAGCCCGTCCGCCGACGGGGAACCGACCGCTACCGCCGATCCGCTGGCGAGTACTGGTCGTGGAACGGCATACCCGACTAGTTTGGTTCGCTGCTTAACGGATTGTAGCGTGAATCCGTGCACGTTGCTCTCGATTCGAGATGGCTGACAACGAGTCGACTTCCGTGTCGGATGAGGGTTCGAGGTTGGCCCACGAGAGGAGTCGGCCCGATCGGAACGAGTTGCCTCGGTGATAAACCAGTTCCTGCACGTCGTCGAACTCGCGGCGGCGGCGCTCTTCGCACTTCTTTTCGCCATCGGGGTGGCCGACCTGACGCTCCAGATCGCCATCGCCACGCTGCGGGGCGAGATCACGGACCCGCTCGTCGTGATCGGCTTCATCGACGTTGGGCTCCTGCTGCTGATCATCGTCGAGGTCTACCAGACCGTCATCGCGTACACCCGTGAGAGCGAAACGCGAAGGATCGTCCAGCTCGTGATCTACACGGGCGTCATCGCCATGGTTCGAAAGGCGATCATCTTCCGAACCGGGGAGTACGCGACGACTCAGGAGGCGCTGTTTGCCGCAGTGGCCTACACGGTCATCATCCTGGGGCTGGTCGGGCTGCTCGTTGCCGAGCGGCAGTACCGGGAGTGACGTTCGCGCACCCTTGCTGTTTCGTCCGGTGTCGGAGCAAAGCCCAGATGTGAATCTCGATACGCCTCCTGCTCGAGGTGCCTGGCTCGGGTTCTCATACTGTCGGACAGAGATGATCGGATATCGGGCGGCGGTGAATCGCCAGACGGTGGATAGATGTTCCCTCCGAATCCTTACGCGACTCTGTCCGACAGTATCAAGCACCCAGTTTGCTTTGAGAACCCGAGGCAGGGGGTCCGTTCGAGGGCAAGCGTGAAACGCACGGACGTAATTGTTAGTGTACGCTCCCGAACGAGAACATGGACGAACTGAGCGAAACACGCGGTGTCCCGTGGACCGACAGTAGTCACGAGAGCGATCCGACCGTCCCCCATCGAGCACGGACCGACGGTGGCACGCTGGAGCGCCGTTCCGTGACCACCGGGATGAAAGAGCGCGCGATGGACGAGGCCCCGGTCGGCATCACGATCTCGGACCCGACGCTGGCCGACAACCCGCTCGTCTACGTCAACGAGGCCTACGAGCGGATCACCGGCTACACCACGGCGGAGGCGCTCGGCCGGAACTGCCGGTACCTCCAGGGCGAGGCGACGGGCGACGAGGCGGTCGCCACGATGCGGGCGGCGATCGAGGCCGAACGACCGGTGTCGGTCGAACTCATCAACTATCGGAAGGACGGCGAGCCGTTCTGGAACCGCGTCGAGATCACCCCACTCCGCGACGAGGCGGGCGACCTCACCCACTTCGTCGGGTTCCAGACCGACGTCACCGACCGCAAGCGAGCGGAGGCGGCGGCCGAACGGCGGGCCGAGGTCGTCGCCGAGCAACGGGCGAACCTCGAACACCTGCTCGATCGGATCGACGGCCTCGTGGGGGCGGTCTCGCGCGTGCTCTTCGAGGCCGACGGCCGCGCGGCGATCGAGCGTGGCGTCTGCGAGCAGCTGACCGGGCCGGCGGCGTACACGCGTGCGTGGATCGGGCGGCTTCACCTCGACGGCCGCGAGCTCGCCCCGGCGGCGTGGTCGGGCGAGGGGGAGCCGCCCGCCGAGTCGATCGCGCTCGACGACGGGCCGCTCGCGCGCGCGATCGAGGAAAACGAAACCCGCGTTGTGGACGTGACCGACGGGGCGAGACCGGCGCTGCGGGCGATCGCGGGCGACGCGTCGGCGGTGGCGGCGGTCCCGCTCGCCACCCGCGAGACGCTGTACGGTGCGGTAATCGTCTGTGCCGATCGGGCCGACGCGTTCGGCGAGCACGAGATCGCGGTCCAGACGGCGCTCGGCCGGATGATCGCCACCGCGATCGCCGCGATCGAGCACAAGCGAGTGCTCACCGCCGACAGCGTGATCCGGGTCGAGCTCGCAGTCGCCGATCCGGCGCTCTTTTTCGTCGGCGTGTCGGCGGCCGCGGGCTGCCGCCTGGCGTACAGCGGCTCGACCTACCGGAGCGACGACCGGCTGTGCATGCTGTTCGACGCCGAGGGGGCGACCCCCGACCGGATCGAGACCGCTGCCGCGGCCGACCCCGGAATCGCAGCCTGCACGCGGATCGCGGGGGACGACGACGGCGGCCTGTTCGAGTTCGAGGTCGCCGGCGAGGCGATCGTCTCGATCCTCGCCGACAGCGGGGCGCTGACGCGGGCGATCACCGCCGAGGGCGGCGACGCACGGCTCGAACTCGAACTGTCCCGCGAGGCGGACGCCCGGGGTCTCGTCGAGCGACTCGAAGACCGATACGACGGGGTCGAACTCCTCGCCTACCGCGAGCGCGACCGGCCCGCCAAAACCGACCGCGAGTTCGTCGCGGCGCTCGCCGACGACCTGACCGACCGCCAGCAGACGGCACTCCGGAACGCCTACCTCGGCGGGTTCTTCGATCCGTCCCGGTCGGTTTCGGGCGACGAGCTCGCGGCGTCAATGGACGTCTCCCGGTCGACGTTCCACCAGCATCTCCGGGCGGCCGAGCGGAAAGTGTTCGCGGAGCTGTTCGACGACGACGCGCTGCTGTGAGAGGGATTGGTGTGAGTCGTTTCGGTATGCCGCGCGGGGTCGGCGGCTACCGGGAAACAGCCACAACGGTCCCTCTGAGCCGGGCGACGCCGCGGGGCGTTGCGGCCCCACGAACCCCGAATCGATACCCAACTAGTCAGGTACAGCGCTCTTGTTCATGGGGTGGCAATATCTGCCGTGGCATGACAGTACCGAGTATCGCTGCGGCGGCGTTCGTCAGGAGCAACGTGTTGTTACAACAGAGCGTCGAGGTCGGGGGCGAGTCGCTGTGGCTGTGGCTCGGGACCCTCGGGATGTTCCTCGGCATGCTCGCGTTCATCGGGATGGGATGGGGTGAGACCGATCGGCGCAAGCAAGACCACTACATCATCACGATCTTCATCCCGGCGATCGCGTTCACGATGTATCTCGCAATGTCGCTCGGGTTCGGGCTAACGAGCGTCTCCGTCGGCGGCGAGACGCTCTCGATCTACTGGGCGCGCTACGCCGACTGGGTGTTCACGACACCGCTGTTGTTGCTCGACCTCGCCTTGCTCGTGGGGGCAAGCCGGAACGCGATCGCCACGCTCGTCGGCCTCGACGTGGCGATGATCGGCACCGGGCTGATCGCCACGCTGACCGGCGGCGAGGGCGGCGTCCTCGGCATCGGCGCACAGCGGCTCATCTGGTGGGGCATCAGCACGGCCTTCCTGCTCGTCCTGCTGTACTTCCTGTTCGGTCCGATCGATCGTAAATCGGGCGATGCGAGCTCGCTGTTCGGTCGGCTCCGCACCCTGTTGGTCGTCCTGTGGCTCGCGTACCCGGTGCTCTGGCTGATCGGCACCGAGGGGCTCGGCCTGCTCCCGCTGTTCTGGGAGACGGCGGCGTTCATGGTGCTCGACCTCACGGCGAAGGTCGGCTTCGGGTTCATCCTGCTCCAGGGGCTCGGGGCCGTCGAGGGGGGTCGCCGGACGACGCAAACGACTACGACCGCGGACTGAGAGGGACGGCTATACCGGTCCCCGGTTCGACCGCACACGCCTGCGGTCGATCCCGGAACGACCGACGACCGTCCCCCTGCGGGCGGTCGACCGCTCCGTTCGTGCGATCGAACCGCCAGGCGAGGACGGCTCGCCGATCCGCCTCGACTCCCGGAGCGACCGAACGACGGCGACCGGAACGACCGGCTGCGGTCGAGACTCCCCGATGATGAGAACGGATACACCGCAACCGCCGGCGAGTCGTCGGCCATGATCGATCAGCTGCCGGTTCCCGGCTACGTGGCCTTCCACTTCGTCTTCGTCCTGCCGGCGATCGCGGTGCTCGGCATCGCCGTCCACCGCCGGCCGTCCTCGAACGCGGTCGCCGGCATCGGGCTCCTCGCCGTCATCGCCGTGGTGTACACGACGCCGTGGGACAACTACCTCGTCGCGAGGGGCGTCTGGCACTACGGGGCCGGAACGGTGACCGCCCGGATCGGTCACGCGCCGGTCGGCGAGTACGCGTTCATCCTCCTCCAGCCGGTGCTCACCGGGCTCTGGCTTCACGCCCTCGGTCCGGCGATCGACGACGAGGTGTCGGTCGCGTGGCGAAGGCGGGCCGTCGGCGTCGCGTTCTGGCTCGCCGTCACCGCGGTCGGCGGACTCCTGGTGACGACGGGCGCGGGCTACTACCTCGGCGCGATTCTCGCGTGGACGGCCCCCGTGCTCGCCCTCCAGTGGGGTGTCGGCGGGCCGGCGCTGCTCCGCCACCGCCGGCTCGTCGGGCTCGCCGTGCTGGCCCCGACGGCGTACCTCTGGATCGTTGACCGGATCGCCATCGGGCTCGGGCTCTGGGAGCTCTCGCCGGCGTTCACCACCGGGCTCGCGGTGCCGGTGCTCGGGCTCCCGGTCGAGGAGGCGGTCTTTTTCGCCCTGACGAACCTGCTCGTCGTCCAGGGGATCGTCCTGTTTCACTGGGTGCTCGAAGTGGTGGCCGCCGGCACCGTCGCCGACGGCTTCGACGCGCTCGTGCCGGTCGGGGTGATCGCCCGATGGCGGTGACGCCGACGCTGCCCGGTCGGGTGCGGACGACGCTCTCGTGGAGCGTGCTCGCGCCTTCGTGGGCGATCGGGCTGCTCGTCGTTCCCTTCTCGCTCGGGTTCGACGTGCCGCTGTGGCTCCAGGTCGTGCCCTTCGGCGCGAGCCTCCTCGTCTTCGGGCTGCCACACGGCGCTGTCGATCACCTCGCGGTCGGGCGGGCGGGTTCCCTCGATCACCCTCGGCGTCGAGTCGCCGGGCTCTACCTCGTCTGTGGCGGGGCGTATCTCGCGGCCTGGCTCGTCGTTCCTGCGGTGGCGGCTGTCGGCTTCATCGCGCTCACGTGGTATCACTGGGGCCAGGGCGACTGCTACACGCTGCTCTCGTCGGTCGGTGGCACCCACCTCCGGAGCCGCGCCCAGCGGGGCGCGACGATCCTCGTCCGGGGCGGGGTGCCGATGGTGGTGCCATTGGTCGCCGCTCCCGAGGTCTACGCGACCGTCGTCAGCGGCCTCGTCGCGGCGGTCGCGCCGAGTGCGACGCTCGTCGTTCCCGGGTGGATCGTCGCTGCCGACGCCAGACTCGGGATCGGTCTCGGGCTCGCGGCGTTCTCCGTGGGGACGCTCGCGGTCGGGTACGTTCGCGCCGACGATCCGCGCTCGCAGGACGCGTGGCGGGTCGATGCGTTCGAGACCGCGCTGCTATGGGCGTACTTCCTCGTCGTGCCGCCGATCCTCGCGATCGGGCTGTACTTCTCGCTGTGGCACTCGACCCGGCACATCGCGCGGGTGATGGCGCTCGACGGGAGGGGCCGGGAGACGCTCGCGGCCGGCCGGATCGGGACGGCGTTCGCCAGGTTCGCCCGTGAGGCGCTCGCGAACACCGTCGGCGCGCTCTGCTTTCTCGGCGGACTGTACCTCGTCCGCCCGACGACCGATCCGGTGGGGCTGCTCGCGCTGTATCTCGTCGTCCTCGCGGTGCTCACCCTTCCACACACGCTCGTCGTGACGTGGCTCGACGTTTCACAGGGTGTCTGGCGGTACGGCGAAACCGCACGAAGCTGACGACCGGCGTGACGACGCACTTAACTACGGCCGCCGGCTTCTTTCTGTAACGAGTTTCTCTCGGGTGAGATCGATGTCTGAGACACACACGGACGCCGACGCGGCCGACGCGACTGGTGAGACCCTCCGTACCCCGATCGTCGCGGTGCTCGGCCACGTCGACCACGGCAAGACCAGCCTGCTCGATCGGATCCGCGGCTCGACGGTAACCGCGGGCGAGGCGGGCGCGATCACCCAGCACATCGGCGCGACCGCCGTCCCCCTCGAAACGGTCTCGGAGCTCGCGGGTTCGCTGGTCGACCCGAGCGACTTCGACCTCCCCGGTCTCCTCTTTATCGACACCCCCGGCCACCACTCCTTCTCGACGCTCCGCTCCCGCGGGGGGGCACTCGCGGACATCGCGATCCTCGTTATCGACGTCAACGACGGGTTCCAGCCCCAGACCATCGAGGCGATCGACATCCTCCAGCGAACCGAGACCCCCTTCGTCGTGGCGGCGAACAAGGTCGACACCGTTCCGGGGTGGAATCCCCAGGAGAACGCGCCGATCCAGGGGAGCTACGACGCCCAGTCCAATCGTGCCAGTTCGACGCTCGACGAACGCCTCTACGACCTCATCGGCGACCTCTCGGATCACGACTTCTCGGCGGACATGTACTGGCGGGTCCAGAACTTCGCCAACAACGTCGGCGTCGTCCCGGTGAGCGCCGAGACCGGTGAGGGCGTTCCCGACCTCTTGACTGTGCTCATGGGCCTCTCCCAGCGCTACCTCAAGGACGCGATGGCGATCGATGTCGACGGACCGGGGGCTGGCACAGTGCTGGAGGTCAAAGAGCAGAAGGGCTTCGGCACCGCGATCGACGTGGTACTCTACGACGGCACGGTGACGGCGGACGATACGATCGTGGTCGGCGGCACGGGCGATCCGATCGTGACCGACGTGCGCGCGCTGCTCCAGCCCCGGCCACTCGCGGAGATCCGCACCGAAAAACGATTTGAAGAGGTCGAGTCGGTGACCGCGGCGGCGGGGCTGAAGATCGCCGCACCCGATCTCGACAGCGCGATGGCCGGTGCGCCGGTCCGGGTGCTCGGCGATCGGGGACGCGAGGGCGTCGTCGAGGAGGTCGAGGCCGAACTCGCCGCGCTCGGCGTCACCACCGAGGAGCAGGGCGTCGTTGTCAAGGCCGACACGCTCGGGAGTCTGGAGGCGGTCGCGGACGCGCTCGAAGACGCCGAGATCCCGATCGTGCGCGCCGAGGTCGGCGACGTCGCGCCGCGCGACGTCACGGTGGCGAGCACCGCCGAGGAGGAACGCCACGAGACAGTGATGGCCTTCGGGATCGACGTGCTCGACGACGCCGAAGAGCGGGCCGAAAACGAGAGCGTCCGGCTTTTCGAGAGCGACGTGATCTATCGCCTCGTCGAGGAGTACGAGGAGTTCATCGAGGAACGCGAACGCGCCCAGCAGGACGCGATCCTCGACAACATCGCCCGGCCCGCCCGGTTCCGGCTCCTCCCGGATCACACCTTCCGGCAGAACGATCCCGCCGTCGTTGGCGTCGAGGTGCTGACGGGGACCCTGAAACGGAACGCGCGGGTGGTGAACTTCGAGGGCAGCCAGCCCGAGCGCCTCGGCCAGGTCAAGGGCATCCAGGAGCAGGGCGAGGACGTCGACGAGGCCCGTGCGGGCGAGCGCGTCAGCGTCGCCATCGACGGCCCCACGGTCGGCCGCCAGGTCGAGGAGGGCGACGAGCTCTGGTCGGAGATCCCCGAGAAACACGCGAAAGTGCTCGAACAGGAACTCGCCGACGACATCCCGGCCGACGAGCTCGAAGCGCTCAACATCTATCTCGACAAACACCGCCAGCGCGACCCCTTCTGGGGGAAGTAGTGCTGTCGGACGGAAAGGCGTGACTATCGACCGGCTGCAGACGCCGGACAGCAACTGGATAGTCCAGCGTCGTTTCCGGGACAGTTCCGTCCGACAGTACGAACCGGGCTGCACACGAAGTAATAATATTTAATTAGACGGCGCGGGTAGGCACGAGTGACCGATGACTCGCTCCAGGAAGCGCGACGACACCCGCAAGTCGGTCGTCGAGGCCGTCCGCGAGCGCCGGCCGACGGTCGCGCCCGCGGATCTCGTGCTCCTCGTTCTCCCCGCGCTGCTCGTCGCGGGCTGGACGGCCGGGGTGGTGTCGAGCGCGTCGCTGCCGGCGGCGCTCGCGGTTGCGACCCTGCCCGCACTCGCTACACTCGGCTACGCGCTGTTTTACGATCCGCCGAGTGGATCGTCCGCGAACTGAGTTTTTGCTCCCGGTCGGCGGTAGTGGACGCCGTTCGTACGTATCCTGTGCTGAGGCGATCCCGGATCGGGTAGTCGACGACGTACCGGACGGCGGTCGGGACGAGGCGAACGGCCTAAGCGGAGCGCGGCGGAACGCAACGCAATGGCAGCCCCGGACGCCGCGGATTCGGCCACTGACAACCCCTACATCGAGGACCCCGACACCGAGTTCGCACCGGTCGAGGAACTGGGCGAGGAGCGGGCACGCGAGCAAGCCGAACGACTCCGTAGCGCGCTCCGACACCACGACCACCGCTACTACGTCGAGAGCGATCCCGTCGTCGGCGATCGGACCTACGACGCGCTGTTCGCCAGGTTGGAGGCGCTCGAAGACGCCTTCGACCTCCCGGCCGAGAACAGCCCGACACAGCGGGTCGGTGGCGAGCCGCTCGACGAACTCCGGACTGTGGAACACGTCGCGCCGATGCTCTCGATCGATTCCAGTGGCGATCCCGACGAAGTCCGGGAGTTCGATCGGCGGGTTCGACGCGAACTCGCCAGCGGTGGTGGCGGCCAGCAATCGCTCGCCGAGTTCGACAGCCGGGGTGACGAGAGCGACGGAGAGAGCGATCCCGTCGACATCGCTGTCGAGTACGTCTGCGAGCCGAAGTTCGACGGGCTCTCGATCGAGGTCGTGTACGAAAACGGCGTCTACGAGCGTGCCGCGACGCGAGGCGACGGGGCCGAGGGCGACGACGTGACCGCGAGCGTCCGCACGATCGGGTCGGTGCCACAGCGCCTCCGGGGCGAGTACCCCGACTACCTCGCCGTGCGCGGCGAGATCTACATGCCCCGCGAGGCGTTCACCGCGCACAACCGCGAGCGGGTCGAGCGCGGCGACGACCCTTTCGCGAACCCCCGGAACGCCGCCGCCGGAACCCTCCGCCAGCTCGATCCGTCGATCACGGCCGAACGCCCGCTCGCGTGCTTTTTCTTCGGCGCGGAACGGTACGCGAAACTCCCCGAGTGGGGCCTCCGGGTCACCGATCGGGTCGCGGTCGTCAACGGGATCGAGGCCGCCATCGAGTACCGCGACCGACTCGGCGAGGATCGCGAGGACCTCGATTACGAGATCGACGGAACCGTGTTCTCGGTCAACGACCTCGCGGCCTGCGAGCGCCTCGGGACGACCTCGCGCGCGCCGCGGTGGGCCTACGCCTACAAGTTCCCCGCCCGCTCCGAGACGACGCGAATCGCCGATATCACGGTGCAGATCGGCCGGACGGGCCGCGCGACGCCGGTCGCGCTGCTCGACCCCGTCGAAGTCGGGGGCGTCGAGGTCTCCCGCGCGACCCTCCACAACCCTGGCGAACTCGAAGAACTGGGGGTGAACGTCGGCGACGAGGTGCGCCTCAAGCGCGCGGGCGACGTCATCCCCTACGTCACGGCAGTCGTCGAGGGCGGCGAGAGAACCTTCGAGTTCCCCGCTCGATGCCCGATCTGTGACAGCCCGATCGAGCGCGACGGCCCGCTCGCGTTCTGTACAGGAGGGGTGGCCTGTCCCGCCCAGCTCCAACGCGCGGTCGAACACTACGCCAGCCGCGAGGGCCTCGACATCGAGGGCCTCGGCGAGGAGCGGGTCGAACAGCTCATCGACGCCGGCCTCGTCGAATCGCTGCCGGACCTCTACGACCTCCGGGAAGCGGACCTCGCCGCACTCGACGGCTGGGGCGCGCAGAGCGCCGCGAACCTCCGCGACGAGCTCGACCGCTCGACCGAGCCCGCGCTCGCCGACTTCCTCACCGCGCTCGGCGTTCCCGAAGTGGGCTCGACGACGGCGACCGCCCTCGCCCGCAAATTCGGCGATCTCGACGCCCTAATGGACGCGGACGAGGAAGCGCTCCGCGACGTGCCCGACGTCGGCCCCCGAGTTGCGAGCGAGATCCGCGAGTTCTTCGCGAACGAACGCAATCGGGAGACGATCGCCGGGCTGCGCGAGCGCGGGGTCGAGCCCGAGGCGGTCGAAATCGAGGCGGGCGACGAACTCGCCGGGCTGACGTTCGTGTTTACTGGCGGGCTCTCGAACCTCACCCGAGAGGAAGCCACCGAGCACGTCGAGCGCCACGGCGCGCGAAGCACGGGAAGCGTCTCGGGCAATACGGACTATCTCGTGGTCGGCGACGATCCCGGGCAACGAAAACGCGACGACGCCGACGCGGCGGACGTCCCCGAACTCACCGGGAGCGAGTTCGAGGCGCTGCTCGCCGAGCGGGACGCCGCGATCTGAGCAGCTCTGAAGTAGCCCGGGCGATCGAGCACGCTCTTCAGTCGTTGGCTGGCCCTCGCCGAGTGACGAGCCGACCTCGACGAGACTGCCGGTCGTCCCATCGATCCAGACGGTTTCGCGCGATTTCACCGAAGTAGTGCAGTATTACGGTCGCTCGTCGTACAGTTTCGGCGACGAAACAGTCGCAACCGGAGTGATTGACGCACGAGATGGGCAGGAAAGAAGGCAGCGGGGGTCGACGGTAGCGGCGAGCCGTCGGTTCGGCGGTCGCAGTCGTGAGACGGCCATCGAAGCAGACCGCTTTTCCGAAAACGAGGAGCTGACACCGCCTGATCCGCCGAACATGAGGGTTCGTCGAATCGGGACTGCTTCGTCGCCAGGCGGGAGTCGTCGGTCGGATCGACGGTCAGTGAAACGAAAGGGCGGGCCGAGCGTCGGCCGCGACGGTAGCCCGAGGAATGATAGTTGCTCGCACGAATCACGGTGCGAGCAGGAGTAGCGAATGAATTCACGACGTTTCGCTGTCGAAGCCGGTGATCGAGCCGTAACGGTTCGGAACGATTCGCAACGGCTTGGGCGATTTATTTCCTTCCCGTATCTCCGTTCGAGTGCAGATCATGACAAGCAAACTCGGCGCGCTCGGGACACAGCTCCCATCGAAGCGCGTCCTGGCAGTTGGACTCGTAGCCGTGATGTTGGTGCTCGCCGGCTGTGGTGGCAACGGTAGCAGTGACAACGGAACGGAGGCGGCCGCGGGCGAGGGCACTACCGAGATGGTGACCAGCGCGATGGAAGAAGAGACCAGCATGATGGAAGAGGAGACCTCCGCGATGGAGGAAGAAACTAGCATGATGGGGAACGAAACCAGCATGATGGGGAACGCGACCACCGAGGCTAGCAACGGTAGCAGCGACGACGGGCTCCTCGGCGGGATCTTCAGCGGCTTCTTCGGCGGCGACGAGAGTCAGGCAGCCGTCGAGAACGTGACCATCTACCCCAACGGCTCCGTGTTTTACCAGAACGGCACGGAAGCGGGCAGCGTGTCGGTGATGGGCAACGACAGCACCACCCTCGAGAACGTCTCCGTCTACCCCAACGGGAGCGTCCTCGACAACAACGGAACCGCCGTTGGCAACGTGACCAGCGCGAGCGGCAACCTCTCCAACGAGTCCCTCACGACTCAGATGGGGAACATGACGAACGGCACGACGACAGCAGCCTGATCGCTCGGCTCGCAGTTTCTCGAACCGATCGGACGCGTGTCGCCACCGCGGCACGCGCTTTTTCTACCCGGATAGCGCCGAGTAGCGACGGTTGCCGTCAGCCGACGAGTTCGAATCGGACACGATCCCGAGGACGCAAAGAGTAATAGCCGGCGCACGACGAACAGTAACGAAGAATGAGCAATCGAGCGCTCACGGTGGCGGGTGTGCTCTGCGTGCTGGTGCTCGTCGGTACCGGCGTCTCTGTCGGGGGACAAGCGACGCCTGGCGGCGGGATCATCGACGTGAGCGTTGCCGGCAGCGGCGTCGTCACCGGCACGGATGCCGCCAACGGGTCGACGTACGTCTGGCAGGACGAGCCGATCGACGTGAGCGCGACCTTTCGGGACGGCCCGGAGTTCACCAACTACTGCGTCTGGGTCGGCTACGAGCGGGCGAACGCACCGCCCGAGGAGCTCGTCGTGGAGTGCGACCAGAAGGCGCTCTCGAACGGAACGAACGGGACGAGCGAGTTCGCCAATGTCACGTGGCCGTCGAACGTCTCCGGCGAGCAGGGCCTCGTCGTCGATGTCCAGGGGCTCTCGGGCGATTTCAACGCGACGCTGCTCGATCGCGAGACGGTCCCGGTGACGGTCATCACGCGAACGGGCGATATCGACGGCGACGGACTGACGAACCAGAAAGAAGTCGAGGAAGGGTACAACCTCTCGAATGCCGACATGGACGGCGACGGACTGAACGACGGGCCGGAGGTGAACCGCTACGACTCGAACCCACAGAACGCGGACAGCGACGACGACGGCGTTCGTGACGGGGTCGAGATCCAGCGTGACACCGATCCCACCGATCCCGACACCGACGGCGACGGGCTCTCCGACGGCACCGAACTCGCGATCGGGACGAACCCGACGAGCGGGCTGACGACGGTCTGGCTCGCCGGCCTCGTCGTGCTCGTCGGTGGAGTGATCGTCGTCGGCGGCACGCGTTTTCGGGGGTGGTGGCGCGAGCGCGGCGACGGGGCAGCTGCCACGGACGGAGCCGCCACGGACGGGGAGCCGTCGGCCCCGGACGGAAGCGGAACCGTCGCTGCAACCGACCCGGAGCAGACCGACGGGCCGCAACGAACCGACGAGCCGCTGGAGCCGTTGACCGACGAGGACCGGGTCGAGGCGCTGCTTGGCGAGCACGGCGGCCGGATGAAACAGTCCCGCATCGTCGAGGAGACCGAGTGGTCGAAGGCGAAGGTCAGCCGGCTGCTGTCGTCGATGACCGACGAGGGGACCGTCGAGAAGCTCTCGATCGGGCGGGAGAACATCGTGAGCCTCGACGGGCACGGCCCTGAGGCCGCGCGCTCCCCGCACGAGGAACACCCACAGGAGGAGAACGCGTCAGACTGAAGCGCGTCACGCCCCTCGACCCATCCGATGGACCGGGCGAGCGTCCGCGAACGGGCGAACGACCTCCCACGCGAGCCGGGCGTCTACCAGTTCCGCGACGACGACGCGACGCTCTACGTGGGGAAGGCGGTCGATCTCCGGGATCGAGTACGGTCGTACACCGATCCCCGTTCGCGTCGGATCGCGCGGATGGTCGAGCGCAGCGTCGAGATCGAACCCGCGGTGACCGACACCGAGACCCAGGCACTCCTCCTCGAAGCCAACCTCATCAAGCGCCACAGCCCCCGGTACAACGTCCGGCTGAAGGACGACAAGTCCTACCCGCTGGTGCAGCTCACCGACCACGAGTTCCCCCGGATCGAGATCACCCGCGATCCCGACCCCGGCGCGACGGCCTTCGGCCCGTACACCGAGCGCGGCCGGGTCGAGACGGTCGTGAAGGCGCTCCGGGAGACCTACGGCATTCGGGGCTGTTCGGACCACAAGTTCGCCGGTCGCGAGCGGCCGTGTCTCGACCACGACATCGGTCTCTGCACCGCGCCGTGTACCGGCGAGATCGGTGAGGAAGAGTACGTCGGGGACGTCGAATCCGTCGAGCGCTTTTTCGAGGGGAGTGCGGGGATTCTCGCCGATCCGTTG
>PXSV01000145.1 GCA_003022685.1 Halobacteriales archaeon SW_9_67_24 | reverse complement strand
GATCGACATCGTTACATCCGTACTCTCGCCCGAGACGATCCGAACCTCCTCGGCGGGATCGAGGATTTCGACGAGATTTTCTTGGAAGTCGCATTGCTCGTCCCAGTCCTTCAGGATGGCGTCGTAGACGAAGTTCTCGTATCCCTCGGAACTCATCTCGGCGAGCTGGGCGTTCGCGGGGGCAGGGTGTTGGGTCAGCGTCCAGCGGTCGCCGAGGCGTTCGTCGAGGATCGGGCTGTGGCCGCTCTCGTAGGCTGCGTTCGTCTCGCTGTCGACGTCGCCGAGCTCGGTGACGTTCTCGTGGGCACGGATGATGGCGTGACAGTCGGCGGCCTCGATCAACGCCTGCTGGTGGCCTGGCGTCTCGAACTCGACGTCGGCCTCGCTGGCCGCCCGGAGGTACGCCCGGATCGCCCCGCCGCTTCGGTTCGTGCGCACCGCGAGCGGGTGCGCGCCGCGCTCGCCGGCGATCTCGTACAGCGCGGTCACGAGGTCGTCGGCGCGGGGCTCGGATTTGATGACGAAGTTATCGCCCGCCGAGAGACCGACGGCCTCGGCGACGAGCTGGGCGTGCTCGCGGATGCGAGGGTCCATACCCAATCACCTATTGGGCCATCCAAACCAGTTTCGGAACGCAACTTTTGCCACGGGGACTCGGGGCGGCGGTATCGTCGAGAGCGAGCGGCAACCAGCGGTGGCGCGGTTGCGGTGAGCGGTTGGCGCAAGGGAACACGCCGAAGGCGCGTGACTCTCGTGAGGGATGAGCGAAACGAGTGAAACGAGCGGAGCGAATCGGTTGGGGAGGGTGTGGCCTGCGGTCTTCATTTGAGTCGGGTGAACTACGGGTCTCGACACGGCGCGTTCCGAGCATGGTTTGTCCTCGAAAACGTCCCGTCAACCGGCTCGTCGACCCTCATCACAGCGCTTCGCGATGGAGCCCGGCAAGCACTATTTCTCGAAGCCGTCCTCGAACCGGAACGTGCCGTTTCGCTGTACCACTTCGCCGTCGACCTCGATCCGGGAGTTCTCGCTCATGTCTACGATCATGTCCTGGTGCATCGCGCTCTCGTTTCGCTCGCGGTCCTCACCGACGGTGTCCTCGTAGGCCCGCCCGACCGCGAGATGAACAGTATCACCCATTTTTTCGTCGAACAGCATGTTGTAGGTGAACTCGGTGATGTCGCGGTTCATCCCGATCCCCAGCTCCCCCAGCCGGCGCGCGCCCTCGTCCGTGTCGAGGATCGACGTGAGCACCGCTTCGTTCTTCTCGGCGCTGTGCTCGATTGCTTCGCCGTCCTCGAACCGGAGCGAGACGCCGTCGACCTCGCGGCCCTGTGCCATCACCGGCTTGTCGAACAGCACCTCGCCCTCCACGCTGTCAGGGACCGGTGCGGTGAACACCTCGCCGCCGGGCAGGTTGTTCTCGCCGTAGTCGTTCTGGGTTACCATGCCGTCGACGCTCAGCCGGAGGTCGGTGGTGTCGCCGCTCACGATGTGGACCTCGCTCGCGGGATCGAGGATCTCGACCATCCGTTCTTGGTGCTCGCGCTGTTCGTCCCAGTCTTTGAGCACCGCGTCGTAGACGAACTCCTCGTAGGCCTCGGTGCTCATCTCGGCGTCCTGGGCGTTGCCGTCGGTCGGGAACTGCGTGCCACACCACCGTTTGTCCATCACTTCGTCGCCGAGGGGCTTCATCACGGCCCCGTAGGCGGCGTTCTTTTCGGGTGCGACGTCGCCCGTCTCGTGGGTGTTCGTCGACGCCCGGATCTGAATGGCGACGTCCGCGGCCTCGACCGCGGCCATCGACTGGGCCGGGAGCTCGAAGTCGTCGGGATCGCTCGCGCGCATGAACGCCCGCATGGCGCGGCTGCTGCTCATCGTCACCGAGGGGTTCGCGCCGCGCTCGCCGAGTTTCTCGTAGAGTGCGACCACGAGGTCCTCGGCGGCCGGCGGGGCGGTGATGGAGACGTTGTCGCCGGCCTCGATGCTCGTGGAGTGATCGACGATGACCGCGGCGTGGTCGTGGATGCGGGGATCCATACCGATCGGTCATCCACGAGCCACAAACCGATTGTGGAACGCCGATCGGCGGGCGACGAGCGTGTTTCCGACCCAGCGCACCGATCGCCCCGCTTTAGTCCGTCCCGCCCGAGGGGCCGGCCATGACCGAGTTCAGCCCCGAGAAGTTCGAGGACAAGTACGAGCACTACTTCCCCGAACTCCAGACCGCCTACCGGAACGCCTTCGAGGCGATGGGCGAGCGCTACGACTCCGAACTGATCCACGCCATCGACCAGCAGGTACTGAACGAGAGCGAACCGTTCTACGACGAAGCCGACGGGAGCGACGAAGACGACGGACCCAGCAAGGAGGGGTTCAGGATCGAACTCCCCGCCGATCCCGCCGAACGAATCACCGGCGTCGTGGTCGACGAGCAGAAACTGGAAGGGGTGCTCGCGGCGTACGTCGACACGCTCGAAGCCGAACTCGCGGCGGTGTTCGGGCTCGACGAGGGCGGACCAAAGGCCTAAGAAGCGGGCCACCCTACTTCCGGGTACGATCATGAGCACGGAAACACAGAGCGGCGACGACGACCTTCGCGAGGAGATCTCGAACTTCCTGCGCCGGAACTTCCCCCAGATCCAGATGCACGGCGGGAGCGCCGCGATTCAGGACCTCGATCGCGAGACCGGCGAGGTCACCGTCCAGCTCGGCGGTGCCTGCTCGGGCTGTGGGATCTCGCCGATGACGATCCAGGCGATCAAGAGCCGGATGGTCAAGGAGATCCCAGAGATCGAGCAGGCGACCGGTGAAGCGGCAGTTTCGAATTTGTGTTTCCGACGCCCGAGATCCATCTGCACGGCCCGAAACGTGCCGTTCGGTCAGTCGTCCGCACCCTCGCATCGGGGTTCGATGTCGAGCCCGAACTCGTTCGCCTGGGTGCGCCAGAACTCCTCGAACTCCTCCTCGCGCTCGTCGACGGTGCTTACGCCGTCGTCGACCCGATCGAGCTTGAGATCGACCTCTTCGAGCAGCCGGTCGCCGACATCGTCGGCGATGACGCCGTCGCGCATCGCGTCCTGGATCGCGCCCTTCTCGCGCTGGAGCAGCCGGCGTTCGCCGACCAGTAGTTCTTCACGCCGGAGTTCGGGGTTCTCCTGCATCAGCTGTGAGATCGCGCGGTGGAGGTCCTCCTGCTCGCGCTTGTACTCCGCGGTGAAGTCGTCGTAGACGTCACTGGGAATGTCGCCGCGCTGGCGGAGGTTCTCGGCGGCTTCGAGCGCGGCGTCGGTCGCGCGTTCGCGGCCGCTGAGGAGTTCGTACAGTCGCTCGTCGTCCGAACTGGTGACGATGCCGAGCCGGTCGAGCAGTCCCGCCATCGAGAGCCCCTGGACCACGAGGCTGAACGCGGCGACGCCGAACACCATCGCCTTCAGCTTCGTCACCAGCGGTCCGCCGAGACCCGACGCGTCGAGCCCCAGCGCGAGCGCGATCGGGATCGAACCGTGAAGTCCGCCCCAGAGCATCACGTGCTGGTAGTTCAGGGGAACGTCGCGATCGACGACCCGATTGGCGAGCGCGGTGAGGGGGTAGACCGCGACGGCACGCGCGAGGAGGACGAGCGGGATCGCGATCAGGATCGGGCCGGCGAACTCGAGCAGATTCCGGACCGGCGTGGTCGCACCGATCGCAACGAAGATGAACGTGTTGGTGATGAACGCAGCGGTTTCGAGCGTGTTGAACACCGAGAGCTTGGTCTGGGGGGTCATCGCGTACTCCGCGCCACGGTTGCCGATGAACAGCCCCGCGACGACGGTCGCGATCACGCCCGAGACGTGAAAGTAGTGTTCGGCCAGCAGGAAACTGCCGTAGGTCAAAATGAGGGTGAGCACGATCTCGGTCATGTGCTCGTCCAGATTGGCCATCACCCGGTAGACGGCGTAGCCGGCGACGAGCCCGACGAGCACGCCACCGCCGCTCGAGATCCCGATGTCGAGCACCGTCGAACCGATCCGCGAGGGCGTGAGCAGTTCCGCGGCGGGTGTGCCGCTTTGCTGGGCGGTCTCCGCGAGCGCGAGCAACGCCGTGAAGACGACGACGCCGACGCCGTCGTTGAGCAGGCTCTCGCCCTCGACGAGCGTCGCGAGGCGTTCGGGCGCACCGAGTTCCTTGAACAGCGCGAGCACGCTCACCGGGTCGGTCGGGAGGATCATCGCGGCGAACAGCAGCGAGATCAGTATCTCGAAGCCGAAGGCGAACCGGCCGACGAACCCGAGCACGAGCACCGAGACCACCAGCCCGGGAACGGCCATCGCGAGGATCGGAACGAGGTTCGCTCTGAAGGAGGTGATGTCGGTCGTCGCCGCCCCCTCGAACAACAGTGGCGGGAGGAGGACGAGGAGAATGAGATCGTGTGAGAGCTGAAAGGGAAACAGGTCGACCCCGGCAATGGTCTGGATCACGGAGATGCCGAAGCCGGCGATCAGGAGCGCGATCGTATAGGGGAACCGACCGATTTTCGCGACGAAGATACCGACGCCCGCGGCGATCATGAACACGACGAGCAGATCGATCTCGGTCGCCGCGACCGTCTGTGCCAACATACCCATCGCTACTCCACAGGGCGTGTTAAGCCCCGTGTTTGCGGGTGCCGCGTCGGCCGATACTGGAGGGGCGACGACGGCGGTCAGGGCGACCGATTCCGGCCCCAGCGTCGCGGTCGCGACGACGCGAACGGCGTGTATTTATGCGCCGGGACGGCGATGGGCACAACATGAGCGATCGCGCGTCGGACAGCGTCCTGTTCGTCGTCGTGGACACGGTCCGGAAGGACCATCTCTCCTGTTACGGCTACGACCGCGAGACGACGCCAGGGCTCGAACGGTTCGCCGAGGAAGCCGCCGTCTTCGAGGAAGCGGTCGCGCCCGCGCCGTGGACCCTCCCCGTCCACGCCTCGATGTTCACGGGGCTGTACCCCGGCGATCACGGCGCGACCCAGGAGAACCCCTACCTCGAAGACGCCACCACGCTCGCGGAGTCGCTTTCGGCGACCCATACGAGCGCGTGTTACTCCTCGAACGCGTGGATCACCCCCTACACCCACCTCACCGACGGGTTCAGTAGTCAGGACAACTTCTTCGAGGTGATGCCCGGCGACTTGCTCTCGGGGCCGCTCGCGCGGGCGTGGAAGACGATGAACGACAACGAACGCCTCCGACGGGTGGCCGACTGGCTCGTGAGCGCCGGCAACACGGTCCACGAACGCCTTGCGAGCGGCGGCGGCGCGGACTCAAAGACCCCCGCGGTGATCGACCGGACGATCGAGTTCATCGACCGTACTGAAGAGCCGTACTTCTCGTTTGTCAATCTGATGGATGCCCACCTACCCTACCACCCGCCAGACGAACACCGGGAAGCGTTCGCGCCCGGCGTCGACTCCACGGCCGTCTGCCAGAACTCGAAGGCATACAACTGTGGGGCGCGCGGGATCGGCGACGCCGAGTGGGATGCGATCGGTGGGCTGTACGACGCCGAAATCAGCCACGTCGACGCCCAGCTCGACCGGTTGTTCGAGTGGATGCGCGCGAACGGCGAGTGGGAGGACACCCTCGTGATCGTGTGTGCCGACCACGGCGAGCTCCACGGCGAGCACGACCTCTACGGTCACGAGTTCGGGGTGTACGACCCGATCGTGAACGTCCCGCTGCTGGTCAAACACCCCGCTCTCGACGCGGGTCGGTACGAGAACCAGGTCGAACTCATCGACCTCTACCATACCGTGCTCGATCACGCCGACGTGAAGGGTGAGGGCGTCCCGCTCGACCCCGCTCGATCGCTGCTCGGCGAGGGGCTCCGCGACGAGGCCAACGCCTTCGTGGAGTACTATCGGCCGGTGGTCGAACTCAACCAACTGGAGGGGAAAGCGAGCGACGCCGGGATCGACCTCCCGACGAACTCGCGGTTTTACTCCCGAATGCGGGCGGCCCGTCGGCCCGCCGGGAAGTACATCCACAACGAACGGATCGCCGACGAGGCCTACCGGCTCGACGCCGACCCCGGCGAGACCGAGAACGTCCTCGGGGCCGACGATTCCGTGATCGAAGACCTCGAAACCGCCCTCCGCGAGTTCGCGGCCGACCGCGGGGCGTGGACCGCGGTCGAGGACGACGCGGTGCTCTCGGGGATGGGCGACGACGCGAAAGAGCGGCTCGAAGACCTCGGCTACATCGAGTGAACTGGGGAGTGGGACCTACCGATCGCCGGCTTCCCACGCCCGGACCAGGCTGGCGAGCGTCCGGTTCACCGGAACGGGACGACCGGCGCGGTCGAGAACGGCCCCGTTGATCGCGTCGATCTCGGTTCGCCGACCCGCATTGACGTCCTGGAGCATCGAGGAGGTGTTCGCGGCCGTGGCCTCGACGACCCCATCGAGCGCCGCGACCGCCGCTTCGTCCCCGAGATCGACCCCCTGCTCGCGCGCGACGCGGGCGGTTTCGCGGGCGGCCTCGCGGGCGATGCCGGCGAGCGGGCCGTTACTGAGAGCGCCGTTCGGCACGCGAGCGAGCGCGGTCGTGGGATTGATCCCCGCGTTGATCGCGAGTTTCCCCCAGCGTCGGCGGGGCATGTCGTCGGCAACGGCCGTCTCGATCCCTGCCGCTTGGAGCGCGCGGCCGACCCGGCCGGCGCGCGCCGAGTCGCCGCCGTCGGGTGCGCCGAGTGCGATCTCGCCGATCCCGGTGCATTCGACCCGGCCCGGTTCGACGAGTCGCGCGCCGTAGGTGCAGGTCCCGGCGAGAACGCCGTCGAGGTGCGCAGCGAGGACTTCCTCGTTGCCGAGACCGTTCTGGAGCGAGCAGACGGCATCGAGATCGCAGTCGGCGAGATCGCGGGCCGCGGCCTCGGTGTCGAACGCCTTGACCGTCACTAGGGCGAGATCGGCAGTCGGGGGTGGATCGGTGCGTGCAGCCGGATGGACGGTGAAATCGAACCCACCGCCGACGTGGAGGCCCGAATCGCGGACTGCCCCGATGTGTGGATCACGGCCGACGAGGGTCACGCGGTGCTCGCGCGCGCACAGTCCGCCGACGAGGCTGCCGAGGCTGCCGGCACCGAGGACGACGATCTCCATTCCGGGCGCTACTCCTCGGTCCAGTAGTAGTGTTCTTTCGGCGCGTCACACGGCGGGCAGGCGTCAGGAACGCCGTTATCGAGGTCGCCCATCTCCCCGCGGTCGCCACACCGCCACAGCAGTTCGGCCTCGCCGAGTGCGTGACCCGCACGCTCGTGTTCGACCGAGAGCGACGCGATTCCCTCACGGGTCGTGAGGAAGAACCCGTCCGTGTCGAACCCGCGAACGGTGCCGAGTGCGTCGCCGTCCTCGGTGTCGACGGTCGCGCCGACCGCGACCGCGGGTGATTCCTGGCTCATGACGGCGGTTCGCGCCCCGTGATCATAAATTCCGTCGGCGGTTGCGGTGGCGGCGCTTAGCGGTCGCGGGCCGTGCTGGGCGGTCACGGGGTAGTGCTGAGCGGTTGCGAGGCGGTTCTGTGGTTCGACGAGCGCAGCGAGTCGAGCCGCTGGAAACGAACGATCCGTCGGTCGGCGGGCGAGCGCCCGGCGAACCCCGGAACGCCTAATGGGAGACCGGCAGTCGTCACCAGTAGAAGCATGAGAACCGAGCGCGACACGACGGAAGACGATGAGTAGCAGCCTCGACGGGGCGGTACTGCTGGACGGGCCGACCCTCCACAACTGGACCGCGCGCGCGCTCGAACGCGCCGTCGCCGAACAGGACCTCACCATCAGCCACGTCGTCATCAACGAGGCGACCGCGTCAAGCGTCGAGCCGGGAAACCGACTCGCGCGCGTTCGCCGGTACTATCGGACCGCGAGCCAGTACGGGGCGTGGGCACCCGTCTCGGCAGCACACACGGTCTTCGACCCGCCGGAGTACCTCGGCACCCAGCCTCTCGACGCACAGTCGTGGGCCGATTCGGCCGAGATCGTTCGGTGTGCGCCCGAACCGGCCGACGGCATCGGCAACGAACTACCGAGCGTGGCCATCGATGAGATCACACCCGTGGACGTGGCCTTTCGGTTCGGGTTCGGGATCCTGCAGGGCGAGATCCTCACGGCCCCGGAACACGGCGTCCTGAGTTTCCACCACAGCGACATCCGTACCTATCGCGGCGCGCCAACCCACGTCTGGGAACTCCTCAACGACGAACCCGCGTCCGGCGTGACGCTCCAGCAGCTCACCGAGACCCTCGACGGCGGGCGCATCGTCGTCTTCGAACCGGTCGACATCGCCGACGCACGGACGTGGCAGGAGATCAAACGCCGGAAGTTCCGGGTCTCGGAGGGAATGCTCGCTACCGCGATTCGGAAGCTCGGGGAACCGGGGTTCACCCCGACGACGGTCGAGGAACTCGGCGATCTCTATACGACACCCACGGCAGCAGAGACGGCGAGGATCCTGCTGAAAAACACGCGCGGGCGACTCAAGATGTTCCGATCAAGGCGCGCTACCCCGTAGCGTTCGCCTTCGTTCGCTCGGCGAGGGAACTCATCGTCTCGACGGTGAGTTCGCCCTGGGACCGGCGTTCGTCGACGTGTGCGAGGACGGTCCGCATCCGCTCGATATGTGAGGGACGCAGAACGTCGTTCGGGTGGAGCCAGAGGTGAAACACCCCGTCCTCATTGATGGCGCGCTCGATGCCGAGTTTCGCCTGGCGGACGATCGGATCGGCCACGACCGGCCCGACCAGCGATCGTGCGAGCCCCTCGAACGAAAAGAGGTTGAGCGATGCGGGGATGTCGACGAGGCCGTGCTCGTCGACGGTCGGCTGACCGACCGGCGGCGGCGAGAACTGCAAACCCATGTTGGCCATCTTGGCAGCCGGCCGGACGAGGGCATCGTCGTACCAACGGGCCCTGTTTCCCCGATAGCAGGTGAAGCCGTGCTCGGCGAGGACGTCGCGATGACCGACCCAGTTGCGCGGGAAGACCAGCGAGGTGAGCGAGCAGTCGTGGGCAGCGGCGGCGTCGGTCGCGGCGCGAAGCTCGGCAGACGCCACCTCGCTATTCGTCGTCGGCGCGCCGAACACGACGTGTGAAAACGTGTGACTGCCGATCTCGTGCTCCGTCGGGGAGTCCGCGATCGCGTCGATGAGATCGCCGGCGAACCACGAGGGCTGCTCGGCCGCCGTCCCGCCGGGGTCGCTCGCGAACCACCCTGGCGAGAGCGGGTGCGAGCGGTGTTCGCCGTCGCATTTGTTGATGAACAGGTGGCCGACGACCGCCCACGTCGCCGGGGTATCGAACTCCTCGAACGCGTCGAGCAACCGGAGCCACGACCGTCTCGCGGTCGCCAACTCGTCGCCCGTGATGCCGTGGTCGGCGTAGTGTCCCCGCGTCACCGTTCTGTACGCTTGTCGAGCGCGGTTGCTGGTGCGTCGAGCGAGGCCGCCCGCGGACGAGGAGTGTTCGTCGTGATAGCCCCACGCGAGTTCGGCATCGAGCGAGATAACCACCGTTCCAGTCATCGAGTAATCGACGGTACGACGGTGGTCTCGCGCCCCATATAGGTCTGCCGCAAGCGTCTGCCGACGGAGGCGCGACCGTGCTGTATGCCGAGTTCGAAACGGACCGAACTCGGGTCCGTTTCCACGGCGGCGTGCGCCGGAGTTCCGCCGAAATCGCTTCGCGCAACTGACACTGAGTTCAGTCGATGAAATCGCCTCTCGCCCCCTCGATTTCCCCTCCACGATCGGAACAACGTCCGACGCGCGTGTGACGACCGTCATTCGAAGGGCAGCGCCGATCAGTCGTCCGGTGCGATCGGCCGAGAGTCGTGTGCGAGGTCCGTGGTGTCTCGATCGTATCGGTCGCCAGGCTCGCTACATGAAGTCGGCAATGCCGGACTGTTTGTTCTTGTCGTTCTCGAACACGCTCTCCAAAGTGCGATCGAGCACTTCGAGGCGCTGTTTGGTGTAATCGCGGGTGCCGTACTCCTCGGCGACCCGGGTGGCGGTGTCGATGTATTTCTTCACCGATCCCTCGTGCACAGTCAGGTTCACGCCGCCGCCACACTCCCGGCACTCGCCCGTGAGCGGCATCCGGCGGTACTTGGTGCCGCAGTCGAGACATCGCGTCTCTTGGCGCGAGAAGGCCCGGAGATTGCCGATGAGGTCGGGAAGGAAGTGGTATTCGATGATGCGCTCGGCGACGTCGGTTTCGTCGACGGCCCGGAGCTTCCGCGCGAGTTCGAGCTGGGCGTCCATCTTCTCGGTCATCGCGCCCAGCGTCTTGTATGCTGACAGCGACGGCCCGAGCGCGAGGTCCGACGTGTCGTGCGTGTGGCGAAAGCCGGTGCACTCCGCGTCGGTGCCGACGCTCGCCTCGGCGATCTCGATGTCCACGCTTCCGGGATCGGCCATGTCGAGGGTGGCCTCGTAGAACTCGCGGGGGTAGCGATCCACGACGTCCATGTTGTGGGCCTCGTCGTCGATCTCGGCGGGGTCGATCCGCGAGGACATCACCAGCGGCGCGTCCATCGAGTTGTGAGCATAGAGCCAGTTCGTCAGGAAGACCGGCTCGCCGCCGACCTGTAGATCGTAGAGGTGGCCGTCGTAATCGACGCGTTCGATGCCCTCGATACGGAGATACGAGAGATCGCCGTCGACGAGCGGACGAAGTTCGTCGAGGCGATCCCGGGCTGGTGGCGGCAGCTCGCGTCGGTCGAGTTCCTCGACGATCTCTCGGAGTTTTTCGAGCGAGACGTTCTCGCGACGCTTGAGGTACTTCGGGATGAGCTGTTTGCTCCCATCGATTGGCATCTCTCGGATCTCCATCAGTGCGTCCGGGACGGACACGACGAGACTTTTGGGGTGATAGGATTCGTCGCCGTTCAGCACGCGGCGGAGCGGGTTGTCGGTCGCGCCGCCGGAAACGGAGACGGCATGAATGTCCTGACGGTTTCCGTTGCGATTCGTTGTCGTCGAGACGTTCGCCACTAGACCGAGGCGGTGGAGCAAGAAGACGATGCCGTCGCGGACATCGTCACTCGTGGTATGGAACGCTATCGAACTGTAGTTGTCGTCCGACGACTCGCTGCCATCACCGGCGATGAATCCACGAAGAAAGGCGAGCACGACTTCGCGCGGTGCTTGGAAGAGAGGATCGGGAACGACTTTCTCGCTTGCAGCATAGGAATCACGGCACTCGAACCCGAGATCGTAGAGGACCTCACGAAACACAGCCGGAAAGCGAAGTTCGTACGCACGATTCGACCAGCGCCGTCCGGGCTCGTGGTCGAGTTTCGTTTCGATGATGGCTCCTGCACGATCGATCAGGTCCTCGTCGGCATTGTGGATCGCCGGACAGACACTCGACGTGGTTCCTTCGGCGACGAACAGGCCGAGGAGCCACGCAAATTCCTCGTCGATGTCGACGGTTCGAGTGATCCCGTTCGACGATCCCTTGAGCGCGATTTCGGCGTCGTTCGGAACGGCGTAGTCACCGTGATCGAGTATCATGTCGAGTCGATCGTGGGCGATCTTGTCCTTCGAGAGCCGGTAGGACAGACCGGACGTGAACGCGTCGTGAGCTTCGCTGCCACGGTCGAACGTTTCCCAGACCGATCGGAGCAGATCCTCGATGTGATCGTCGATGACGACGTACGGATCGTCGACACACTCGGTCGCATCGATCGTCGTTCGCTCCGCCTCGACATCGAGATCCCGTGGCGCGAGAAGCAAGTCCCCCTCACTCAGTTCGTCGCCGGCCACTTCCTCGATCCCGTCGTCGTACCGAAACAGACTGTGGTTGGCGGTGATCTCGACCGAGCGACCGAACTGCGTTGTCACACGAAGCAGCCCTTCGTCCTCGTCGGCACGGTAGCGAATCGCCTTCTCGATCGGCTGGAGCGACGCTTCGTATGTTTCGTCGAAAGTGTACGTCCGCCAACCCTCGTCCACACAGGTCCGTTTTCGGTACTTCCCGTCGGCTTCGATCGGCGATTCGAGTTCGCGCCAGAACTCATCGAACGTCAAGAAGCGAACGTTGTCGTCCGGATCGACGGCGACGAGCCGCGAGTCCTCGGCGACGCTTCCGCCCCGCTTGTCCGGAAGGTACTCCTTCGAGAAGTTCAACAACCCGTCCATCAAAAGCATCACGCAGTCTTCATCTCCGTCGCAATTACGGCGTTTCGAGGCGTGAAAGTACGGATGAGCGTATCCAACTGCGGCGCTCGTGAAACCCACGACCCGGCCGACGACCGCCGCCGAGGTGTGGGGGGCCATCCCGAAGACGAGCTCGCCCACGAGGTCGCCGCGATCGTCGAAGCCGTAGAACGAATCGAGACCGTAGTACTGTTCGAGGAGGTCGTCGACGAAATCCGCCGTCCGGAGGAGGTGCTCGGCCGCACCGTTCGAGAGCACGACGTCCTGGACCCGGAGTTCGACCAGTTGATCGGCGTGGCGGAGCGGCTCGCCGTCGATGTCCTCGTGGTAGCCGAGCTCGCGGAACTGATCGACCGAGACATCGAGCTCGGCGGGACGGACGCTCGTCACTGGGAGGTCGGTCATGTCGTAACGCACAGTGCCGTCCTTGAACGACGAAACGCCGTGCTTCGCGCGCAGGACGCCCTTCTCCATCGGCTCGGGCGTCTTGAGCTTCGAGGTCAGCCCCTTCACGCCTTTCACCATGTCGAAGGCGTTCTCGCGCTCGCCAACGGCGTCGAGCGCATCGTGGAACTCCTCGCGGACGTCGACCGTGCGCCACTCGGTCGGGGTGGCCTCGCTCCCGCAGCGTGGGCACTCGGCCCGGCCCGACTCGTCGGGTTCGACCGCGATCTCGCAGTCGCGACACTCATACCGCGGCTCGGTGACGCCGCCGCAGTCGGGACAGCGTGTCTCGCAGCTCCGCTCGCCGCATTCTGTGCATTCGCGCCGGCCGACCTGGACCGGGACGACACCGCGCTCCCCGCTGTCGTCGTGAACGTGCTCGGCCGCCTCGCTCACGTCGCGCTGGTTGCCGCCGGCCTCGCCGATCGGGAACAGGGTGTGGACTGCCGGCGAGAGCTCGCGCTGTTCGGATTTTTCCGGCCTCCCCATTCGGCCGCCGATTCGGGTGGGGGCGCGCTCGCGGAGATCAAATGGTGCAACTTCGCAGGCGGCCTTCATCGCGTTCGGCCACTCGCGCACTTCCATCGAGAGGTCTTCCCACGTACGTTCGCGGTCCGGGTCGAATCCCAGCGATCGGACGAGCGGCCCGTGTTCGGGAACGCGGAGCACGTCGGCGGCCTGGGACGGTTGTGCGGAACGAGCAATGCTTCGAGCGCGTCTCGAACCTCGGGCGCGGGTTCGCGCGCCAGTTCGCCGTCGATGAGTTCGCCCGCCGCAACTGCGTCGGCGAGCGTTTCGAACTGCTCGACAGTGATGTCGTGCCAGCAGTAGGTGTACTCGGGGTGGAGCGGCGCGTCGTATTCGGTTGCCCACTCGATCGCTTCCTCGGGAGTGGGGTGTTCGAGGTCGACCCGCGTCGAGTCCGCGAGCGCCTGGACGTTCGCGTCGGTGGCGTCGAACTCCTGGATCCACCAGTCGTAGGTGTACGAAGCCGGCGCGAGCGGGTGGTTGTTCTCGACGAACTCACCGTAGTTGACGAGGTACTCGCCGAGATCGAGGATCGCCTCGACGCCGTTTCTGAGTTCGAGCGCTTCCGCGGGGTCGTCGATCCGACGGACGTCGCCGTTCGCCAGCCGCACGGTGGGACCCTCGATCGAGTCGACGGGCACGACGCCGGCGGCCTTGCCTGGCCGCTCGGTCTTCAACTGGGTGCCGGCCGCGAGGAAGTCGTCGACGAGATGCATCGTTGCCGGATGCACCCCGGCGGTCGCGAAGCCGTGATTTCGCGCGCGACCGTAGCGCAACCGGAACCCGCCGTCCTCGCTCGGATGGCCGAACACCGGCCGGCCGGCGATCAGGTCCCGGAGGAACTTCGTCGATGGCTCGGGTCTGAGCGGTCCGTCGGGGTCGGAATCCGCGTCGGCAGCCGGCTCCGGTTGGTCGTCCGTTTCGTTGCCGTCGGCCTCGGCTTCGGCGTCGGCGTCGGCACCGTCAGCGTCCGGATCGTCATCGTCGGCCTCGTCCCCGGTGGAGTTCCCGACGGTGCCGGCGATCAGGTCGTCGTCGAGCCACGGCCAGTCCACCTCGTCGAGGTCGGTGGTGTAGCGCTCGATTTTCGGGGCTTTCTGAGCGATCCCCTCGGCGAGCACGAGACACATCCCGCCACGGGGGTTGTTCGTCGCCACGCGTTCGAGGTCGCGAAAGCCCGAGACCTCCTCTTGGCCGGTGGCCTCGCCGTCGAGCATCACAGGTGAATTCCGGGCGATGAACTTCGTCTCGGCGTCCTTCGGCGAGTACTGGAGCCCCGTCTCCGAGTCGTAGAGATCGACCTCCTCGGCGTAGCGTTCGACCTCCTCCTCGCGGGCCTCGTACTCCGCGCGGCCGAGCAGCGCGCGGGTGTAGTCCGCGACGAGCACCGACAGGGCCTGGGCCGTGCCGCCAGCCGAACGGATCGGCCCCGCGTAGAACACTCGAACGAACTCCGACCCATCGGGATTTGCGGCGAGTTCGACCCGGTCGATTCCCTCGATCGGCGCAGCGACCACGCCCTCGGTGAGGAGGGCAACGGCGGTCCGGACCGCACCCTCGATCTTCCCGGCGTCGGTCTCGTAGTCGCCGACCCGGCCCGCCGCGAAGTCCGCAGCGAGTTCGAGCGCCGCCTCCTCCCGGCTCATCTCGCCTTCGAGTTCGCGGACGCGGTCGGCAACGCCCTCGATCCCGAGGATGTTCTCCACCCGGTCGGCCATGTCCTTCGCCACCGGAATCTCGATCTCGGGGGTCGGATCGCCGCCCTTCTCGCGTGCCTCCTCGGCGACCGCGAACGCCTCGTCGAGCTGGGATTCGATCCGCTCGAAGTAGCGTTCGTCGTCCGGGCCCATTAGAGCGGCCAGAGGTCGAGCTCGGTCGCCCCGTCGTGTTCGCGTTCGAGGTGAGCGTCGAACTCCCGGAGGTATATCTCGCCGGCGAACACCGTCCCGGCGTTCAGGTGGCCCGCGATCGTCGAGCCGTCCTCGCGCGAGCAGACCGCGTGGGTGTGGGCGAAGCGATCACCGTCGAGCCACGAGACGTTGCCGACGCAGGCCGCGACTTCGAGCGGTTCGTCGAACTCGATCGCGTCGTACTCCTTCGTGTCCTGATCGTAGAAGTAGAGCTCGGCGTTCTGGACGGCACCGAGCCCGAAGAAAAAGCCCGCGTCCACGCCGGCGTCGTTGGCGAGCGACTCGATCTCGGCCCGCCAGTCTGCGCCGTGGTCCATGCCTGCGACGAACTCGCGGCCGGCGTCGAGTGTCTCGTAGTTCATACTCACGCGCTCGCACGGCGGCGACAAAAGTGTTCAGTTCGTCGCAGTGCGGATCGGGTCCGGCGCTCTGTCGTGACGGACGGACCACGACCGACGGACCCACGAGTGGTCATTCATCGCGTTCAGCTCCCGTTCCGTTCAGTTCGGGGTCGAACAGGTCCTCGATGCGACAGTCGAAGTGGGATGCCAGCTTGAACGCCAGTTCGATCGAGGGATCGTAACGGTCGCGTTCGATGGCGTTGATGGTCTGACGGGTGACATCGACCGCCGCCGCGAGGTCAGCCTGGCTCGATCCATCGACCTCCCGCCGCTGCCGGAGATCGTTCTTCACGATCGGTACCGGACCCAGAGGAAGGCGACCGCAAACGTGGCGAACACCGCCACGTACCCGTACAGGAAGCCTTGGACCTCCGGCGCTACCGTGTACTCGCTGACCCTCGGCAACACCCGCATGAGCGACGCGCCGACGACCAACACGAGGGCCGACGCGTACAGTGCGAGTTGGCTCGCCCGGCGTTCGATTGCGGTGTCTCGTTCGTCGAACAACGTTATCGACGTTCCGCGCCACACGGCGAAGGCCCCGACGATCCCGAGCCAGTAGACACCCTCGCCCACGAGCGGATACTCGAAGAACCTGAGCGCGAGACCACCCGCGACGCCGGCGAGGATGGATCCCCACAGTAGACGGCGATACGTGTCTCGTTTGGCGAGTCGGTTCGATCCGGAGGACATCGGGGTTCGTGTCATGGTTGGTGTGTAAAGCGAACATTCCGTAAGGCTCGCTTTACAGTAAAGCGTCTTTTACACACGTTCTTAATACTGTCGGTGTTACCGAAGCGGATCGAGTAGGTGTGTCCGAGAGTGCAGGACCAGGCGACGGTCGAGACGCTACCGGTCAGGGCGTCGGCGGATCGCCGTCGTAGGCGTCGTGGTCGGTGTAGAAGTTGAGCATCGCGTACTGGAGCTTCTCGGGAGCGACGTCGACGAGTTCGGTACGTTCCTCAGCTGGGAAGGTCTCACGGACGCTGTACTTGCCCATCTCCTCGCGGCCGCGCTCGGTGTAGCGGGTGTCGAGCAGCGCGCGCACACCGATCTCCTCGGGCGAGCGCAGCACGCGACCGAGCGCCTGACGCGTCTTCCGGATGGTGGGGATCTCGACGGCGTACTGCCACCCGTCGTCGAACGCGGCGTCGTAGGCGTTCTCGACGGCCTCCAGTCGATCGTCGAGATGGGGGTAGGGCACGCCGACCACGAGGACCGTATGAGCGTCGTCGCCGTCGAAGCTCACGCCCTCGGTGAGCGTGCCCCACAGCGAGGTGAACAGCGCGCCCTTCTCGTCGGCCGCGAACCGCTCGCGGAGCGATTCGACCGACTCGCCGGGTTCGTCGAGATGCGTCGTCGCCGTTGTGTCGGGAGCGATTCGATCGTGATACCGCTCGGCCTCGGCGTAGCTCGGGAAGAACAGCAGGGTGTTGCCCGGCGTGAAGCGGATCGCGTCGGCCACCGTGCCGGCGACCGACTCCTGAACCCCAGGATCGTCGCGCTCGCTTGCGAACAGCGCCGGCGTGTCGACAGCGAACGTCCGGCGGTTCGCCTCGGGAAAGGTGAGGCCGTACGCCATCGTTTCCGGGTCGTCGAGACCGAGCACGTCTTCGAGAACCGTGAAGGGACGGAGCGTCGCGCTCATCAGCACGCTCGCGTGGAGGCTCGAAAAGAGCGGCTCGGTCACGTCGCGCGGGATCGAGGCGAACGACTCCGCGCGGCCGTAGACCCCCTCCGGTCCCTCGCGCACCGAGACCACGGGATGTCGGCCACCGGACGCGCCGTCGGCGAGCCACGACTCCACGAACTGCATTGTCTGGAGGGTCTGACACTCCTTTCGAACCTGCGTCTCGCCGTTGCGGTACGCCCGGTCGTACTCCCGGTCGAGCGCCGCCCCGAGCGCGAGGCCCGTCTCCACGTCGCTCTCGATCCCCTGGCCGGTGTAGGCGTCGAGAAAGGCGAGCGTGAGGTCGTCGCGACCCTCGGGGTTGGCGATCACGAGGTCCTCCCAGTCCTCGCCGATCCGTTCGCGCTCGCCGAATCCCAGTTTTTCGTCGTATGTCGCGACGAGCGCGCGCCGGAACGCCTCGACGACGTTTTTCGCCTGGCCCGCTCGCGGATCGCCCGCGTCGTCGCATTCAGCGAGCGCGGAGTCGAGTGTGGTCTCGGTCAGGGTGCGGGTCGCGTGCTCGCGCGCCGCGCTTTCGACGTTGTGAGCCTCGTCGAACACGGTGATGACGTCCTCGGGATCGCGGCCGAGCCACCGGAGGAATTGTTCACGAATGCCGGGATCGAGCAGGTGGTGGTAGTTACAGACCACGAGATCCATCGCCTCCATCCCCTCCTTGAGGAGCTCGTACCCGCAGAGCGACTCCTCCTCGGCGTACTCGTAAATCTCCTCGGGGGTGCGGACGTCGCTTGCGAGCCACGCATAGAAGGCGTCAGTATCGGCGGTGAGGTTGTTGTAGTAGTGCTCGCAGACCGACTCCTCACGGCGGTCGTCGACCTCGCTCTCGACGTGCTCCAGCTCGTCCATCACCGCGCTCCGGGCCTCGGCGGCGTCGTCGTCGCCCGCCTGGCTCGCCGCAAGGAGGTCAGATTCCCGGGCTTCGAGCTCCGCGAGGTCCTCTTCGGCGTCGACGAGCTCTTTCGTGGTGTCCCGGAGCACCTGGCACTCCTCGTAGTCGACATCGATATGGCACATCGCGGCCTTGCCCTTGAACACCGTCGCCTTGAGGGGTTCGTGGTCGTTGATCGCGCGGGCGTCCGCGACGAACTGGCGCATCTGCTGGTGGACGTTGGTGGTGATGACCACCGTCTTGTCGTGCTCGCGGGCGAACTCGAGGGCGGGCACGAGCGCCGAGAGCGTCTTGCCCGTGCCGCAGGCCCCCTCGAAGAGGACATCGCACTCGTCGCCGAGCGCGTCGTGGATGCGTTCGATCGCCGCGGCCTGGTTCTCGTAGGGGGAGTCGTAAGGGAAAAATCGCAGCGAGGGCGAGGAGTCGACGGCCACAGTGGCTGGTACTGGAGCGCGTTCGGTCAAAAGGGTTCGTGTCCCGCGGCGGAAGTGTTCACGGTCGAACACTGTCCGATCGGCCGATCTCAGGCTTCGGGTTCGATGTACACTTTCCGTACCTGCGGGTTGGTCTCCATGAGCGCGTTCTCGATATCGGTGATCCGCTCGTCGATCGTCCCGGTTTCGAGGGCCGAGTCGAAGGCGACGTCGGACGTCACGATGACCTCCTCCGGTCCGAAGTACACGGTGCGGAAGCCGATGATATCGCTGACCCCGTCCGATCCGACGGCCACCTCGCGAAGTTCGCGCTCCTCGGCAGCGGGCAAGCTTTCGCCGAGCAGGAGGCGCTTGTTCTCCCACGCGAGCGCGACCGCGAAGCCCATCAACAGGAGGCCGACCAGGAGTGCAGCCACCGCGTCGTAGAGGGGGTTGCCGGTCGCCCGCGAGAGATACACCCCGAACAGCGCGATCCCCGCACCGACCATCGCGATGGTGTCCTCGGTCAGCGCCGTCAGCGTGGTCACGTCGCTCGTCTTCCTGAAGGCCTCGCGGAACCCGCTCCAGCCATGGTCGTCGATCTGGCGGTTCATCTCGATGTAGGCCTTCCGGAACGCGTACCCCTCAAAGAGGATCGCGCCGATGAGCACCGCGTAGTTGACCCAGACACCGGGGAAGGAGCCGATCACGGGGAGCGACGCCTGGCCAACCTCCGCGGCGTGTGGATGCACGATCGCGTTGTAGCCGTGTTTCGCGCTCTCCCAGCCCGCGATGCCGAACAGGAACACCGAGACGAGGAAGCTATAGAAGAACTGGGCCTTGCCGTAGCCGAAGGGGTGTTCGCGGTTAGCTTCCTTGCCGCCGTAGCGGATCCCGATGAGGAGGAATATCTGATTGCCCGTATCGGAGATCGAGTGGTAAGTCTCCGAGAGCATCGCCGCGCTCCCGGTGAGAAGAAAACCGGCGAACTTGAGAACGGCGATCGCACCGTTGGCGATCAGAGCGGCGATCACGACGGACCTGTTTCCTGCCATACTCCGCCCGTGGAAGCGAGCCCGCAAAGGTTCTTCTGCATACGAAGCGGCTCGGAATCGGAACGACGACCGGCCGATCGACGGTGTAGGTCACTCAGTCGACGGAGTTCCGCAAAATCCACGGCCCAGTCTCGCCCTTTTTGTGGTCGGAACTGCGTGCCCAAGACGGTTCCGGGGTCGTCGGCCACGGTAGCTGGTGCTGGAGCGGGTTCGATCGGAGAGCCGTGTCCCACGCAGAAGTATTCCGAGCGTCACTACGTCTCTGGTTCGATGTACATGTTTCGCACCTGGGGTTCGGCCCCCCTGACCGCCTTCTTGATGGCGGTGATCCGGTCGTCGATCTCGTCGGTGTCGAAGCCGGATTCGAAGGCGACATCGGCGGTCACGATGATCTCCTCGGGCCCGAAGTAGACCGACCGGAAGTCCACCACTCGACTCACGCCGTCGTAGTCGGCGACCAGATCGCGGAGGCGGCGCTCCTCGTCGGCCGGGAGGCTCTCGCCGAGCAGCAGGCGCTTGTTCTGCCACGCGAGCGCAGCCGCAAAGCCCATCAGGAGTAGGCCGATCACGAGGGCGGCGATCCCGTCGTAGATCACGTTGCTCGTCTGCTCGGTCAGGTAGATGCCGACCATCCCGATCGCCGCCGCCGCGAGCGCGATCGAGTCCTCGGTCAGCGCGGTCAGCGTGGTCACGTCGCTGGTCTTCCGGAACGCCTCACGGAACCCGCTCCAGTCGTGTTCCTCGATCTGGGCCTTCATTCCGGCGTGGGCCTTCTTGAGCGCGTAGATCTCGAAGAGGATCGCGAGCGAGAGGACGAGATAGCTGACCTGCGCGCCCGAGAGCGTCACGTCGATCACCGGCAGCGTGGCGTTGCTGACGTGGAAGGCGCTCTCGCCGACGATCGCCTCGTAGCCCTTGCGTGCGCTCTCGATCCCCGCGACGCCGAACAGCAGCACCGACACGAGGAAGCTGTAGAAGAACTGTGACTTGCCGTAACCGAAGGGGTGGGTGCGGTCGGCGCTCCGTTTCGAGTACCGGATGCCGACGAGGAGGAACACCTGATTGCCCGTATCCGAGACCGACTGGTAGGTCTCCGAGAGCATCGCCGCGCTCCCGGTAAGGAGAAAGCCGACGAACTTCAGGACGGCGATCGCGCCGTTGGCGATCAGGGCGGCGATCACGACGGATCTGCTCTCTGCCATACTCGGTCCGTGAATGCGGGTCCGCAATGGTTCTTGTGCATGCAAGCCGGTTCGGCGCTCCGAGCGACGACCGACGACGGAGGGCAGGCCACTCAGTCGGCGCAGAGATCGACGAAGTTCCGCAAGATCCGTAGCCCGGTCTCGCCGCTCTTCTCGGGGTGGAACTGGGTCCCAAAGACGGTCCCGGACTCGTCGGCGACAATGGAGGGGAAGTCGACGCCGTAGTCCGTGCGGGCGACGACCGCGTTGCCGTCCTCGGGGTCTGCGTAGTACGAGTGGACAAAGTAGGTGTACTCCCCATCGACGGAACCGCCGGCGGTTCCGTCCGCTCGTGGCGTCCCCGACGCCACGGTGTCCACTCCCGCGACGAGCGGGTGCTCGCGTTCGATCGCGAGCTCGTTCCAGCCCATGTGGGGGACTTTCAGTTCGCCCTCGAACCGGACGTTCCGGCCGGGGATCAGAGCCAGGCCCTCGACGTCACCCTCGCCGGCGCGTTCGGCCTCCTCGCTCGTGGTCAGAAGCATCTGCATCCCGAGACAGATGCCGAACACTGGCGTTCCTGCGTCGGCGGCATCGAGCAGCGCCTCGCGGTACGGGCCGGCGTTCTCGACGCCCTCGCGGAACGCGCCGACGCCCGGGAGGACGATCCCGTCCGCGCTCGTAAACGTGGCGGGATCGTCGGTGATCTCGACTGTAGCCCCCGCGCGTTCGAGGCCGCGGGTGACGCTCCGGAGGTTGCCGAGGCCGTAGTCGACCACGACCACCGAGGCCGTCGCGGCCTGACGGGCCTGTGCTTCGCTCATGTCGTCGCGTACCACGCGATGGGGTAAGTCGCTTTCCGTCGCGGGGACGCCGCTCGGCTGCGCAGCGATCGGGGCGCTTCGACCAGCCGGCCGAGCGCTCTCAGAGCTGGAACTCGAAGCCGCCGTCGTCGTCGCCCGAGCCGGGCATCGCCTCCATGATGGCCTCGGTGAACGTATCGAGGCCACGGGTCTGATACCACACGGTTCCGGGACCGGTGAAGTCCATCACGATCCCCTCGCCGCTGAGCAGCGTGGACTTCAGCCCGCCGACGCGGCGCGCGTCGAACTCGACGTTGCCCTCCCATGCCACGATGTGGTCGTTGTCCACGACGTGGGACTCGCCGTGATCGACCTCGATCGTCTCCAGTCCGCCGAAGGCCTCGATGAACACGTTGCCGGTGCCCTTGAGCGCGAGTGGCGTGAGGCCTGCACCCGACAGCATCGATTCCAGTCCGCCGAACCCCGAGTCGATGTCGATGTCGGGAGCGGAGGCGAGATACGCGCCGTCGACGGCGTACAGCGTCTCGTCAGCGAGGTCGTGGTGGTGGATGTCGCCGGGCGTCGGCGGCGAGAGCGTCACGGTCCCCGGCTCGCCCTCGGCGGTGAACTGATTGGCGAACGCCGACTCGCCGCCGAGCATCGACTTCGCGGAGCTCACGAGGCCATCGCGGCTCGATCCGTTGCGATCGACACCGACGGCGAGTGGGTGACCATCGCACCGGGTTCGGCCATGACGGTTTCGCCGGGCGAGAGATCGACCACGAGATGCGTGTACGACGGGCGGTGGGTGAGTTCGACATTCGTCGTGTCTCCCGGATGAGGAGTCGTCCGTGCAGGTGACCATCCCCGCAACTATCAAATTTCTTTCAGGAATGACGGCCACGAGCGTCCCGGTTGATGGGAGAGATGGTCGCCTCGATCGGCTATGGGGCACGCAGTCACGATTTCAGAACCCGTCGAGGCGTGACTGGCCGCTGCCGTCGCTCTCGGCAACGCCGGCGACTGCAGCGGCCGTGGCGGCCGCGGGGTGGACACAGATCAGGACGCGGTGGGCGGTGCCGTCGAGCCGCGTGTCCTCGATCGTGCCCGCTTCCTTCGTGACCGCGGCGTCGCGTTCGAGGAGGTGCTCGGTGGGGACCTTCCCGAGCGTGATCACGAGTTCGGGATCTACCCCATTGATCTCGCGTTCGAGGTACTCCCGGCAGTTGTCGAGTTCGCCTTTGTGGGGATCGCGGTTCTCCGGTGGACGACACCGGACACAGTTGGTGATCCGGACGGCCTCGCGCTTTAAGCCGTGCTCGCCGAGTGCATCGTCGAGAACGCTGCCGCTCCGGCCGACGAACGGTTCGCCGCCCTTGTCCTCGTGTTCGCCTGGTGCCTCACCCACGAACAGCAGGTCCGCGTCGTCGGGCCCCGTGCCGTTGACGATCCGGCTGCGCGACTCGCAGAGTTCGGGACAGCGCTCGCACTCGATCACCGCCAGCCCATCCATGTGGCCCGTATCGTCGCTCACACGCCGGATTGGCCGGCGGTCGTCTTAACCGTCCGGCTTCCGGGCGATTTCCGCGATAAAGACCTATCACGAACGTGGTTGGCGCGCGGGAGCGCGTCGGAGACGCGCGACTCGTGCGAGGTCTGCGCGAGCAACGCGAGCGCAGGCTCGTCAGAGCGAAGCTCTGAGGGTGGATGAACGAGGGAGCGGAGCGACCGAGTGAATCGGCTGGGGAGGGAGTGGCCTGCGGCTTTCGTTTGTATTGCGTTCGGCCCCGGTAGCGCTCCGCCTGAGAGCGATCACCGATCAGTTTGTTGTGTCACGATCGTTCGCGTTCATCTCCGGCCACGCGTCGGCAGCACGGGCGGCCAGGCGAGCCACCCGTAGCGGTTCGGGCCGGCCGCCCTCCGGCGTGAACGCACGCACGACATCGGCGACCTCGTCGTTCGCCAGGCCCACGCTCCGGACGAACACCGTTTCGTCGTTGACCGACAGTTGGCGGCGGGGCGGCTGAGCACGGTAGGTGTCGAGCCGTGATTCGAGTGCCTCCCCCGTGAACGCCTTGCGGAGCGCGGGTTCGAGGCCGGAGCTTTCCTCGAACGAGATCGAGAGCACGGGACGATCGACGGCAGCGTGGAGGCCCGTCGACGACGCGGTCGGCCCGGACCACCGCGCCGGCGAGGGTGCTCCGTGCGGCGTCGGGGCGGAACGACTCGGCGACGCCGAGGGCGCGAGCCCCGGCTTTCATTTACTCCTCTTTGATGTCCTGGAGTCGATCGAGGAGTTTGTCGTTCGACTCGCCGAACTCGAAGCTGACTTCGCCCGCGTGGTCGTTCTCTTCGGTCTTGAGGTCGCCCTCGTCCTCGTAGTCGGTGTCGTACTCCTGGTTCCCCTGCTCGGATTCATCGTAGCTCCCAAAGCCCATACCCACACTAAAGAAATCACCGCACAAAAAACATTTGTAAGTGTATGAAGGCGTTGCCGGCACACTCAAGCAGCCGGCGGGCGAGGACGAATCATGGACGCGATCACCGTCACCGAGGGGGCCGAGACGTTCACCTGCAACGCATATCTCGTGGCCGGCGAGCGGACAGTGTTGATCGACGCCGGCGCGATGGAGGGCGTCGAGGACGTGATCGCCGAGCACGTCGACGAGCTCGATGCAGTCCTCCTGACCCACCAGCACGGCGATCACGTCGGCGCGCTTGAGTCCGTGCTCGACGAATTCGATCCCGAACTCCTGGCCTACGGCGATCACCCGCGGCGCACGGGCGCGCTCGACGACGGCGACACGGTCGCGATCGGCGACGAGGAGTTCGGGGTGGTGTACACGCCTGGCCACGCCGACGACCACATCGCATTCGTCTCCGAGTCGACGATCTTCTCGGGCGACGTCGTGGTCCACGACGACGGTGCGTTCGACGATGGGAGTTTCGGGCGCACGGACATGGCGGGTCAGTCCCGCGAGGAACTCATCGAGAGCATCGAGCGCATTCTCGATCGACTCCCCGAGGGCGTCGAGCACATGTACGCCGGTCACGGCGGCGAGTTCCACGGCGATGTGCGCGACGTGATCGAGACCGCACTCGAACGGGCCGAACGCCGCGAGCCGAAGTACCCCGACGGCTGACGGCGATCACGAAAGGCGCGAAGCGCCTTTCGAACGACTCCGAACTCCCGTTCGCTTCGCTCACGGGAACGAAGTGAGCGAGGGCTTCGGCGGTGCTGTGTGGTGGCGGGAGTGCCAGCAGTTCTACCGCGAGTGAGGCCGCAGGCCGAGCGAGCGGGTGTTTTTCCATGTCCTCGTGAGCGAAGCGAACGAGGGCTCGGAGCGACGTGGCCGCTCCGGTGAACGTTTTTGCGAGGAGTGGTGCCCGCAGCGCGCCGCAGGCGCGCGAGGACACCCGACGAAGTAAAAACGTTCAGGCGCTGCGCCGCTCGCGCGCCTTCCGGCGGAGGTTGCTGTAGCCACACTTCCGACAGCTGTCGGCCCGCGAGGCGTTGCGCGCGTTACACCGCATGCAGATCTGCTTTTGGAGGAGTCGCTTTTCGGCCTGCTCGAATCGTGCCATGGGCGGGACTGGCGCGCGGCGGGTTTAACCGTTGTGAGTCGCGCTCACTCCGCGAGGTACTCCTCTTGAACGGCGACGACCTCGCCCGAATCCTCGCAGTCGGCGTATCGCCGGAGCGGCTCGTCGTTGAGTTCGAGGAAGGTGTGGCCCCATCGGAACTTCGCGAGGAGTCGTTCGGCGTGCTCACGCTCGCCGAGGATACAGAGCGCACCCGCGAGCGCCTCGGCCGTAGTGAGTTGAAACGGCGTCCCGTAGTTCACGGGATTCGCCGCGACGAGAAAGGGGAGCGCGCGATGGGGTCCCCGGATCGAAAACTGCTCCTCGCGGGCGGTCTCCCACGAGCAATCGAGGGCGACTAGGCGCTCCGTGCGATCCGCACCGCCGGCGTCGGCAGGATCAGCGCCGGGATCGTCCCGGCGATCGGCGGGCGAGAGCGCACACTCGGCGTGGGGGTTCAGGACGATACCTCGCGGCGTCGCGCGCGCCGATCGGTGGAGTTCGGCGAGATCGAAGCGCGCGAGCTTCCGCGCGGTGCATTTGTCGGGATCGTCGTCGCCCTCGTACCGGACGTGTACCTCCACGGGAGACGGTACGCGATCGATGATCAAAAGCGGCCCGCGTTCGGGAGAGCGGACGTTAGCTGATCGTCTCGTACTGGTCGGCAAGCTTGTCGGCCGCCTGGCCGAGCTGTTCGCGCTCGTACTCCGAGAGGCCCCAGTCGACGACCTCGGCCCCGTCGCTCGTGAGCTTCATCGGCACCCCCAGCCCCACGTCGTCGTGGCCGTACTCGCCGTCGAGCACGAGCGAGCCGGGGAGCACGGTCCCGGTGTCGTGGACGATCGACTCGACGACGTGGCCCACGCCGGTCGCCGGGCCCCACTGGGTCGCGCCCTTGCGCTCGATGACGTTCATGGCGCTCGCCTGGAGGCTTTCGAGGATGTCGGTTCGCTCGTCGTCCGTGAATTCGGGATCGCGGCCGTCGACGCGCACCTTCGAGAACACTGGCACCTGGGCGTCGCCGTGCTCGCCGATGATCGACGCCTCGACGTTCCCGACTTGGGTATCGAAACGCTCGGCGAGCACGTACCGAAAGCGCGCGGAGTCGAGTCGCCCCCCAAATCCGATCACGTGTTCGCGTGGTCGGTCGCCGGTCTCGTAGAGGTGCCGGTTGAGGAGGTCCACCGGGTTCGAGGTCGTGACCGAGACGAACTCGTCGTTGTACTCCGCGAGCGACGACCCGATGTCCTCCATGATCGGCGCGTTGTCCTCGCCGAGATCGAGCCGGCTGTCGCCAGGCTGGCGCGGAATGCCGGCCGTGATGACCACCACGTCCGATCCCGCCGTCTCCTCGTAGGTGCCCTGCCGGACGGTGGTGTTCGTGTTGTAGGCCACGCCGTGATTGACGTCGGCCGCCTGGCCGATCGTGGTGTCCTCCTGGTCGGGAATGTCGACGAAGACGAGCTCGTCGGCGATGCCGCGCAGCGCGATGTTGTACCCCGCGGCCGCTCCCACCGTGCCCGCCGCGCCGACCACGCTGACTTTCACCATAACACCGTGTACCACCCGCGGCGCTGGTTAAAACGTATCGAACCACCTTTTTACTTCGGGGGTTCGCGCTCCCTACGGTCGCGCTCAACCCCTCGCAAAAAGCTGGATCAAAAACACCCGCTCGCTCACTCGCTGCGCTCGTTCGCTCGCGGTAGGACCGGTAGCGCTCCCCGCGACCGCTCCGCATCCCGCAACCGCAGACTGCACAGCACCGCCGAAGCCCTCGACCACTCGCTCACTGCGTTCGCTCGCGGTCTCGCCCTTCATCCGCCAGGAGAGCGAAGCTCTCCTGAGCCTCGTGGTTCGAAAATCGGAGTTTTTCGTCATTGTCGAGCGAAGCTCGACTTGCAGTCAGAACGCAAAGCGTTCTGACGACATCACGAAAGACGCTTCGCGTCTTTCGGACGAACTCGCTCCGCTCGTCGGGACGCCAGGCACCGCCCCGCCGCCGCACAACAACGAACCCACAGTCCTTTTTGAAGCTCGACGCCGTTGTGCGGGTATGAGCGATTTCGACAAGGAAGCCGAGCGCGAGAAGCTCCGCGAGCGATTCACCGAGGACGAGGAGAAACGCGAGACGACCGAACAGATGAGTGAACTCCTTCTCCAGGGCGCGACGATGACCAACAGCCACTGCGACACCTGCGGAAACCCCCTGTTCCGCTACGACGGCCAGACGTTCTGCTCGACGTGCCAACGCGCCGAAAACGACGAGACAAACTCCGAGGCGTCGGCCACCGCGGACGACACGCCGGCCGCTGGCGGGACAACAGGGGCCGAAACCGAACCAGCGGGCGACAGCCGACAGATCCCTGTCGATGACCCCCACGAAGAAGCAGCAGCCGAACCCGATCGCGCCGCGGAACCGGAACCGCGAGAGGCGACTACGGCGGAACGACCGGAACCGACGCCGACCGACAACCGGCGTGCGCCCCCGTCGCAGACGCGTGACGACGCGACGAACCCGGGTGCCGATCGACGCTCGACCGAGAGTACGGGCGACCTCGCGGCGACCGAGGCGTCGCTCTCGCGCACGCTCCATCGCCTCGCGAGCGCCGCCGAGAACATCGACGACCTCGGTCGAGCACGCGAGCACCTCGCCGCCACCCGCGAGGCCGCCGAGGCCCTCGAAGCCGTGCGGACGGTACGACACTGACTACGCTTCGTAGTCGCTGCCGACGACCTCGCGGATCCGCTCGGCCGTGACCTCGCCGACCCCCGACACCTCACGGAGGTCGTCCTCGTTCGCGATCATCACGCCCTCGACCGACCCGAACGCCGCGAGCAGTGCGCGCGCGGTCACCGGCCCGATGTCCGCGATCGCGCTCACAACGTACTCCTGCTGTTCGGTCAGCGTCTTCGCTCCTTTTTCGCCGTGGACGCTCACCTCGCGATCGTCGATCTCCTGTTCGCGCCCGGCGATCACGGCGAGGAGGTCGGCGGTGTCGGCCTCGTCGGTCGTTCGAAGCACGCTCGCGCCGAAATCCACAGCAAGAGAGGCGAGCGCACCCCGAATAGCGTTCGGGTGGACGTTGCGCTCGCCGTAGAGGTCCTCGCCCTCGATCACCACCACGGGCCTCGCGTAGTGGCGCGACGCGTCGCCGACCTGCTCGAACACCGACCGGTCCCCGCCTGTGAGGGTGTCGAGGAAGTCCGCGACCGACTTGCGCTCGACGACCACCCGATCCGAGAGCACGTAGTCGCCGACCGCGAGCGTCTCCAGGCGGGTTTTGGCTCCCTCGCGCGTCGAGAGGTCGCGCGCGATCGAGGAGTCGAGCTCACGTTGGTCGATCACGATCTCGGTGTCGTCCTCGGCATCAGCAGCGGCTGTCGCCACGACGCCCGCTTCGTCCGCCTGGTCCGGATCGTCTACACCGGCCGACTCGCCAGCCCCGTCCTCGGCGGCGACCTCGTCCGGCGTGGCGAACGCCGCGAGGCCCGACTGCCCGCCGTCACCCGCGGTTGCCCCCGGGCCCTCGGCGTCGGTGGCGGCTGACGCACTCGTTGCCCCATTATCGAACGAATCGAGATCCGACTGGGCGAGGTCGGATTCGATTGCTCCGGCGGCGCTCTTCAGCGTTCCGAGCTCCTCTTCCATTCGAGACTCCTCGTGGCGGGACTTCCAGAAGTACGCCTCGTCGCGGGTGTCCTCGGCGAGCAATACCATCACCCGCCCCTCGGTCTGGCGGCCGGTCCGGCCCTTGCGCTGGATCGACCGGATCGCGGTCGGCACCGGCTCGTAGAACAGGACGAGGTCGACCTCGGGCACGTCGAGGCCCTCCTCGGCCACGGAGGTCGAGACGAGCACCTCGAACTCGCCCGCCCGGAACTCGTCGAGGATCTCCTGCTGTTCGTTCTGGGTCATCCCATCGGAGCCTTCCTTGTCGCCCTGGCCGACGAACTTCCGGGTGCTGAAGTGCTCGCCGAGGAACTCCGTTAGGGTCTCGGCGGTGTCCCGGGATTCAGTAAAGACGATGACGCGCTCGCCGTCCTCGATCCCCAATGTCTGAGCGAGCAGGATGCGGGCCCGGCGGAACTTCGGGTGGAGGTCGTCGAACCCCTCGGCATGGTCCATTGCGTCTCGCACCCTCGCTTCGGAGACGAACCGCTGGGCGGCCTTCGAGGCTCCCGATGAGCGGGCGGCGTTGCGCTGGCGCTCGAAGTACCGCCGAAGGGACTCCACGCTTTGCGTCTCGGCGAGCGTGACCGCCCGCCGGAGCTTCATCACTTCGGCGTGGATGGACATCCCTTCGTAGCCCTCCGACTGGTCGTTGTCGATCAGTTCCTGGAGCTCGCCCCGGATCCGGTTCAGGTCGCGCTGGGAGATGTCCGCGCTGGTCGCCCGCGTCACGCCGAGTTCTTTCAGCGCTTCGAGGCGGTCCTCGATCACCGCGACCAGCGCATCCCGAATCGCGATGATCTCGTCGGGGAGAGTCACGTGCTCCCACTCGACATCGGTCCGATGGGTGTACTCGGCAACGTCGGCGTCCTCGGCGGTCATCACCGCCACGCTTGCGAGTCCGAGGTTCTCGCAGACCGACCGGATCGCCTCCTCGTCGCCGCCCGGCGACGCGCTCATTCCGGTCACCAGGGGAGCCTCGCTGTCGGCGTGGTATCGCTCGGCGATGTAGTTGTAGGCGTACTCGCCCGAGGCGCGATGACACTCGTCGAAGGTGAGATGGGTAGTAGAACCGAGATCGATCCGGCCGCCGATGAGGTCGTTCTCGATCACCTGCGGGGTGGCGACAACGACGCGCGCGCGCTCGAAGAGGGCCTCCCGATCGTCGGGGGCGACCTCGCCGGTGAACACGACGATCTCCTCGTTGGGGATCGTGAGCGCCTCGCGGTAGAACTCGGCGTGCTGGGTCACGAGGGGCTTCGTTGGTGCGAGCAGGAGTGCAGTGCCGCCCACCTCGTGGAGGCGCTCGGCGGTCACGAGCAGGCTCACGGTGGTCTTGCCGAGTCCGGTCGGGAGACAGACGAGGGTGTGCCCGCTCGCGGCCTCGCGCGCGAGTTCCGCCTGGTACTGCCGGCGTTCGAGCACGCCCGACTCGACGAGCGGGCGCTCGACGGACTCCTCGCCGGTCGTCGCCATTGAATCGGAGTTGCGCGCCACCGTAGTTAAGAATTCGCGTACCGGGGCGGAACTGGTCCCGGAGCGTCGAAATCAGCCCACGACCGCGAGCCCGCCGGCGATCGCGACCGCCGCGGCGACCGGGATCGTGAGGTTGTCGTCGATCACGTATCCCGCCACGACGGGTTTCACACCGTCGGCGAGCGTCGCGGCGAACGCACCGAAGAGGGCGGGTACGAGAGGAACGAACGGGGTCGCGATGGCGAAACAGACGAGGAAGGTGATCGCGAGCACCGACACCTCCTTCGCAGTGCGGAGTTCGCCCGAGCCGAGCAGGCCGCTCAGGGGATCGGCGATCGTCAACATTAGGATCGCGGGGAGCGCGACCCGGGGCTCGAACGCGACCGCGACCGCGGCCGCGCCGATCATGTAGAGCGCGTAGCCCGCGAGGTTGTCCTGCTCGTACTCCCGCGTGAGCGCGTCGTAGAGCCGCCAGTCGAGGCCGACGAACAGTCGGACGGCTTCGAGGGCGAGGGCGACGACCGCACCGAACAAGAATAGCCACCGGAACTGCCGGTAGGTCACGAGACCGGCGAGATACGCCACCGGCAGCCCCGTGCCGCTGACGTGGACCGCGCGCCGCCCGATCTCGTGCATCAGCCCCCGAAGGACTCGCCCGCCCGGAGCGCCGCGAGCCGCGCCGGGAGCTCGTCGATCGCGACTCGCTGTTGCTCCGTGGAATCGCGTTCGCGCACCGTCACCGTCCCCTCCTCTAAGGACTCGTAATCCACCGTGACGCAGTACGGCGTCCCGACCTCGTCCTGGCGGCGGTACCGCCGACCGATGTTGCCCGAGTCGTCGTAGGTCACCGCGAGGCCCGCCTCGCGCAGATCGGCAGCAATCTCCCGCGCACGCTCGCCCAGTCCGTCCTTGTCCATCAGCGGGAACACGCCGACGAACGTGGGCGCGAGTTCGTCGGGCAGGGCGAGGTAGCTCCGGGATTCGCCCTCGATCTCGTCCTCGCGGTAGGCGTGATCGAGCACGGTGTAGAGTACGCGCCCGATGCCAAAGGCCGGTTCGATGACGTGGGGCGTGACGTGCTCGCCGGTTTCCGTCTTCTCGCGCACCGCGAAGCCGGTCGCGTCGGTCGGCACGGCGTACCGCTCGCCGTCGACCTCGACGGTGACCTCGCTGTCCTCGAACGCCGACGGGTCGCGTGCGGCGAGCGCGGCGAGTTCGTCGGCGACGTCACCAGCGGCCCCACCGAACTCCGGCCCGAGGTAGCTCATGTCGGGATCGACCGACGGGCGTTCGGCCGTCCGGGGTTCGTCGTAGGCTTTGAACACCGAGTAGTCCTCCTCGGAGTGGGCGTCGTGTTTCGAGAGGTCGTACGCACCCCGGTCGGCGAACCCGGTGATCTCGATCCAGTTACCGTCGATCTCGGCCTCGGCGTCCCAGCAGTCCGAAGCGTAGTGGGAGAGTTCGCCGGACAGGTGCTGGCGATACCGAAATCGGTCCATGTCGACGCCCATCCGGTCGTACCATCTCTTGGCGATCCCGAGGTAGTACGCCACCCACTCGCTCGTGATCGTCCCATCGGCGAGCGCTTCGCCGATCGTCGTCCACGTGACGCCGCCGACGCCGTCCCCGTCCTGAGCGGCTGCCGAGTACAGCGGCACGGAAACGTCTTCGACTTGCTCGATCGGGGGTGCGTCGGATTCGGGGTCGACGAAGTGCTCCAGCTCGGCCATCGTGAACTCCCGGACCCGGATCAGCGATCGGCGGGGGCTGATCTCGTTGCGGTAGCCCCGCCCGATCTGGGCAACGCCGAAGGGAAGCTGGTTACGGGCGTATTCGGCGAGTCGCGGGAACTCCACGAACATCCCCTGGGCGGTCTCGGGCCGGAGGTAGCCACGCGACGACGAGCCCGGACCGATCGAGGTCTCGAACATCAGGTTGAACGTCTCGACCGACTCGCCCGCCAGACCTGTGCCACACGTCGGGCACGTGATGTCGTGCTCAGCGATGATCCCGGCGACGCGCTCAGTACCGAGCGATTCCGCCTCCTCGATGTCCGTACCGTCTTCGACGAGGTGGTCGGCACGGTGAGTCGCCCCGCACTCGGGGCACT
>PXSV01000144.1:10006-10813 GCA_003022685.1 Halobacteriales archaeon SW_9_67_24 | reverse complement strand
CCCGTTCGCCGACGCCGCGGGCGAGCCGGAGGAGGAAGACGACGACACGCCTCCTACCGGCGATGAATTCGATGGGGCGGACAATGCTGGCGACGATGAGGAGCCCGATCCGGAACCGTCCTCGCCCGCCGAGGTCGAGCACCAGTCCCCTTCCGACGAGCCGACCCTCGCCACGAGGGCCGATGCGCGGACCCTCTGCGACGAGGCCATGGATCTGCTTCACGCCGGGGAGCCGGCCCGCGCCTTCGACCGGCTAAGCGCGCACTGGGCCTTCTCTCAGGACGAGATGACGAAGCTCCAGCGGGAGGTGGAGCGCACGCGGGCCGTCGTTGCCGATCGGTACGGCGACGAGTGAACGGCATCCGACGAGTCGGTACCGACGCTCGGAACACACCTGCGACGACTCGATTCCGTCGATCGAGGGCGGCAGAGCGCTTAATTTCTCTTCACACCACGAACAAACATGAGTCGCTCGACGGCCCATCTCGGCCACGTCCATCTCAAGGTCCGCGACGTCGAGCGTGCGGTCGCGTTCTACACCGACGTGTTCGACCTCGACGTGAACGATCGCCACGGCCCGTTCGTCTTCCTCACGTTCGGCGACCATTATCACGATGTCGCCCTTCAGGAGGTCGGCTCCGACGCTGCCGGACCGGAACGTGGCGTCGGCCTCTACCACGCCGCGTTCGAGGTCGAAACCCGGAACGGGCTCGGCCGGATCTACGAGACGCTCGACGAGCGCGGCGTCCGGGTCGACTCGATCGATCACGGCATCAGCGAGGCGCTGTACTTCGACGATCCCGATGG
>PXSV01000144.1:8471-9793 GCA_003022685.1 Halobacteriales archaeon SW_9_67_24 | reverse complement strand
CGTCCGCCGCGGTGGTGGTCGGGCCGTTCGCGCCCTCGACCACGATGTCGGCCCGCACGTCGCCGGCGTTCGCCTCGGTCAGCACGTTGCCGATCGCGGCCGGGATCAACACGTCGACATCGAGTTCGAGGAGCTCGGCGTTCGTGATCGCCTCGGCCTCGGGATAGCCGGTGACGGCTTCCGGCTGTTCCTCGTGTGAGCGCACGTCACGCGTGTCGAGGCCGTCCGAATCGTGGATCGCGCCGTTGACGTCCGAGACCGCGACGACCGACGCGCCCCAGTCGTCGAGCTGGCGCGCGGCGTTCGCACCCACGCTCCCGAACCCCTGGACCGCGACCGTCGTCTCGGCGAGCGGCCGGTCGTAGTACTTACACGCCTCGCGCGCGACGATCGCCACGCTCTGGCCGGGGGCCTCCTCGCGGCCGAAGCTCCCGCCGACGACGGGCGGCTTGCCGGTGACGACCCCGGTGATGGTCTCGCCCTCCTGCATCGAGTAGGCGTCCATGAACCACGCCATCGTCTCGGCGTCGGTCCCCATGTCGGGGGCCGGAATGTCACGGGTGGGGCCGATAACGTCGCGGATCTCCTGAGCGAACCGTCGTGTGAGTCGCTCCTTCTCCTCGCTGGAGAGGGATTTCGGATCGACGACGATCCCGCCTTTCGCCCCGCCGAAGGGCAGGTCCATCACTGCACACTTCCACGTCATCCACATCGAGAGCCCGACGCACTCCTCGTCGGTGACGCCGGGATGGTATCGGAGGCCACCTTTGAACGGGCCGCGAACGCTGTCGTGTTGGGCGCGATAGCCGGTGAAGACCTCGATGGTATCGTCGTCGCGCTCGATCGGGACCGACACCCGGTGAACCTTGGTCGGGTCCGAGAGCCGTGTCACGACGTTTCGATCGATGTCGAGCCGCGCGGCTGCGCGTTCGAGCTGGTGCTTGGCGGTTTCACGGGCCGATTCGGGCCCCTCGTCCGGCTCCTCGTCGGCTTCGGTGGTTGCTGTCGCCATCTCAGCGATCCCCTCGTGGGTAGCTGTCGACTGCTGTGCCTGCCGCGGTGCTATCGACGATCTCCATTGGCTCGGCTCATGGGCTGCGTCTTCATAATACTAATGCTATTACGACATTCTTGTGCATACTGTTCAATATTAGGACCGCAGGGTGGCATGTCGCTTCCCGTTCGCACGGTTTCAGCGGGATCGTTGTGACTCGTCTCGGTATGTCGCGCGGGGTCGACGGCTACCGGTACACGGTCACAGCAATCGCTATCAGGGGGCTTTTAGTCGACTCCCGTCAAGAACGGGTATGACTCGCATCGTC
>PXSV01000144.1:0-8411 GCA_003022685.1 Halobacteriales archaeon SW_9_67_24 | reverse complement strand
GGGATCGACGCCGACGGGCTCGTTCTCTCGGGCGGGCCGTCGATCGACGAGAGCGGCCGATGTGACGAGTACCTCGATCTCGGCGTCCCGGTGCTCGGGATCTGCCTCGGGATGCAGATCATCGCGGATACACTCGGCGGGGCGGTCGGTGCCGGCGACTACGGCGGCTACGCCGACGTCACCGTCGAAATCGACGCTCCCGAGGACCCGCTGGTGGGCCCGCTCGCACCGGAGACCCGCGTCTGGGCGAGCCATGCCGACGAGGTGGTCGAACTCCCCGACGGGTTCGTTCGCACGGGGCGGAGCGAGGTCTGTGCCATCGAGTCGATGAGCGACCCCGATCGGGGGCTCTACGGCGTTCAGTGGCATCCCGAGGTGGCCCACACCGCCGAAGGAACGGCCGTCTTCGAGAACTTCCGCGCCATCTGTGAGTCGTAACCCCTCGGCGAGTAGCGGGGTTTTAACCCTGCTCGCACGGTGTTGCCCGCAATGACCACGACCCAGGGCGACCTCGCGGCGCTCTCGCGGTACGTGTTCCGCGCACCGCGGTGGTACGCGAGTCTGGGGTTCGCGCTGGTGGTCGCCGCGCTCGCGGGCGTCGCGGCCTTCGACTCACGGTTCGTCCTCGAGGACGCGTGGCAGGGCGTGTTCTTCATCGGCGTTCCGACGGTTGCCGCGGCGGTGCTCACCCCGCCGGTCGACCGTCGGCTCGGCGGCCAGCTCACGCCGAACCGGGCGTCGCTGCTCGCGCTCGTGTGCGAGCTCGTGCTCGTCGTCGTGCTCGTCGCGGCGGGCGTCGTTGCCGTGCTCACGCCGCTCGGCCAGCAGTTCGTCTTCGACGCGCTGACGATCGGGCTCGCCTCCGTGTTCGCGCTCCGCTTGCTCGCGGTGATGGCCGTTTCACGGAAGTCGCTGCTCGCCGCGAGCGTGCCCGCGAGCATCCAAACCGCGATCGCCGCGGTGCTCGTCCTGATCTACAGCGGCACGATGCGGTTCGTCGAGGTCGGCGGCCCGCTGGTGCGAGTGTTCCTCTCGCGGCCGAGCGAGGGCCCCGCCGAGCTGCAAGCCGTGGAGCCCCTCGACTTCGCGCTGCTCGGGCTGACCTGCGTGCTGTACGCGGTCGGCGTCCGGGTGTTCGTCGCCGCAATCGACCGACCGTGGCGGCGGAGTCTCGGCGTGAGCGTCCTTGACTTCGCTCGTGGGTTCATCGGCCACATCGCCGAAGGAACGCGGGAGTTGGAGGAGTTCTTCGAGTCCCTCGGCGAGGAGGCGATCGTTCCCGTCTCGGTGCTCTCCGCTCGCCGGTCCGACGGTACGGAAAAAGCCCGGTTCGTCCTCCCGATGATCCACCCGGGGCCGATGGGCGAGATCGGCGGCGGCAACCTCCCCGAACGGGTCGCCCAAAGCGCCGACGGGCTCGGCTTTCCGCCCCACGCCACCGCCGGCCACGACTTCAACCTCGTGACCGAGCGCGAGGTCGACACAGTGCTCGATGCGGTCACGCGCGCGAACAGACGCATCGAGTACGCCGAGACCGCGACCCCGAGCCGGCGCGCGACCGTCGGCGAGGCCACCGTGACCGGCCACGCGATCGGCGACAGCGCGCTGCTCGTCTCGACGTACGCTCCAGGCTTTGCCGACGACGTCGACTACTCCGTGGGGCTCTCGGCGGCCGCGGAGGCGCGCTCGCGCGGGCTTTCGGACGTCCTGCTCGCCGACGCCCACAACTCCAACAACGGGCTCGACGGCCCGGATCTCGGTCACGTCGTTCCCGGCAGCCAGCGATCGTTCGATCTGATGGAGGCCGCCGGGACGGTCGCCGACGATCTCGCCAACGCGCCTCAGGACACCCTCCACCTCGGCGTCGCGTGGGACGAAACGCCGTGGGAGCCCACCGAGGGCATCGGTCCCCTCGGCATCCGCGTCGCGGTGTTCGACGTCGGCGGCGACACCACTGCCTACGTGCTGATCGACGGCAACAACATGAAACCGGGCCTCCGCGAGACGATCGTCGATTCCCTTCCCGTGGACACCGCCGAGGTGCTCACGACCGACACCCACGTGGTGAACACCGTCGACTCGACCAACCAGGTCGGCGACGCGATCGACGGCGACGCACTCGCCGCCCGGATCGAAGCCCTCGTCGACGAGGCGCTCGCCGACTGCGAACCCGTCGCCGCCGGGATGGCGACCGAGCGCGCCGAGGTCACGGTGTTCGGCAACGACCGGACCGAGACGCTCGCCAGCCACGCCAACGCGATGGTGGCGATGGGTGGCGTGCTCGCCGCCGCGCTCGTTCTCGCGCTGATGGCAGTGAGTGTGCTCCTTTTTTTTGCCACCTGAACGTTTTTACTGCGGGGGTTCGCTCGCTACGCTCACGGGTCGCTCCGCTCCCCGTTCGCATTCGAGGCGCTCACTTCGTTCGCGCCTCGCACCGCTCGCTCAACCCCTTGCAAAAACGTTCATCAAAAACACCCGCTCGCTCACTTCGTTCGCTCGCGGTGGAACCATCGGCGCTCTCCGCGACCCCACAGCACCGCTGACCGCTGCCGCACAGCACCGCCCGAGCCCTCGGCTCACTCGCTGCGCTCGTTCGCCTCGCCCTCGATCCGCCGAGGCCCGCACCGCGACCGCAGCCACTCCGCGGCCGTCGGCCGCACCGTCCGACGCCGCCACTCGACCGCAGCAGCGCCGATCCGCGCTACTCGTCGGCGAACACCTCCGCGAATCGAACTGCTTATTGGATGGTGTGATGATACGATCCCGTGTCGAATCATCTTCGCAAACTTACTGGTCTCGTGCTGGCTTTCGGCGGGTTCGAGATAACCGGGCGCGTGACCGACGCGCTCGACCTGCCCAGCGACGGGCTGTGGCCACACGTCACGAAATGGCTCCCGACGCTCTCGCTCCTCGGGTTCGTACGGGTCGTCGAAGACGAACCGCTGTCGTCCATCGGGTGGCGTCCCATCGAACCACGCCGCTTCGTCCGCGAGACCGCGATCGGCCTCGCGGTCATGCTCGGTGCGAACGTCGTCGTTCAGCCCGTACTGCGACGGTTCGTCGACAGCGCCGGCATCGAAGCCGGGCTGGGATCGTTCGCCGACCTCTCGATACCCGAACGGCTGTTCGTCGCAGTGACTGCGGGCACGACCGAGGAGATCGCCTTCCGGGGGTACGCCGTCGAACGACTCGCCACGCTGACGGGGAATGCATCCTTCGGCGGTCTGATCTCACTCGTCGCGTTCGTTCTCGGCCACGCGAGCGAGACATGGGATCGGAGCGCGCTCGTTCACATCACCCAGCCCACGGCCGTTCTGACGGTGATCTACCTCCGGGTTCGAAGCCTTCCGGTGGTCGTCGCGGTCCACGCGCTCAACGACGCAATCGGACTGCTGCTGGCCGACCGCTACGCAGCCGACGATCCGGAAACGAACGACGCGGCTCAGTAACGCCTTTGCGCCCCGGCGGACAACCCGGCGCATGAACCGCTCGACCTCGCGGGACCTCTACGATCGCGCGCTCGACGTGCTGCCAGGCGGCGTCAACTCCTCGGTCCGGGCGACCCGACCCTACCCGGCGTTCGTCGAGCGCGGCGACGGGGCCCACGTCATCGACGCCGACGGCAACCGCTACGTCGACTACGTGATGGGCTATGGCCCACTTTTGCTCGGTCACGACCTCCCTGAATCCGTACAGGCGGCGGTCCAGTCGACGCTGAGCGAAGGGCCGATGTACGGCGCACCAACCGAAATCGAGGTCGAACTCGCGGAGTTCGTCGCTCGCCACGTTCCCTCCGTCGAGATGTGCCGATTCGTCAACTCGGGGACCGAGGCCACCGTTTCGGCCGTGCGCCTTGCCCGCGGGCACACCGGTCGCGAGAAGATCGTCGTGATGCAGGGCGGGTATCACGGCGCGCAGGAATCCACCCTGGTCGAAGGCTCGCCCGACGATCCGCGGCCGTCCTCGCCCGGCGTCCCGCAGTCGTTCGCCGAGCACACGATTCCGGTGCCGTTCAACGACCGCGAGGCGATCGAGGCGGTCTTCGAGGCCCACGGCGAGGAGATCGCTGCGGTCCTGACCGAACCACTCCTCGGCAACACCGCGGGCGTGCTGCCCGTCGAGGGGTACCACGAGCACCTGCGCGAACTCTGTGACGAGTCCGGAGCCCTCCTGGTCTTCGACGAGGTGATGACCGGATTCCGTGTCGGCGGGCTCCAGTGCGCCCAAGGCAAGCTCGGCGTGACGCCCGACCTCACCACGTTTGCGAAGATCGTCGGCGGCGGGTTCCCGGCGGGCGCGATCGGCGGCCCCGCCGAGATCGTCGAATCGTTCACGCCCGCCGGCGACGTGTTCCAGTCCGGGACGTTCTCGGGCCACCCGGTCGCGATGGCGGCCGGGCTCGAAACCCTGCGCTACGCCGCCGAGAACGACGTCTACGACCACGTGAACCGGCTCGGCGAGAAACTCCGAAGGGGACTGACCGAGATCACCGAGGGTCGCGCGCCCGGCTACACGGTGCTGGGAACCGGCAGCATGTTCAAGCTGGTGTTCACCCGCGGCGACGCCACCGCCCCCGCCGCAACGTGCGAGGGTGGCTGTCGCCAAGACCCCGATTGCGGTCGGTTCGAGCGCTGCCCCAAGACCGGCGCGGACGTCGAACGAGCGGAGACCGAGCGCTGGGACCGGCTGTTCCGGCCAGCAATGCTCGACGAGGGGATCTTCCTGACCGCGAACCAGCTCGAATCGGGGTTCGTGAGCGACGCCCACACCGACGAGGACGTCGAGGAAACCCTCGAAGCGTACAAAGCGTACTTCGAGTGAGCGACACGCTCAAAACCGTTCAGGTGGTGTCGTTGTGAGTGCCGCTGAGCGGTGGCGGTGCGGTTGCGGCCTGGCGGATGAAGGGCAAGGGCGCGACCGAAGGGAGCACCCGAGGGGTTCGGCGGTGCTGTGCGGTTGCGGAGCGGTTTGCGGCAAGCGCCAGCAGTCCTACCGCGAGCGAGGCCGGAGGCCGAGCGAGCGGGTGTTTTTCGTCGAGGTTTTTGCGAGGAGCGGTGCCCACAGCGCGGCGAAGCCGCACGAGGCACCCGACGAAGTAAAAAAAGTCGGTTCTAGAGGAACTCCCGCACCTCGGCGTACCACATGTCGTGGTGATCGAGCGCGTCGATCCGGCGGGCGATGGCGACCGCGAGGACGTGCCAGCACGCCTCGTCGGGATCGTCCGAATCGAGGTTGTACGCCGAGTCCTTGCAGGTACAGCCGCCGTCCTCGACGACGTACTCCTCGGTGTGGCCAACGACGACGGTGAAATCGCGGTACTGCTTCACACGGCGCTCGGCGACGGCCTCGATCGCACGCACCCCCCGGTCGCCGTGGGCACGGATGAGGCGCTCGGTCACGTCCGAGTCGAGCTCGCCCGCCTCGGCGAGCGCCGCGCGCCACCCCTCGGTCGCTGTCACGACCGCTCTTCGGGCGGATCGGTCAAAACACGTTCGATGGCGTGGCGTACCGGCGACCGAGTGCCGCCGAGCAAGGACGGGATTTTTGCCGTTGTTGAGCGTGTTCGGCGTATGGGAAGCCGTCGATCCGAATCCGACACGCAGTGGGAGTACGAAACCCTCAGACCGCCGCGGGGCGAGACGAGGAAGGAAGCCGGCGACCCGAAAGACGCGGTGAACGAACTCGCCGCGGAGGGATGGCGACTCGTCGACACCATCGAGTACACCGGCGGCGGAACCAAGTACCTCGTGTTCGAGCGCCCCGCGGGTTCGGACGACGCCGAGCGTGAGGGGTCGTCGTGAGCGCCGACATCGACGAGTCGAACGTCGACGAGGACATCGACGTCAGCACATCGAACACGATGCGCGAACGCGCCGGCGAGAGTCGTCTCAAGCTCTGGCTCCTGTTGGGGGCGAACCGTCTCGTCGTGACCGGTGTCCTCGCGTGCGCGCTGTTCGTCGTGTTCGTCGCGGGCGTGACGCTGCTCCCGCCGCCGCTGGCCCCACAGCTCGAATCCGGCGACACGATCGAAACCATGTTCTCGACGATGATCTCCGTTGTCGCCACCGGTACCACGCTCGTGGTCACGATCAGCCAGCTCGTGCTCTCCCAGGAGAACGGACCGCTCGGCGAGCAACGTGCCCGGATGGAGGACTCGATGGACTACCGGGACTACGCCGAGGAGATGATCGGCTCCCCGAGCCCTGCCGATCCGTCGACGTTCCTCCGTCGCCTCATCGATCTCTCACAGGAGCGCGCCGAAGCAGTACGCGATGGTCTCGACGACATCGACAGCGACCAGCTCCGGTGGGAAACCAAGGAGTTCACCGAGAGCGTGATCGGCAACTCCGAGACGGTACGCGACCAGCTCGACGGCGCGAACTTCGGCACGTTCGACGTATTGTTCGCAGCGTTGAACTACAATTACGGCTGGAAGATATTCCAGGTCGAGCGACTCCTCCACGACCACGAGGAGGACCTCGGTTCCCCCGAGAACGAGCTGCTCAACGAACTCAAAGACGCGCTCTCGATGTTCGGGCCGGCGCGCGAACACGTCAAAACCCTCTACTTCGAGTGGGCGCTGGTCACGCTCTCACAGCTGATCCTGTACGCGGCGATCCCGGCGCTCGCCGTCGCGGGAATCATGGTCACGACCGTCGACGCAGGCACGCTCCCCGGGAGTACGTTCGGCATTGCGAACATCACCTTCCTCGTCGGGGCTGCGTTCACCGTGACGCTGGTCCCGTTTCTCCTGTTCGCGTCGTACATCTCGCGGGTCGCGACTGTCGCCAAGCGCACGCTTGCGATCGAGCCGTTGATCCTCCGGGACTCTCAGCGATAGCGCCTCGATCCCCGGTCACGGCGGCACAGCAGCGCGACGACAGCGAGCATCGGATCGCCGGCGACGCATCCCCGTCCCCGACCGCTACCGACCACCACGCATCAGGCAAGCGTCCCGATTTAACTACCTCCCGGCTGTCGGGGCGATATGGTCGGCAATCGCCCGGTGAAATGGGAGTACAAGACGCTCGAACCGCCCAAGGGGCTGACGAAACGCGAGACGGTCGATCCGACTGCGGAGCTCAACGAGCTCGGCGAGAAGGGGTGGGAGCTCACGGCGACGATCGACTACGACAAGGGCGGGACGAAGCTCCTCCTCCTCAAACGCCCGGTGGACGATGAGTGAGGGCGGCGAGACCGACCTCCTGTCGGCCAACACCCTGCGCGAGCGAACCGAGGTGAACGACCGGCTGTTCTGGCTGCTCCTCGAAGCGAACCGGCTGGCGATCGTGGGTGGCCTCGCGCTCGCCGTCTTCGTCGCGTTCATGCTGTTCGGGCTGTTCAAGCCCCTCTCGATCACGACGACGATGGAGACCAGCGACATGGTCGAGACCGTGTTCGCGGGCCTGGTCGGCGCGATCATCACCAGTACGACACTCGTGGTCTCGATCAACCAGCTCGTGCTCTCCCAGGAGATCGGCTCGCTCGGCACCCAGCGCAGCCGGATGGACACCACGATGGATTTCTACCAGCACACCGACGAGCTGCTCGAAACTACGACACCCAGTGATCCGTCTGTCCTCCTCGAACGGCTCATTGAAACGACCAAGGAGCGAGCACTCGCGCTCCGCGAAGCCGTTGCTGAAGCCGAAAACAACGATCTCCGCGACCGCGTGGACGAGTACGTCGACGATCTTGAGGAAAACGCAGTAACGGCGCTCGACGAACTCGACGGCGCGGATTTCGGGGCGTTCGCCGTCGTCTCGCCCGCCCTCGATTTCAACTACGCCCAGAAGATCCACGACATCCGGCATCTCGGCGAGCGCTACGAGGACGATCTCAGCACCGAGGAACGGACCGCGTTCCGGGAGATGCTGGAGGCGGTCGCGATGTTCGGGCCGGTGCGCGAGTATATCAAGGTGCTGTACATCCAGTGGGCGTTGGTGAAACTCTCCAGGGCGATCCTCTACACGGCGGTGCCGGCGCTCGTCGTTGCCGGCGGCATGGTGGTTTTCGTGGATCCGAGCACCTTCCCCGGCAGCCTGCTGGGGTTCGAAACCATGCTCTGGGTCGTGAGTCTCGCCTTCACGGTCTCGGTCACGCCCTTTCTGGTATTTATGGCGTACGTGTGGCGGCTCGCGACGCTCGCGAAGCAGACGCTCACCGTGGGACCGCTCGTTCTCACGTAGTGTCGGGCCCCAGTCGTGTCGGCAGTAGTTACAGGACACACAGGGTCGAGTTTCGACCCATGGCTACCGAACTCTCGCCCGACCTCGACCGCCGCACCGGCTGGTGGATCGTCGCCGCCGTGGTGCTCGCCATCGTCGGACTGTTCTTCTTCTCGTTCGTCGGGACGTTCATCTTCGGGTTGTTCGTCTACTACGGGGCGCGGCCGATCAACCGACGGATCC
>PXSV01000143.1 GCA_003022685.1 Halobacteriales archaeon SW_9_67_24 | reverse complement strand
CCGGGAACGAGACCGGCAACGAGACAACGATGATGAACGGGACGATGGACAACGGGACGATGATGAACGGGACGAACGTCTCGGTCGTGGCGGAGCCGAACGCGGCGAACGCGACCGCCAACCACACCGTCTCGACGGTGGTGATGAGCGCGAACGCCACCGGGAACCTCACCGAGGTGACCGTCGATTACGGCGAGAGCAACGCCACCATCGGACTCGTGGGCGGGAGTATCTACTCGGCGACGCTCGGCGGCGAGAGCATCGCGGCCAACGCCACCCTGCCGTCGGTGGGCCCGAACGGGTCGCTGCTCACGATCGGGTTCGACGGGTCGATCACCGTCAGTGAGGGCGATCAGGTCATGATGACCTACGGCGGGATGACGAACCCACCCGAAGCCGGCAACTACACCGTCGGCGTCGCAGTCAACAACGGTACCTTCGCGAACGCGACCCTCAACGTCACCGAACCCATGGAGACGACTACCATGGAAACGACCGAGACAGACACCACAACGGAAACCACCGAGACGGACACCACGAGGGAGACGACCGAGGGTAGCACGGAGATCACCGACGCGACGGAACCCACCGAGGACGGCGCGGAGGCGACGACCGAGGCGAGCACCACGACTCGGGGGACGACCGCGAGCGGAGCCACTACCGGAACCAGTGACGGCGGCGCAGGGGCTGCCGGCGACGGCACTGCCACGGACGGTGCCGGTGAGGAGACAACGGAGGTCGGCGGGCCAGGCTTCACGCTGGTCGCGGCCGCACTCATCGCTGCACGGCGCGACTGAACTCTTCCACCGGACGGGCGGCCTTTCGGTTTCGTCGAATCGCGATTTTCGGTGCTGGTGCTCTCCCAGTCCGGCTGCCTGTCGGGTGGATCCGAGAGCGGGCTTCAATGTACTGTGGTCCCTCGTATATGACTGCATGTCGACAGCCGAGCGACAGTGCTACGTGGCGGATCATGGCCGGTACCAGCGGTCGGTTTTCGCGAATCAGCCGGCAGGAATCGCGTGTGCCTCGGTGAGTTTTGCACCAAAAAGGATTTATCACGCGCCTGTATCACGTCTACCGAAGCCTCCACGGTGGTGGTGGTATCGTCCGTCGGTACCGGCTTCAACCGGACCGACCCGATACGCCCGTCTCCCGTGAGACGATCAACGACAATCATGACACGAACACACGACACACGTCGGGGCCTGTTCCTCGCCGGACTGGTGGTGCTGGCAGCCGTCGCCGGCACCATCGGGGCGGTCGGAACGGTCGGCGCACAGGACGCCGGGAACGAGACCGGCAACGAGACAACGATGATGAACGGGACGATGGACAACGGGACGATGATGAACGGGACGAACGTCTCGGTCGTGGCGGAGCCGAGCGCGGCGAACGCGACCGGCAACCACACGGTCTCGACGGTGGTGATGGGCGCGAACGCCACCGGGAACCTCACCGAGGTGACCGTCGATTACGGCGAGAGCAATGCCACCATCGGGCTCGTAGGCGGGAATATCTACTCGGCGACGCTCGGCGGCGAGAGCATCGCGGCCAACGCCACCCTGCCGTCGGTGGGCCCGAACGGGTCGCTGCTCACGATCGGCTTCGACGAGTCGATCACGGTGAGCGAGGGCGATCAGGTCATGATGACCTACGGCGGGATGACGAACCCGCCCGAAGCCGGCAACTACACCGTCGGCGTCGCAGTCAACAACGGCACCTTCGCGAACGCGACCCTCAACGTCACCGAACCCATGGAGACGACTACCATGGAAACGACCATGATGGAGACGACCACCATGGAGACCACCGAGATGGACACCACCATGATGGAGACGACGATGATGGAAACGACCATGATGGAAACGACCATGATGGAAACGACCATGATGGAGACCACCATGGCCGACGACGAAACCACGACGAGCGGTGACGGCGGTGGCGGGACCACGACCAGCAGTAACGGCCCCGGCTTCACGCTGGTCGCCGGCGTGGTGGCGCTGCTCGCGGCTGCGCTCATCGCCGCACGGCGCGAATAACCGCACTCGACGATCTTTCTCGCGGCTTTTTTACGGTACGAGCAGACCAACGGCCGACAGCGGAGCGAAAAACCCATTGCCGTACTCCCTTCGACAGCTAGCGACGCCGTTCCGAACTCGAACCCGTGCTCTTCGGTCGCCGACGTCCCGCGGTCAGGCCCCGTCTTCCGCGGCGAAGACCTCCGCGTGGAGCCGATCCGTGACGATCCCCAGCAGCGATTCGAGGTTCACGGTGTCGGCACGGTTGTACGACACCAGTTTCGAGAGCGCGCGATCGTCACCGCGTTCGTACTGGTGCCACAGCCGGACCGCGTCCCGTCCCGAGAGTTCGGGTCGGTCGCGCTCGATCCCGACTGCTCGTTCGATCGGTTTTAGGCCGCCGGTGAGTCCGAGCCGACGGCACGGGTACATGAGATCGATATGAGGACGGTCAACGTCGAGATCGAACGCCCGTTCGAGGAAGGGGATGTCGAAGCGCTTGCCATTAAAGGAGACGAGGAGGCTGGCCTCGGCGAACTGCTCGCCGACCGCCGCCCGAGTCAGGTCCTCCCCGCGGACGAGCGTGGTCGTCTCGCCGCCACGGTGAAAGCTCGCGGTCGTCACGTCGCTGTGACGCGCATCTAGCCCCGTCGTCTCGATGTCGAAGAAGCAGGCTTCGTTCCGGAAGTTCTCGTAGAGCCGCCACCGGCTGGCCGACGGAAAGGCGTCGTCGAAGAAGGCCGCGTCACCTGCGTCGAGACGGTCGCGCGCGGTGGCGATGAACTCGTGGATACGCCGCTCGGTCTTCGTTCCAACGCTCGACCCGTCGAACGCGTCCCAGTGGGTGACGCCGTTCTCCCAGAGCCGGCGCTCGGTCGCCTCGCCAACGCCGTGGACGGGAATGAAGCTGTTCTCGATGCGCACACTCACCGATGGAACGGTGTCGACCTAAACGCTTCTCTCGACACCCGCCAGGGTTCGCTTTCCGCTTTCGATGGCCCCGGTCAGAGGACGGTCCCGTGTTTCTTGTCGGGCACCGACTTCTCGACGCCCTCGTAGAACGCGAAGCGTGCGGCGAGCTCCTCGCGGAGGTCGCTCGGCGGCACGATCTCGTCGATCACCACCTCGTTCGCCATCCGGTGGACGTCGATGTCCTCGCGGTACTCCTCGCGGAGTTCGGCCTCGCGCTCGGCGCGTTCTTCCTCGTCCTCGATGTCGTCGAGCCGGTTGCGGTAGACCGCGTTGATCGCGGCTTCGGGTCCCATGATGGCGATCTCCCCGGATGGAAGGCCGAGGGTCGCTTCGGGGTCGTACGCCGGTCCCGACATGGCATAGATCCCCGCGCCGTAGGCCTTCCGGAGGACCACACACTGCTTTGGTACTGTTGCCGACGACGTGGCGTAGATCATCTTCTTGCCCTGTTCGAGGATGCCGTCCTTCTCGACTTGCGAGCCCGCCATGAAGCCTGGCGTGTCACAGAGATAGAGCAACGGGACGTTGTAGGCGTCACAGGTCCAGACGAACTCCGCGGCCTTCTCCGCGGCGTCGGGGAAGATCGCGCCCGCGCGGTGGGCGGGCTGGTTCGCCACCACGCCGACAGGCCGACCGTCGATCCGGCAAAAGGCGGTAACGATCTCCGGGCCGTACGCCTCGCGGAGTTCGAGAACGGACCCACGGTCGGCGACCCGGTCGATCACCTCGTGGATGTCGTATCCTTTGTTCGGCCGTTCGGGGATCACCGAATCGATCCCGTCGGGTGACTTTTCGGGCTGAACGGTGTCAGCACGGGGCGGTTTTTCGTCCGAGTTGTCCGGCAGGTAGGTGATGAGCTGGGCGACGAGTTCGCGGGCGCGCTCCTCGTCCTCGGCCACGAGGTCGGCACTGCCCGACTCGGCGGCGTGGACCTGCGCGCCACCGAGCTCTTGGAGGTCGATCTCCTCGCCGGTCACCATCTCGACCATCCGGGGGGAGGCGATCGCCATCGCACTCATCCCTTCGACCATCACCGTGAAATCCGCGAACACGGGTGTATAGGCCGCGCCGGCGATGCAGGGGCCGTAGAGAACGCAGATCTGCGGGACCCGCCCCGAGAGCATCGAGTGGTTGTAGTAGTACTTCCCGATTCCCTCGCGGTTGGCGAAGAAGCCGGTCTGCTGGTCGATCCGCCCACCCGAGGAGTCCATCAGATAGAGGACTGGCCGACCGGTCTTGAGCGCGCGCTGTTGCATCCGGAGGAACTTCTCGACGCCCTTCTCGGCCATCGAGCCCGCTTTGACGGTGAAATCGTTCGCCATCGCGTGGATGTCCCGACCCTCGAACTCCGCCGCGCCGGTGAGAAGGCCGTCCCCGGGCAGTCGGGTGTTCGGGTCCGCCTCCTCGACTTCGGGGCTGTCGGGATGCCAGTCGTCGAAGCCCGCGAACCGGCCGTCCTCGAAGGTGAACCCGCCGTCGCCGAACCAGAGATCGAGCCGGTCGCGGACGAACAGTTTGCCCTGGTCGTCGAGACGCTCCTTGTATTTCTCGGGCCCACCGAGTTCGATGTCCGCGATCTCCTCGCGCAGGCGCTCCTCGCGCTCGGTCGGACCGTGGTCGGCCGACTCGGCTGCCTCGGTGGGTTCGCGCGACTGCGGTTCGGATGGCTCGGGTTCGGGCGGTTCGACGCTGGCCGTGGATTCCTCGGCCTCGCCGACGTAGACCGTGACGCTCTCGCCGACGTGTTCGGCCAGCGCGCTCCCGACGGCGTGCGCCTCCTCGTCGCTCGCGTCCCCGCCGATACGGATGTCCATGTTCTTCGATGCGCAAGAATTGCGGAAAGGGTTTTCCATGCGGTTCCGCGCCTCGCGCGAAACCGTGGCGACCCGAAAGCCTCAGCCCGAGACCGCTTCCGCGAGCGCGATCGTCTCGTCGCTCGTCCCCTCGCTCACGACGGCGTGGGTGACGCCCTCGTCGCTCCAGACGACGACCGTCCGTCCTTCGAGCGTGGTCGCGGTGGCGTCGTCGCCGTTCACCGAGACGGCGGTCCCGCTCAACTCGTCGTAAGGAAGGCTCTCGGCGTCGGTCGTAAGCAGCGTGGCGTTCGACGCCCCGTTCTCGTACTGCTGGGCGACGGTCGTTCCGCCGCCGGCGTTCGTGACGGCAGCCCCCTCGAACGCGAACCCGTCGGCGTCGAGCGTCGCCAGATCGCGGTCGGTCGCGTCCTGGGTCGCCGCGAACTCGTCGTAGGTCGTCGATCCGACTACGCTCTCACGGGCCGTCGGCGGCGCGAACGTGCTCTCGTCGATGCTGACGTTGAACCGCTGGTCGTCGTAGCGCACGACGGTCGCGTTCGTGCCGTCGCTCACGCGCTGCTTGAGAACGCGGTCGTCCTCGGTCGCGACCCAGACCGTTCCCTCGGCGTCGATGCTCTCGTTTTCGTGTGCGAGTTCGACGACGTACGCCTCGGTCCCGTCGAGCGTCTCGGTCCCGGTCCGAGTCGCGGTGAGGTTCGCTTCGGACCAGTTCGCCGGTGCGCTCTCCATCGCCGATTGCTTCGTGTTCGCCCACTCCGTCGTCAGTGACTCGCAGTCGACGGCGGAGACGTTCTCCCGGAGTGCCGAGACGTTCTCCTGCATTGCCGAGGCGTCCACGTCGTCCGGAAGTGTGGACCGGTTCGGCAACTCCGTCTCGCCCGCTCTGTTCTGGACGGCTTCACAGACCTCGCTTGCCTCCCACGACGACGCGTTCTCGACGTTCCACGCCCGCTGGACGCCGACCTCGGGGGCCGAGACCCACGCGACGCTGCCGTTCGTTCCGGCGGCCATCGTCGTGCCGTCGTACGCGGCGCTCATGCGTACGCCCTCCTCGGCGAGCGCGTACTCGACGGTTGCCGAGCGTTCGTCGGTCGCGTTCGAGACGGTGATATCGGCGCTGCCGGTCAGGGTTTCCGCGCTCCGATACTGTTCGTGAGCGTTTTCAAGGACCGTTTTCCCAGACGGTCCATCGGCGGTCGACTGGGCGAACGCCACGCCGCCGACGGCCCCCACGACGAGCACCAGCGCGAGGGCGATGGCGGGCGAGACGCGCCCGCGGTCCCCGGAACTGTCCTCTTGGTCAGCCATCGAATGACGTTGGGTCTTGGCGGGTAAATACTCACGGTCGGCCGTCCCGACGGATCGGCGTGAAAGAATCCCAGGTCCCACGTAACGGGAATGTTTGGAGAAGGCCGAAACGTGAGGGGCGGCGTGATTTCGGTGCTCTCTGCGGAAATCCACCCCGCCGCGACGGTCGTGTGGACGGGATCGAGAGGTTTCGTGGAGCCAGAAGCGACGCCGCAATTGTTGCTGAAGCTGGGCATTCAGTTGCGTCTCACCGGTCGTTCGCTTTCGAACACCGTACCGATTCCCGACGTGTTCGGCAGTACTCGCGCTCGATCGACGCGCTTTCGATGACCGAGGCGTTCTCCAACAGCGAACGGCACTCCCCAGGCCGGATCAGGACACTCCCCATGCACGACGGTCACTCGGAGAGCGCGAGTTCGATGTCGTTCGCGTGAGTAAGCACGAGACCGGGGAGGTCCTCTTCCAATCGCTTCCCGGAGAAGCGCTCACCGGGGCCGACGACCGCGAGCGCACCGGCCGTCCCTTCCTGGCTCCGGATCGGCGCGGCGACCGAGCGCACCCCGTCGAAGGCCTCGCCACGATCGAAGGCGAGCCCCCGATCGCCGATGGTGCTCAGTTCCTCACGGAGAGCGGCCGCGCTGGTCGTGGTTCGCCGCGTGAGCGCAGCGAGCCCATGCGTTTCGATGTACTCGTCGATAACCGACGGGGAAGCGGACGCCAGAACGGCCTTGCCGGGAGCGGTAGCGTGGAGCGGAACGCGGCTTCCGAGGCGAACCGGCAACCCCCTCCCGCCGGAGGCGGCCACGGCATAGACAGCGTGGTCGAACTCCGGAACGACGAGCGCCGCCATTTCGTCCGTTTGATCGGCGAGTGCGTCGACCTCCGCCATCGCTACCCGACAGAGATCCCTCCCGTTCCGGGCGTTCATCCCCACGTCGAGAAACCGGAGTCCGAGCCGGTACCGCCCCCCATCGCTGACGGCGAAACCGACCCGCTCCAGCGTTACCAGGTGGTTGTGAACGGCGCTCTTCGAGAGGTCGAGCCGCTCCGCCAGTTCGGTGACGCCGGCCTCCCGCACCTCCAGCAATGCCTCGATCACTCGGACGGATGTCCGCGTTGCACGAACCGGGTAGTCCGTCATGGGCCACGGTTCGGTCGCCACGGGATTAAACGTGTCCAGTATTAGCGAACGGATCGTCGCCGGTCCGAGCGCTCCAAAACCGAGACGCAGTGAGCAGAAATACCGTTTCTTGCCCGTTTCAGCGTATCGTTCGACCGCTTACGCCCGTGGCGAGTTCCCGGCGAGCTCTCTAATAGTGAACGGGTCGATAATCAAAGGGCTCCATTCTGAACCGTAAAACCTGCGAAGAGGGCCTGTACTGGTTAATGCCAGCACTGTCACGAAAATCCTTAACTGATAGCTTTCCATTAGGGACGATGATCACGTGTGATGTCGTATCACGGAGGGAGTTGACAGAATGCGAATCGTCGATTACGAGCTGTACTCGGTGCCACCGCGATGGCTGTTCCTCCGGCTGGAGACCAGCGACGGGCTCGTCGGCTGGGGCGAGCCGGTCGTCGAGGGCCGTTCGCGGACCGTCCGGACGGCCGTCGAGGAACTGCTCGACGGCTACCTCCTCGGCGAGGACCCACTCCGCATCGAGGACCACTGGCAGACGATGTACCGTGGCGGGTTCTATCGCGGCGGTCCGATCCTGATGTCCGCCATCGCCGGCATCGACCAGGCGCTCTGGGACATCAAGGGCAAACACTTCGGCGCGCCGGTCTACGAGTTGCTCGGCGGGCGGGCTCGTGACCGGGTTCGGGTCTACCAGTGGATCGGTGGCGACCGGCCCGAAGGGGTCGCCCAAGCGGCCACCGAAAAAGTCGACGAGGGCTTCTCGGCGCTGAAGATGAACGCCACCGCGGAGCTCCGACACGTCGACGCCCCTGCTGCGGTCGCGGCCGCCGTCGAACGGATCGCTCGCGTCCGCGAGGCCGTCGGGCCGTCGGTCGACATCGGCATCGACTTTCACGGACGCGCATCGAAGTCGATGGCCAAGCGCCTCGTGAGCGCGCTGGAGCCACACGAACCGATGTTCGTCGAGGAGCCGGTCCTGCCGGAACACAACGACGCGCTGGCGCAGGTCGCGTCGCGGACGAACGTGCCGATCGCCACCGGCGAGCGACTGTTCTCGCGGTGGGATTTCAAGGAACTGTTCGAGCAGGGTGCCGTGGACATCGTTCAGCCCGACCTCTCACACGCCGGCGGGATCACCGAGGTGAAGAAGATCGCCGCGATGGCGGCAGCCTACGACGTCTCGATGGCTCCGCACTGCCCGCTGGGGCCGATCGCGCTCGCCGCCTGCCTCCAGGTCGACGCCTGTTCGCCGAACGCCCTCATCCAAGAACAGAGCCTCGACATCCACTACAACGAGACGAGGGACGTTCTCCACTACCTCGAGAACCGCTCGGAGTTCGCGTTCGACGACGGCTACGTGGAACTGCCGACGGAACCGGGGCTGGGAATCGACATCGACGAGGAGCGCGTCCGCGACAACGCCGGCGACGTCGACTGGCACAACCCCGTCTGGCGTCACGAGGACGGCAGCATCGCGGAGTGGTGAGAAATGACGAGGACGATCCCCCCGATCGAAGGCGATATTGAGGGCAGCGAGTGCTGGCCACCCCCTCATGGGGATGTGCCAAACGGAGAATCGCCCGACGACTACGCGGTTCCGAAATCGACCAATAACACGACCCAACATGACTGACGACGGCAACGATCACGACACCACGCTCGACCCGCTGTCGAGCCTCAGCCGACAGAACGACCCCGACGCGCTCCGGAACTTCCGGACGCCGCGGCTCGACCTCGACAACGTCTACAGCTCGGGGCCCGACGTCTCCCGGCATCTCTACCAGTCGACGTTCGGCTCGGAACCACACTCCGGCGACGACGAGAAGCTCCTGCTCGGACTCAACGACGAGGGGAAGCCGAACGACCTCCCGCGCACCCACGACGAGACGGCGATCATCGGCGATCCGCGCAACGACGAGAACCTCATGATCGCCCAGTTCCAGCACGCGATGCTCAAGTTCCACAACCGGGTCGTGGACTGGCTGCGCGACGAGGAAGACGAGGAGGTGTTCGGCGAGGCCCAACAGCTCGTGCGGTGGCACTACCAGTGAGTCGTTCTCCACGACTTTCTGCCGACGGTCTGCCAGCCCGATATCGTCGAGGAAGTCCTCGACGAGCGCGAGTATTGCACGCTCGATCGGGGCAACGACGCCTACCTGCCGCTCGAATTCGCGGGGGCGGCCTACCGGTTCGGCCACAGCCAGGCGCGCTTCGAGTACCGCGTCAACGACGAGTTCGACGCGGACAACCCCCTAGAGCTGTTCGGGACGAACTCGCAGACGAGTCTCGGTCGAACGACCGGCTCGTTGCCGGACTCGATTCGAAGCAGGGAAGCGCCGAAGACGGTCGAGGAGTGTCACGAGCGTGGTTCCCTGCCGTGTGCCACACACTCGGCGCTTCGAACGTCCACCCGCTAGTCGCCTAGCGTCCACCTATACGACGGTACAGCGGAACGTCCCCGGCGGATCATGTCCGATCCGAACAACCCAACGGAAAACGGCGGTGTCGACCCCCGACT
>PXSV01000142.1 GCA_003022685.1 Halobacteriales archaeon SW_9_67_24 | reverse complement strand
GAGATCCCCTCGCACAACATCTACGACTCGGGGGACTACCCGGCGGCGCTCGATCATCTCCGCGACCGTGTGGAGGAAGAGGAGCTCGACGGCACCCCCGTAAAATTCGTCGAGGATCGCGTCGAGAACCTCCAGGGCGGCGATATGCACTCCACCCAGCGCGAGTACGAGGCGAGGCTCGCGGTCGATGACGACGGTGCGATCCGCGGGCTCGACACCTACTTCGTCGACGATTTCGGCGCGTGGCCCCATTATCCCGTGAACCAGGCGCTCAAACCGCTCTCGGTGCTCACCGACGCCTACGACATCCCGAATGTTCGCTACGACTACGACCTCGTACTGACGAACAAGACCGCCCAGACCGCCTACCGCGGGTTCGGCGTGCCACGGAGTTCCGTCGGATGAACTTCGTCACGCCCGATCAGATGCCCCATGAGATTCCCTCGCACAACATCTACGACTCGGGGGACTACCCGGCGGCGCTCGATCACCTCCGCGACCGTGTGGAGGAAGAAGAGCTCGACGGCGGCCTCCTCGATCCCGACACGATCGAGGCACGCCGGGAGGAGGGCCTGTATCGCGGGGTGAGCTACACCCTTCACATCGAGCCAGGCGTGAGCGGCTCGGACTGGACCGACCGCCAGCGCTCCGACCGTGACGCGCTCGCGGAGCGCGACCGCGAGGACGTCGCCGAGCTCCCCGAACACCTCAGAGCCGAGATCACCCGCGAGGGGAACGTCAGAGCCTTTCTCGCCACCGACTCGTCGGGTCAGGGCCACCAAACCATCGTCACGCAGCTGCTCGCCGACGAGCTCGAGGTGCTCCCGAGCGCGATCGAGGTCGAGTACCTCGACAGCGTGGCCGCCCCCACCGAGTACGGCGCTGCTGCCTCCCGGATGGCGGTGATGCTCTCGGGGGCGGCCCAGGGGCTCGGCGCGACGATGAAGGCGAACCTCGAAACGCTCGCCGCCGAGGAGTGGGGCGTCGACGAGGACGGCGTTCAGTACCGCGACGGAGCGGTCGAGCGCCGCGACGGCGACGACTCGCTCGATCTCGCGGATCTCGCCGAACTCGACGCCGCTGGCGGGCGCGGCAGCGACCGGCTGACACGAGCGAGCTACGACTACGAGCACCCTGCCGCCGTGCTCCCGGAGTTCGACGAGGCTCTCGCGGGCAAGTTCCCCGTGTATCCGACCGCGGCGTTCGCGGTCAACGCGCCGATCGTCGAGGTCGATGCGCGGACTGGTGAGGTCGAGATCCTGAAGTTCTATACGCTGCGTGACTGCGGGACCCAGCTCAACCCGGTCATCGTCGAGGGCCAGGCCCACGGCGGCATCGCCCAGGGCATCGGGGCCGCCCTGATGGAGGAGTTCGGGTACGACGAGTCGGGCCAACCTCAAGCTGTGACGTTCTTCGATTACCTGCTGCCGTCGATCAAGAACGTCCCGAACACCGAGATGGACCACTCGGAGACCCCCTCACCGTTCACTACGACCGGGGCGAAAGGCACGGGCGAGGGTGGGATGATCGACGCCCCCGCGAGCATCGCGTCGTCGATCAACCGCGCGCTCGAACCGCTCGGCGTCGTCGTCGACCGGATCCCCGCGACGCCGAACCGGGTCCGGGCGTGGATCCGCGAGGGGGAAACGACCGAAGAACCGGCGGTCGTCGAGGGAGCCGACGGCGAGGCGAGCGCCGAGACCGATGGCGGCGAGCGCGCCAAAGGTGCGCGATTCTCGTCGGGAGAGAGAAGCGACTTCGACGGTGGTGAGCAGGCCGAAGGCCTGCGAACGTCGGCGGACGAGCGAAGCGAGTCCGACCGCGGTGTTTCCGACGACCGTTCGGCGGGCGACCGCGAGTGAAAACCGGACGGACGCAGCGGCACGGGGGCCAAGGATTCGCCGACGGTTCAGCTCTCGATCGAGGCTTCGGCATCGGGTTTGGCCTCGAGCTTCGACTCGGCGGGGACGCCCTCGTCGGCTTTCGCTTCGAGATCCTCGAAGAAGTTGTTCACGATCCGGGACGAGACGCTGCCGAGCGCACGCTGGCCCATACTAGAGATGAGGCCGGCGACGTTCGTGCGGGCCTCCCATGTGGCGGTCGTCCCGTCGCCGTTCTCGACGAGATTCATCTCGGCGACGGCTTCGAAGGAGTTACGGCTGGCGTCGCCACCCACATCCATTTCAAGGGTCTCGGGCGCCTCGGCGCGTGTCACCATCATATCGACGTCGAACGTCGGCTTGACGCTCCCGACACCGACCGTGATCGTCGCCGACAGTTCACCGGGGGATTCCATCACGATCTCGTCACAGCCTGGCGCACAATCGGCAAGGATTTCTGGATCGGTGAAGTAGTTCCAGAGCTCGTCGCGCGGGTGATCCGAGGTGAATTCGCCGTCGAATTCCATCATGGTTTCGTGGTGTCCGTCGTGTCCGCGGTGTCGACCGCGCGTTCGTACGCCGTTTCGAGCGAGCGCCGGGTGTACTCGCCGGCCAACTCCTCCTTGTACTCGGCGTCGGCGTGCATCTCCTCGCCCGGTTCGGCGGCCTCACTCGCGGCGTTGGCGGCCGACGCGAGCGGTGCTTCGCCGAGCGGCTCGCTCTCGACGGCCGCCTCGGCATCCTCGACACGGAGCGGGACATCGGCGGCGTTGGCGAGCGCGACGCGGGCGTCCTCGATCGCGGGTTCGGTGGCGTCCGGATCGTCGCCCCGGACGGCCGCGGCCGCGCTGATCGTCGGCCACGTCTGGGCCGCGGGCTTCTGTTCGAGGAAGACCATCCCGGTGCGTTCGGTGGGGAACGGCCCCCGATCGATCGAGACGCCGGTGATCAGCTCGTCCTCCCCGAGGTCGGTGAACATGTACGCGATGAAGTACTCCGACGCCGCCACGGTGCGCTCCCCATCCGTGGACACGATGTGGAGATCGCCGTCGAGTGCGGTGAGAACTGCTGGGTAGTTCCCCGCAGGGTCGGCTTCACCGACGCTCCCGCCGAGCGTGCCGAGGTTGCGGACGCTCGGCCCGGCGATCTGTTCGGCCGCCGCCGGGAACATCGGTAGCGCGTCGGCGAGAGCTGTCGAAGTTTCGATGGTGCGGTGACTCGTCAGCGCCCCGATTTCGACTCGTTCGGCGGAGACGTCGACGTAATCGAGGTCGTCGACACCGTTGAGGTCGACGATGTGCTCCGGTGTCGCCAGGCGGTTCGCCATCACGATACCGAGCGACTGGTTGCCCGCCATCAACTCGGCGTCGTGCTCGTGCTCCGCGAGGAGGTCGGTCGCCTCCGCCACCGACGACGGCTGGTGGTACTGGAACGCGGCGGGTTTCATCCGCCGTCACCGCCCGTCGACGACCGATCCGTTTCGCGTCGGTTGTTCGTGTGACTCATACGAACACGGTTCTCCCGTAGCCCCACCGCGAGTATAAGTGTTGCCGTGAAATCCAGAACTGTCCGTCCCTGACCCGATCAGGCTCGTCGAACCGGCAGCTCGATTCGAGTCGGATGGGTGGCGCTGTGGTGAACGGTGTTCGTCGCGACCCGATACTCGCGGTCGCCGTAGAGCGGGCCGCCGGTGTTGTGGTTCACGTCGAACCGGGGAAAGTTCGACGAGGAGATGTCGAGCCGGATGCGGTGGCCGGCCGCGAAGACGTTCGCGGTCGGGTACGGCTCCATCGCGAACTCGTAGACCTCGCCGGGCTCGACGAAGTCGGGTTCGTCGCGGTAGCCCCGGTACCGTGCTCGACAGATCGAGTCGGCGAGGTTGAGCGCGAACCCGTTCGGGAACCCTTCGCTGGGTGGGTACTCCTCGATCAGCTTCGCGGTGAAGTCGGTGTCGGGGGCGTCGGTTTCGGCGTGGATCCGGACCCGGATCGGGCCGACGATCTCGACCGGCTCGTCGAGCGGCGGCGTACGGAAGACGAGCACGTCGTCGCGGTGTTCCAGCGGGCCGTACGGCGGCTCCGCGCCGAAGGTGTCCTCGCGGGTACGCTGGTCGAACCCGCCCCGACCGGTGATGTCGTGGAGGTTGCGCTCGGCGAGCGGATACTCGATCAGGTTCTCCTCGCGCGGTTCGTAGGTGATGTACGACGAGCAGTTGCCGCCGAGAGTGGGGACGGGATCTTTGGGATCGAACTCGTAGCTCGTCGCGCCGCCCTCCGAGTCGGGTTCGGCGGTCGAGAGGGTCCCGTCGCCGTGGGCGTAGTAAGTGGTGTGTTCGACGTCGCCTGGCGGCCACTCGTCGGCCGTCGACCACTCCCCGCCGTGGAACAGCCGACCCTCGGTGGTTCGGCCGCCGTCGCCGGTTCCCATCCGGAAGAACTCCACCGTGGCCTGGTCGCTCCACGAATCCTCGCCCTTGAGGTAGTGATCGAAGAATCGGAGGCGGGTCTCCTGATAGTCCCGGAGTGCGGCCTCGCCGAAGGCGAGTTCGCCGGAGTAGGGCTTGTTCCACGAGGGGAGGGGATACCCGTTCCAGCCGTGGGTCCACGGCCCCATCAGGAGGAACTGATCCGCGTTCTTCCGATCGGCGAGCGCCGCGAAGTTGTCGCAGGTGGCCTTGGTGTAGGAGTCGTACCATGCGCCCGCATATACGGTTGGCACGTCGGCCATCCCGTCGTAGTGGCGCTCGAAGTTCATGCCGGGCGACTGCCAGAGATCGTCGCTCGCCGCCCCCTGCGTCATGATGTCGAACGCCCACTCCTCGTAGTTCGGGATGTGCCGGAGCGGGGACTGTCCTCGATGGATCGGTCCGTCGGCGAGCACGTCCCGGACGTCGACGTCCGCGAGGAGCGTCTGGATATCCGAGTTCCCCAGGGCACGCTTCGCGAACCCGCCGCCGAGGGTGAGCGCCCAGCAGAGCCACCGGAGTTCGAACGTGCCGTTGTGACGGAAGGTTGCCTCCCTCCCGTTGGCGGCCCCCTGGTTCACGAACATCGCTTCGAGGTGGGGCGGGTCCTGGGTCGCGAGCGCGCTCTGGACCCACGCCCCATACGAAGTGCCGATCGTGCCGACCTGGCCGTCACAGTATGAGCGGTCGGCGAGCCACTCCACAGTATCATACCCGTCCTCGGGTTCGTCGACGAAGACGTAGTACTCGCCCTCGCTGTCGAACCGGCCGCGACAGTCCTGAATCGCGACGACGTACCCGCGCTCGGCGTACCACTCGCCGTGGCGCTCCATCCGCCCTCGTTTTCCATAGGGGGTCCGGTCGAGCAGCGCCGGTTTCGGCTCCTTGATCGGTGCGTTCGTGTCCGGGTCGGCCGGTCGGTAGACGTCCGTCGCGAGCGCTGTGCCGTCGCGGGTCTCGACGGGGACGTTCAGTTCGGCGTGGACCCCGTATTCCGGTCGGCTTCCCATACCGACACCGTCTCCCAACGACGACAAGTAACTTGCGTCGGATCGATCCGTCCGCTCGGAACCGTGGAGACAACGACGAGCGCGTCGGTCTGGGATCGGTTCCGCTCGCCGCTCGTGACGACGACCCATAGTTTTATATCTCCATTTACCATGGGTTCGGCAGAAGGGCACAAGAGATGGCATACCACAGTCGAGACATCGATCGGGGGCGACCATGAGCGCCGAGACGGGTACCGGGGAAACGGGAGCGCACGAGAGCAGCATGGTCGAGTACGGGATCGACGACAAACCGCCGCTCGGCCAGTCGGCGTTGCTCGGCGTCCAGCACTGGCTGACGATGATCGGCTCCACGATCGCGATCCCGCTCGTGCTCGCGGGGGCGATCGGGTTCGACGCCGCACAGACCGCCCAGCTCGTGGCGACCTTCTTCGTGGTTTCGGGGGTCGCGACGCTCGCACAGGCGACGGTCGGGAACCGCTATCCGATCGTCCAGGGCGGGACGTTCTCGATGCTGGGCCCTGCGCTCGCGATCATCGGGGTGCTCGCGACGGGCGACGCCGCCCCGACGACGATGATCCGCGAGCTCCAGGGTGCGGTCATCGTCGCCGGTCTCGTCGAGGTCGGGATCGGCTACCTCGGGCTCTTCGGCCGGCTCAAGCGGTACGTGGGCCCGCTCGTGATCGCGGTGGTGATCGCGCTGATCGGGCTCGCGCTCCTCACCGTGCCACAGATCACGAGCGCGACGAACAACTGGTATCTCGTCGGGCTGACGCTCGCGCTCATCGTGCTGTTCTCGCAGTACCTCGACGGCTACTCCCGGCTGTTCAAACTGTTTCCCGTTCTGTTGGGGCTCGGCGGGGCGTACCTGTTGGCCCTCGTCCTCTCGGTTACCGGGCTCGTCCCCGGTCTCGTGGATCTGAGCCCGGTCGCGAACGCACCCCCGCTCCGCGTGATCGTGCCGTTCCAGTGGGGGCTCCCGCTCTTCACGACCTCGTTCATCGCGGGGATGATCGCCGGAATGCTCGCCTCGGCAATCGAGAGCTTCGGGGACTACCACTCCGTCGCCCGGATGGCCGGTGAGGGCGCGCCCAACGCGCGACGGGTCAACCACGGGCTCGGCATGGAAGGGCTCGGCAACGTCTTCGCCGGCATCATGGGGACCGGCAACGGCTCGACCTCCTACACCGAGAACATCGGTGCGATCGGCATCACGGGGGTGGCCTCGCGGTACGTCGTCCAGGTCGGTGCGGTCGTGATGATCCTCGTCGGGTTCGTCGGCTACTTCGGCGCGCTGGTGACGACGATCCCGAGCGCGATCGTCGGGGGGCTGTTCCTCGCGATGTTCGCCCAGATCGTCGGTGTCGGCCTCTCACAGCTCCAGTACGTCGATCTCAATCAGAACCGGAACGTGTTCGTGCTCGGCTTCGGCTTGTTCGCCGGGCTGTCGATCCCGGAGTACGTCACCAACGTCCAGAACGCCTCGGACATCACGCTCGAAGCCGGCCTCGCGAGCGTGCCGGTTCTGGGGGCGGTGCTCGGCCTCTCCACGGTCGCCCAGACCGTCGGCATCATCCTCGGCACGCCGATCGCCGTCGGCGGCATCGCCGCGTTCGTACTCGACAACACCATCCCCGGGACCGCCGAGGAGCGCGGCCTGACCGCGTGGGAGGAGATCACCGAGGACGACGACGCGTTCACGCCGTATCACGCACGGTTCCTCGGCGGGGAGCCGAGCGAACCCGAGGTCGCCAACGACTGATCGCCGGTACGAGTTCTCGTTTTCGTGCCCATCCGCGACTGGCCCCGTAACTCGGAAGTGATCGTGCCGCCACGCACCCGCATGAACGACCGCGACGACCCGGACGAGACGACGATCACCCGAATGGGACTCCGGCGTGGCGGCTGGATCGGGTACAACGAGACGGGCGTCTACGTCGATCGAGACGACGAGACGAGGATCAAGATCCAGCATGGAAACATCACTCAAGTCGGCCTCAAGAGTGCCGAATGGGACCTCGTGGTCATGAGCGTGGTCCTCGTCGGTGTCGGCGTCTTCGTCGGCACGACGCGGAACCCCCTCGTCGGGACCGGGTTCGCTGCCGTCGGCGTGGCGAGCCTCTACTGGAGCTACCGGAAGCGCCACGAGCTCGCCATCCACGTCGCGAACGAACCGAAACCGATTGCGGTCTACCCCACCCATCCCACGGAGTGTCACGAGACGCTCGCCGACCGGGTTCGGACGAGTGCCGAGGAGTGACCGCTACGAACGAACGATCGACCGCTCTCATCGCTCGGTCTCACTGCCCCGGAGAGTTAAGTTCTCGCGCGTCGAGTGATGAACGACGATGACACGAGCAGACCTGCGCGTGGTCGACGCACGAGTGGTGACGCCAGGCGGCACGATTCTGGGTGGCGTTGCGGCCGCCGACGGCCGGATCGTCGCGGTGGGAACCGAAGCGAACCTCCCCGATGCCGACCGTGAGATCGACGCCGAGGGGAACTACCTCGTCCCGGGATTCATCGACCCGCACGTCCACTGGGGACTCTCCCGCTACGAGTTCGAGGACTATCACGCAGGTCTCGAACACGACTTCGAGACCGAGACCCGTGGCGCGGTCCACGGCGGCGTGACGACGGTCGTCAACTTCCTGCTCCAGCGCGAGCCGTACCTCCCCGACATGGAGTTCTTCCGCGAGGTCGGCCGCGAGAACTCCTACATCGACTTCGCGTACCACGCGATCATCCACCAGGACCACCACGTCGAGGAGATCGAAGGACTCGTCGACGAGGGGATCCGGTCGTTCAAAGTGTTCTTCAACTGGTACAAGCACGCGAGCCCCGAGCTCGGGATCGACCACTCCGACGCCGGGCGCGTGTACCAGGTGCTCGATACGGTTTCGGACGTCAATGGGGGCGTGGTGATGTTCCACGCCGAAAACGAGGACCTCGCCTACGAGCGCCGCCAGGAGCTCCAGGACGAGGGGCGCAACGACCTCGAAGCGTGGACGGAGGCCTCGCCGAACGTCGCCGAGGCAATGCAGATCGAGCAGATCGGCCAGCTCACCGAGTACACCGAGTCCCGGGCGTACATCGTCCACATGAGCACCGCCGAGGGCGTCGACGTCTGCGAGCGATTTCAAGAGCAGGGCGTCAACCTCCACGCCGAGACCCTGCCGGCTTTTCTCGCCCACACTAACGACGAGGACCTCGGGGTCTGGGGGAAGATCTCGCCCCCGCTCCGGAAAGAGCGGAGCAAGAAGCGGCTCTGGGAAGGATTGCGGACTGGGGTAGTCGACTATCTCGGTACCGACCACTGCCCGCACAAGATCGAGTTCAAGGAGAAGGGCGAGGGCCAATATGGGGATATGTGGGACGCGATCCCAGGCGACAACAACGGCATCGAGTACTTCCTGCCGGTGATGATGAGCGAGGGCGTCAACGAAAACCGGATCAGCATGGAGCGGGTGGTCGAGGTCTGTGCCGAAAACAACGCCAAACGGTGGGGACTCTACCCCCGGAAAGGAGCACTCGTCGAGGGTGCCGACGCCGACATGGTGATCGTCGACCTCGAAAAGCACTCGACGTTCCACGGCGACGACCTCACCGGCCTGCCGACCCACACCATCGTCGGCGGCGAGGTCGTCGTCGAGAACGACGAACTTCAGGTCGAACCGGGCGACCGCGAGTACCTCCCGCGAGGCGAGAACGGTGTTCCGATGGGGAGTGCCGAATAGCTCCCTCTCGACGCGCAAATAGATATAACTGACAGAAGGAGGACTTTTCGCCGACAAGCACGGATTGCGCGTCGAAATCCGGCTTCTGAGCGCCTTTGCTGTGATCCCGTTCGTTCGAGGGGCGACGAAGCCGAGAGCTAAATCGTCGTGTTCGGGACGGCCACTTCGAGCCAGAACGACGTTGAACGGCACGGAAACGGATTGAAGCATTCACTGATCGACAAATAGGGACCTGTTCGTTGTTTCTGAGTCGCTCGAAGCGATCAAAATCGACAACTCGAACCTTCGGTTGCTGGTGACGCCGGTGACCCGGCCGGTTCCGAGTCGAGAGGACAAGTCGGGTTTCGCTGGAGGCCGTGAACGGCATCGGAGCACAACCGAACTCGGGATAGACCAAAAATACTTGCGTTCGCGGCGTCCACCGTCGACGATGACGCCGAACGCGGACGACGCCGGGGAGGCGGCGGTGCTCCGGAGCAAGCGCAACGCCACCCGCTATCGGATCCTCACGGGGATCGCCGAGCGCCAGCCGGCGGTCAGCCAGCGCGAGGTCGCCGACGCGATCGGCGTGACCTCCCAGGCGGTGAGCGACTACCTGAAGGACCTGATCGAGGAGGGCTACGTCGAGAAACACGGCCGCGGACGGTACGAGGTCACCAACGAAGGCGTCGACTGGCTGCTGACCAGGACCGACGAGCTCCGCGGGTTCGTCGATCACGTCGCCGCGGACGTCATCGAGGAGGTCGAGGTCGACACCGCGCTCGCCACGACCGCGGTCGACGAGGGCTCGACGGTCTCGCTCGCGATGGGCGACGGCGTGCTCCGCGCGACGGCGGGCGACGCAGGGAGTGCAACCGCGATTGCAGTCACCGACGCCGCGGCCGGCGAGGACGTCGGCGTCACGGACTTTACGGGCGTGCTCGACTACGAGTTGGGAACGGTGACGGTGCTGTCGGTGCCCGAGGTGCAAGCGGGCGGCAGCGCGGCGCTCGATTCGGACGCCGTCGCCGCCGCTGCTGCGGACCACGACCTCGTGGCGACGGCGGGCACCGAGGCCCTGGCCGCGGTGCGAACGGCGGGCGTCGAGCCCGACATCCGGTTCGGCACGGCGATCGCGGTCCGAGAGGCCGCCACGAAGGGGCTCGACGTCTGTCTGCTCGCGGTCGCGGACCGGCTGTCGGCCCACACGGGCGAACTCCGCGACGGCAACGTGAGCTACGAGGTCGTGGACACGACGACGTAGCCGACGCGCTCGCTAAGGGTTCTCACGCGGCAAAAAATCGTCGCGGGTCGCCGTCTTACGCGTTGTCGTCGACGAGATCGCGCACGGTGTCGGCGCGGTCGCCGTCGGTCACGAACTTCGAGAACGTCCAGTCGAGCTTGTCGACGACCGCGTCGTAGCCCTCGTCGGTGAGTTCGTACTGGTTGGTGCGCTTGTCGAGTTCGCTTTTGGCGACGAGGTCCAGCTCCACGAGGTCGTCGAGGTTGGGGTAGAGTCGCCCGTGGTTGACCTCCGAGTCGTAGTACTCCTCGAGCTGGCGCTTGATCGCGAGGCCGTACATCGGCTCGTCCGAAAGGATGACGAGGATGTTTTGTTGGAATGCCGTTAGGTCGCGCGCGATGCTCCGGTCCGATGCCGCTTGTGCCTCTGACATCGACTCCGGATATGTCACCCTTCTATTTAATAGTTTGCAACCTCATCCGGCGGACTGCCGGGTTCGGCGGCGAATACTGCCACGACCGTGGAATATCCCCGAAAAGAGGTCCGGCGTCACGATCGATAGCTGATGGTGCAGGGCGAACAGAAAACGCTTTTTGGCTGCCTGTTGCAGGTCCGGTCGATGACGAACCTCTGGGAAGACCTCGAAACGGGCCCCGATCCGCCCGAGGAGATCTACGCGGTCGTGGAGTGTCTCAAGGGCGAGCGCAACAAATACGAGTACGACAAGGACGTTCCCGGCGTCGTCCTCGATCGCGTGCTCCACTCGAACGTTCACTACCCCTCGGATTACGGGTTCATCCCGCGGAGCTACTACGACGACGAGGACCCCTTCGACGTCTTAGTGCTCGTCGAGGATCGGACGTTCCCTGGCTGTATCATCGAAGCCCGCCCCGTCGCGCTGATGAAGATGGACGACGACGGCGAGCAGGACGACAAGGTGATCGCCGTCCCCTCGGAAGACCCCCGCTACGACCACATCGAGGACTTGGAGGACATCACCCAGCAGCAACTCGACGAGATCGACGAGTTCTTCGGGACCTACAAAAATCTGGAAGCGGGCAAGGAAGTCGAGACCCAGGGCTGGGAGGATCGCGAGGCGGCCTACGACGCGATCGAACACGCCCAGGACCTCTACGAAGAAGAGTTCAACTGAATCTGCGAGTCGTTTCGGTGGGCGGATCGATGTACTGACTCGAAGAAGAACGGCCGGTTTCGATCGAGGAACCGCTTCTGCTGCTACATCCGATACAAATGAAAGCCACACCCTCCCCAGCCGATTCCTTCGCTCGGCGGCCCTCACTTCCTTTGCGCCGCTCGTCGCTCGGTCATCCCTCGCATGATGTCGTACGCTCGGTGCCCGCTGTCGCTCACGGGTCGCTGTGCTCCCCGTTCGCATCGAGACGCTCGCTGCGCTCGCGCCTCGCATCGCTCGCACACGAGCGTGAGCGCGCGCCACCGCAGAGTCAAGCGCTCAGGTCCCTACTCCCGCGGACAGGTATCGATGCCGAGCAGCTTGTTCAGTCCACAGCGCGCCGTGGCGAAGTTGAACAGCAGCCCGGCACTCCCGAGCGCCGCGACGACCGCCATCGAGCGCCGATCGGCCAGGAACGCGCCGAACGCGACCGCGACCAGGCACGTACCCACCACGCCGCGGGCGATCCGATCGAAGCCACCGACGTTTCGCTCGAACATACCCCCCCAACGGGTTTCGCCGACGAAAACCCTCGTATTCCTCATGGTTATGCAGGGCACTCGATGAATGTGTTAAAATTATGGACAGTCTTTTGGGTGCGGGGGCCGTAACGATGGTCGTGATGGCTGCAAAACGTCCCGCTGCCGGCTTGCATCACCTGACGGTGGTTCCCGAGAACAGCGCGTCCACGATCGACGACGCGGACGACGGGACGGCGAGCTGTCCGGCCTGCGGACAGCCGCTCGGCGAGCACTGACCACCTAGCGGCTCCCGGCGGCCCCGATCCCGTGGAGCGACGCCGAAACGAACGTTCTTTGTGCCCTTCGGGAGTAGCCGCCCCATGGGACTGTTCGACCGCATCCGTGGCGACGACGCCCCGCGCGTCGCCTTCTTCGGCATCGACGGCGTGCCGTACAGCCTGATCGATGACAACCCCGACGTCTTCGAGAACCTCTCCACGCTCGCCCGCGAGGGCAGCGCTGGCGCGATCGACTCGATCGTTCCCCCCGAATCGAGCGCGTGCTGGCCCTCCCTCACGACCGGCGTGAACCCCGGCGAGACGGGCGTCTACGGTTTTCAGGATCGAGAAGTCGGCTCCTACGAGACCTACGTTCCGATGGGCCGGGACGTCCAGGCGACCCGCGTCTGGGATCGCGTCGAGGACGAGGGCCGCGACGCCACCGTGATGAACGTTCCCGTCACCTTCCCGCCCCAGCGCGACGTCCAGCGGATGGTGTCGGGCTTTCTCTCGCCCGGCGTCGACGAGGCCGCCTACCCCGACGAGCTTCGGGACAGCCTCACCGGACTCGGCTACCGGATCGACAACAACGCGAAGCTCGGCCACGACGACGACAAGAGCGAGTTCATCGAGGACGCCCACGTGACCCTCGACGCCCGCTTCGAGGCCTTCAGCCACTACGTCGAACAGGACGACTGGGACATGCTGTTCGGGGTGTTCATGACCACCGACCGGGTGAACCACTTCCTCTTCGAGGACTACGAGCGCGACGGCGAGTACAAGGAGGAGTTCCTCGACTTCTATCGCAAGGTCGACGAGTACCTTGGCCGGCTGCGCGAGATGCTTCCCGACGACGTGACGATGGCTGTCGCCTCGGACCACGGGTTCACCGTCCAAGATCACGAGGTTCACTTCAACGAGTGGCTCGAACAGGAGGGCTGGCTCGACTTCGAGAGCGACGACCACGAGAGCCTCGCCGACATCGCCGACGACACCGAGGCGTACGCGTTCATCCCCGGGCGGTTCTACATCAACCTCGAAGGCCGCGAGCCCCGCGGCGGCGTCGCCGAGGAGGACTACGAGGACAAACGCACCGAACTCAAGAAGGCGCTCGAAACCCTCGAAGGCCCCGACGGCCGGAAGGTCTGTGAGCGCGTGGCCGAGAAGGAAAACGCCTTCCGCGGCGCTCACGACGACATCGCTCCCGACCTCGTCGCCATCCCGAATCACGGCTTCGACCTCAAGGCCGGCTTCTCGGGTCACGGCAGCGTCTTCGACACCGGCCCGCGAAACGGGATGCACAGCTTCGACAACGCCTGCCTGTTCGTTGACGACGCCGATGCGCGGGTCGGCGACGACACCGACCTGTTCGACATCGCGCCCACGCTGCTCGATGCAATGGAGGTCGACTACGACCGGGGCGAGTTCGACGGGTCGAGTCTCGCCTAGACCACCCACTTTTTTACGAGGGGTCCTCGGTCGCTCGTGTTGCTCGCTCCCTCGAACCCCTTCCAAAAACCCGTCTT
>PXSV01000141.1 GCA_003022685.1 Halobacteriales archaeon SW_9_67_24 | reverse complement strand
GCTACCGGTACTCGTTCAGCCGGCGCTTGAGCCGCTTCGCCGCCTCGCCCGCCGCCCCGACGAACGCCTCGCCCTCCCCGGCGAAGACGATCCCGCGCGAGGAGTTCACGAGCCCGACACCGTCGGCGAGGCCGTACTCGATCGCGGCCTCCGTGTCCCCACCCTGTGCGCCGATCCCGGGGACGAGAAAGGGGAGGTCGGGGACGAGTTCGCGCACCGATTCGAGCTCGTCGGGTGCGGTCGCACCGACCACGAGGCCGACGTTGCCGCGCTCGTTCCAGCCCTCGGCAAGCCGGGCGACCCGCTCGTAGAGGCGCTCGCCGTTCGCGAGTTCGCAGTTCTGGAGGTCCGCTCCCCCGGGATTCGAGGTCCGACACAGCACGAACACGCCTGCCCCCCGGGCGAGGAATGGTTCGAGCGAGTCCTGGCCGAGGTAGGGGTTGACGGTGATCGCGTCGACTGCGTGCCCGCTGGCACGGGCGTGGCCGCCCGCACCGTCGTCGAGATGGGTCGCATACTGGCGCGCGGAGTTGGCGATGTCGGCGCGCTTCGCGTCAAGCAGAACGGGAACGTCCTTGCCGTGGGCGTAGGCGACGGTTTCGCGGAGCGCGCGCCAGCCGTCGGGATCCTCGTAGAACGCGGCGTTCGGCTTGTAGCACGCGACGTGCTCGTGGGTCGCGTCGATGATCCGGCGGTTGAACGCCCAGCGCGGCAGGTCATGATCGGCGAGGTGTTCGGAGAGCCGATCGGGATCGGGATCGAGCCCCACCGAGAGCACGCTGTCGACCGCGTCGATCCGGGCGGCGAGTCGGTCGAAAAATCCCATGCGTCACGCTGTTCGCGCCCGAGCAAGGGTTTTCGGGTTCGTCTCGCCACACTCATGTGGGAAGCGCACTACTAGGTGGTATGGCCATCAGGGCGGTCGCGTTCGATCTCGATTACACCCTCGCGATCCCCGAACGCGACCGCCAGACGCTGCTCAACGAGGCGAGCGAAGCGGTCGACGGCCCCACCCTCTCCCGGGAGGCCTACCTCGACGCCCACCGTCGAAATCTCACCAACCGGACCCGCGAGCCGATCTTCGAGGACCTCCTCGCCGACCACGACACCGACGCCTCGGCGGGCGCGCTCGCGGACACCTACCGCGACGCGATCACCGACGCGATCGTGCCGGTCGCGGGGGCCGAGGCACTCGCCAGGGAGCTCCGCGAGGAATACCGCGTCGGTCTGTTGACCGACGGACCGGTGCGCGCCCAGCGCGCGAAGCTCGACGCGCTCGGCTGGGAGGACCTGTTCGACGCGGTCGTGATCACGGGCTCGCTTGAGGCCGGCAAACCCGACGCCTGCGCGTTCCGGGCCGAACTCGACGCACTCGGCACGACCGCCGACGAGACGGTCTACGTCGGCGACAGCGCCGAACTCGACGTCGCCGGGGCGCACGCCGCCGGCCTTCGGGCGATCCACGTCCTCAGCAACGGGGCGGCGTCCCCGGCGGCCGACGCCGCGATCGAGCGCGACGCGCTCGCCGAGCGCCTCCCTGGCGTCGTCGCGGAACTCGACTGAGCTACCGACCGGCGTCGAGGCCCTCGAGCGCGCGTTCGGCCCCATCGCTTACGTCGACGCCCTGACGGCGGGCGTACAGCACGGCGGCGGCCTCGACAGTGACGTCGAGCGATCCTTGGAGTCGGTTGATCGCCGCGACCGCCTCGCGCTTCTCAACCCCCTCGGCCACGACCCGATCGAGCACCTGCTCGAACGTCGATCGCCGCTGGAGGAGCTCCTCGCTCGGGACGAACCCCTCGGGGATCGTCACGGCCTCGGGATCGAACGTCGGCACGAGGCCGTCGTCGGTGCGGTCGAGCAGCCCCTCGCCGACCGCCACGTCGGCGAGGCGGGTTGCCTGGTCCGGCGAGAACCAGTCCCGATCGAGCGAGAGCGCGACCACGAACTCGCTCTCGGCGAGGGCTGGCTCGCCCCGACCGACGAACGGCGCGGCGACCGCACTCCGGAGGCTCACGACGGAGCGCGGACGGGGACTCGCCTAAGTCTGACGGTGCGGCATCGATCGATTCAAGTAGCGCGCTCGTCGGTGTTCAGGTATGAAAGACCACGGACGCTCGGTCAGAAAGCGCACCGGCGGACGACGACGGCCGATCCGCGGCACGCGAAAGCACGAACTCGGCGGCGAGGTGACCGAAACCGAGGTCGGCGACGAAGCGCTGAAGACCGTCGACGCGCGCGGCAACACCGAGAAGGTCCGCGCCATCGCGACCGACCGCGCGACCGTCGCGCGCGAACCCGAACTACGTCCGGCGGAACATCGTGACCAAGGGCGCGCTGATCGAGACCAGCGAGGGGCGCGCGCGCGTGACCTCCCGGCCCGGCCAGGATGGCCAAGTCAACGCCGTCCTCGAAGAGTAACCTCAAGAGCCCCACGGCGTAACGGATCGGGATGGGAGAGTCAGGTCCCGAGACAGGATTCATCGACACGTACACCGGGGAGCGGTTCCACCCACTCGATCCGGAACCGGCGACGATTCGGCTCGAAGACATCGCGCAGGGACTCGCAAACACCTGCCGCTATTCGGGCCAGTGTCGGTTCTTCTACAGCGTCGGTCTCCATTCGCTGTACGTGAGCGAAGAAGTAGCGAGGGATCACGGACCGCTGGTTCAGCTGTACGGACTCCTCCACGATGCTTCCGAAGCCTATCTGGCCGACGTTCCCGGTCCAGTCAAGAACGAGTTCAGCGACTACCAGGCTGCGGAGAACCGGATTCAGAACGCGGTTTGGACCGCATTCGACCTCAGCGATCCGGACGAAACCGAAACGACCGCGGTCAAAGAGGCCGACGTCCGTCTCCTCCATTACGAGGCCGACACACTCATTCCGACGAATGATTGGACGGAAGCACAAGACGACGTGGACTACGATCTGAAAGTGGATTCGCGGTCGGATATTCGGGAGCGACTCGTCGAACCGAACCTCGGCGGATGAAGGGCGAGGTCACGAGTGGAGCGAGTGACCGAGGGCTTCGGCGGTGCGGTCCGGTCGTCGGGCGGTGCGGAGGCGTTGCGGTAGTCGTCGGTGACCGTACCGCGAGTGAACGAAGTAAGCGAGCGGGCCGAGGAACCCCCGGAACGGAGTGAGGGAGTGACGTGGGCTTTTGATCCACATTTTGCGAGCGAACGAGCGAAGCGAGTGAGCGTAGCAAAAGGTGGTGAACTAGGGCTGCGGTGCGGCCTTCTGCATCGCGGTTTCGGCGATGTTCCCGCCGTAGTCGGCGCTCCGGGAGAGCGAGTCCACGACGAGGCCGAGCCGCTGTGCGCGTTCCGGGCCGCGGTCGCGAAGCAGGTCGTCGACCTTGCGGGCGCGGTCGTCGATGTCGTCGATCGCGGCCATCGCGTCGTTCGCGAGCCGGAGCGCATCGTCGTCCTCATCGGCGAGCAATGCGTCCATCGCGGTCTCGATCACGGTCGCCGCCGCCTCGTGGAGCGCGTCGAGCGCCTCGCCGACCTCCTCGGAGACGCCCTCGATGTCGCCGGCGACCTCGGCGATCTTGGACGCGTGGTCGGCGATCCGTTCGAGCTGGCGCGCCGAGGAGTGATAGTCGAAACACGTCTCGCGCGACAGGCCGATGTCGGTCGCCGCACCGGGATCTCTAAGCGCGCTCCGGAACACCCGTGCGGTCATGTACCACAGCCGGTCGACGTCGTCGTCGCGCTCGATCACGTCCGCCGCGAGGTCGGAATCTCCCGCCCGAAGCGCCTCGACCGCGTCGCCGAGCATCGTGAGCGAGACCAACCGCATCCGCGTGATCGCGTTGTGCGTCGAGAGTTCCGCGGAGTCGAGCAGGTCCTGGAGGCTCACCCGCTCGGAGGTCTCCTCGATTACTTCGAGGCCCACGAGCTCCTGAGTTGCCTCGCGGATGGTCCGGCGCTGGGCGGCGTCGACGCTCGCGGTTTCGAGGGTGATGACGTCGAACCCGTTGACGTACATCGTCACGACCGCGCGCGTGAGCTCCGAGCCCTCGAGGTCGGTGACGTCGAGCGTGCCCTCAGCCGTGGTCTCCTCGGTTCGGGGTGCGAGCAACAACGACTCGTCCTCGGGATAGAACTCGACCTCGCTCCCGGCGCTGACGCCGTTTTCGGTCGCCCACGTCTTCGGTAACGAGACTGTGTAGGTCGACCCGCCCGTGACTTGGACCTTGCGCGTCTCCATGCCCGTCGCTCGGCCCCTCCGACAATAAAACTACGCAAAAGTATATAGTGAACGCGACACGATAGAGACGTTTGACCGAAGGTGGAGGCACTGCCGATCAGTACCGGAGATCAGTCGGTCAGTCGTCTCCCGTGCGGAGGACGGGAACGACGGCGGCGTACTACTCTATACGAATATATAGCTCTTCGTATGGGAACCGATATTTGGCGTCGAACCCGCCGAAGGGTACATTACGTGGACGGACGGACGGGGGAGCATGCCCCGGGAAAGCTACCAGGAACAGCTCGAAGACCTCCGCGAGGACGTACTCTACATGAGCGAGATCGTGCTCGAACGTCTCCGGCTGGGACTCGACGCGCTCGCCAGCAAGGACGAGGCGACCGCGCGGGAGGTCATCGAAGGTGACGCCGAGATCAACCGGATGTATCTCGAGCTCGAAGGCAGCTGTATCGACCTGTTCGCGCTCCAGCAGCCGGTCGCTGGCGATCTCCGCTTCATCGCCTCCTCGTTCAAGATCATCACCGACCTCGAACGCATCGCCGACCTCGCCACCAACCTCGGCGAGTACACCCTCCAGGCCGATCGCGACGTCTTCCCCGAGGTCGATGTCCAGGGAATCGGCGATTTCACCGTCGAGATGGTCGAAAACGCCATGACCGCCTACGCCGCGGAGGACGTCGACGCCTGCTACGCCATCGACCAGCGCGACGACGACCTCGACAACCGCTGTGAGCGCGCATCGGACGTCGTGGTCCGGGACCTGCTCCTCCTCACGATCCGCGACCTCGAACGCATCGGCGATCACGCGGTCAACATCTCCGCGCGCACACTCTACATGGTCGAAAACGACGACGAGCTCATTTATTGACAACCACCTTTTGCTGCGCTCGCTCGTTCGCTGCGCTCCTCGCTCGCTGGCAAAATGTGGATCAAAAGCCTCCTCCTTCCCTCCGGAAGAGCTTCGCTCTTCTGTGCTCTCGGTCGCTCACGAGAACTCCGGTCAGTCGTCGGCCCGCTCGCTCACTGCGTTCGCTCGCGGTAGGGATTGCTAGCCCTCTCCGCAACCGCCCAGCACCGCCGAAGCCCTCGCTCCCTGCGGTCGCTCGCCTTTCATCTACCAGGACCGCACTGCAACCGCACTACCCCGCCAACCGCCCTCAGTTGAGGTCGTCGAGCACTACCGGATCGTAGAACGTCACGTCGTTTCGTAATCGCTCGGGAGCCATCCACGTCGCCTCGTAAGTCTCGTCGAGTTCGGGCTCGCGGCCCTCGAATCGATCGCGCTCGTAGGGCCAGTCTTCAGCGATGTCGCCCTCGTAAACCCGCCAGATCTCGTGGCCCTGCTCGCCATCGAACGTGAAGACGTTCTCGTGAG
>PXSV01000140.1:4433-20362 GCA_003022685.1 Halobacteriales archaeon SW_9_67_24 | reverse complement strand
CACCCGGACGGCCTCCTCGACGTACTCCCGGAGATCGTCGTCGTCGTAGACCACGTCCATCGCGCGCCCGCCGAGAACGTAGCTCGGACGGACGAGGACGGGATAACCGATCTCGTGGGCGAGTTCGAGCGCTTCGGTCTCGCTGACGGCCGCCCCACCGATTGGCTGGGAAACATCGAGATCGTCCATCAGGACGTTGAACCGGTCACGGTTCTCCGCGAGGTCCATCGCCCCGACCGACGTGCCGAGCACCTCGCAGTCGAGGCCCCGCCGGTCGAGTTCGCTCTCCAGGCCGCGGCCGATGTCGACGGAGGTCTGGCCGCCGAACTGGACCATCACGCCGTCAGCCCCAGTGGCCTCGATCGCGTCGGCGACCTCCTCGGGGGTGATCGGCTCGAAGAACAGGCCATCGCTGGTGTCGTAGTCCGTCGAGACGGTTTCGGGATTGTTGTTGACGACGTGGGCCTCGACCCCCGCCTCGCGCAGCGCGCGCACCGCGTGGACCGAGCAGTAATCGAACTCCACGCCCTGACCGATCCGGATCGGGCCGCCGCCGACCACGACCACGCTCTCGACGTCACGATCGACTTCGAGTTCGCCTGCCGCCCCCTCTCCCTCGTAGGGACCGGTGTCGGCGTGCTCGGGCTTCCGTGCGGAGTAGTAGTACGGGGTTTCGGCCGCGAACTCGCCGGCACACGTATCGACCTGTTTGTACGTCCGGCCCGTCACCGACGCCTCAACGTCGCCGACGCCACCGTCGGTCTCGGCGGTCGCGGCGATCTCGGCGTTGGTGAATCCGGCGCTCGCCGCTGGCTGGAGGTCCCCACTACTAGCCGCCTGGTTCGCGTCGGCGATCCGGACGTAGCGCTCGGTGTACCACATCTCGATCCCGGTGAGCGCCGCGAGATCGTCGGCGGTGTAGCCCCGCTCGGCGGCCTCGAACATCGCATAGGGACGGTCGGGCGTCGGGCGTTCGAGATACTCCGCTTCGAGCGTCGCGTCGTCGACCTCGCCCCAATCGACATCTGGTTCGTACTCGGTCGAGCGCAACGCCTTCAGGAGTGACTCCTCGAACGTCCGCCCGATCGCCATCGCTTCGCCCGTCGATTTCATCGCGGTCCCGAGTTCGAACTCCACGTCCCGGAACTTCTCGTTCGGCCATCTCGGCACTTTGGTCACCACGTAGTCGATCGCTGGCTCGAACGCCGCGGTCGTCTCGCCGGTGATCTCGTTGTCGATCTCGTGGAGCCGTTTCCCGAGCGCGACCTTCGCGGTGACGCGCGCGATCGGATACCCGGTCGCCTTCGAGGCGAGCGCGGAGGAGCGCGACACACGGGGGTTGACCTCGACGACGCGGTACTCGCCGCCCGGAGACCCGTCGTCGCGCCACGCGAACTGGATGTTACAGCCGCCCTGAATGCCGAGGTCGCGGATCACGTCGAGCGCCGCAGTGCGCATCTCTTGATGGCCGTCGTCGGGGATGACTTGGGAGGGCGTGACGACGACCGATTCCCCCGTGTGAATCCCCATCGGATCGAGGTTCTCCATGTTGCAGATGATGATACACGAGTCGTCGGCGTCGCGCATCACCTCGTACTCCAGCTCGACCCAGCCCGCGATCGACTCGGTGATGAGGACCTCGCTGTTTCTGGAGAGTCTGAGTCCCTTCCGGACGCGCTCGTACAGCTTCTCGCTGTCCGCGACCACGCCCGACCCGCTCCCGCCGAGCGTATAGGTCGTCCGGGAGATGACCGGGAGCCCGCCGACCGAATCGACGGCCGCACCGACACGCTCGCGCAGGCCCGCTGCGTCGAGGGTCGTTACCGATTCCCCTTCGTCGAGGGTGATCGTCGTCGACCGCGGGACCGGCTGTCCGATGTCCTCCATCCGCTGGCGGAACAGATCGCGGTCCTCGGTGGCATAAATAGTGTCGAGCGGCGTGCCCATGATCTCGACATCGTACTCCTCCAGGACCCCTTCCTCGGCGAGTTCGGCAGTCACGTTCAGCCCTGTCTGGCCGCCGAGCCCCGCGATGACGCCGTCCGGGCGCTCCTTTGCGATGATCTCGGCGATCGCGTCGGTCGTGATCGGTTCGATGTACACCTCGTCGGCCATCTCGGGATCGGTCATGATGGTCGCGGGGTTGGAGTTGACGAGGACGACTCGCGCGCCCTCCTCAGCGAGCGCGCGACACGCCTGCGCACCGGAGTAGTCGAACTCCGCCGCTTGGCCGATCTGGATCGGACCGCTGCCGATGAGCAAAATCGTGCTGTCCTCGTCGGGCATTACCCGTCGTGATACGCACATCGTAATAAGCGCGGCGATAGACTCCGAGATGCGTAGCCCAGTTTCGAAAATCGAAATTAGATCCCGGCGACCCTCAGCTTCCTGCTCGTTCGTAGTCGTGACTCCATGCTCGTCGCGGACAGCGTATCGACGAAACGAAGCGCCGCTCGAAAACAGCGGATCGGCCGGAATCGGCCGATTCGACGGGTCAGTTCGCCGTGTCGTCGAGAACGCGATAGCGGTACGGGCGGTCCCGAATGACCTCGACCTCGCCGTCCGCACGGCGGCCGAGGACGGTGGCCACCCGGTGTGGACTGTCGAACGTCTCGCCACGCTCGTCGAGCAGGTCATGGATTTCCCGAGCCGTCAACGGCTCGTCGGGATCGACCTCCGCGAGCACCGTCCGGATGCGCTCGAACTCGCTCCGGCGGAGTTGCATACGTCTTCCCATGGGCTCCATCCACATAACATGGCGTCAGACAGCCGTATGACGCCGTGTGCGACGAATCGCCTGCCGGCGCGGCCCCGAGAGAAAAACCCCCGTCAGACGGGCGTGTCGGTCTCGTGTTCGAACTCGCGCTCGCGGCGGTACTGGTCGACGAACTCGCCAACGTCGAACTCGTGCATCTGGCGTTCGAACTCGCTCGCCGCGTCGTCGTCGGCGTGGCTCACCGCGTGCTCCATCAGCTCCACGACGAGCTCGACCACGACCTCGTGGAGTCGGCGCGCGTCGAAGTCCGTGACCCAGACCAGCGCGTAGCCCACGTCGCTGTTTTCGGAGACGTCCTCGGCGACGACCTTCTCTGGGAACTCCTCCAGCACGACGCCCATCATGTGCATCGTGTCGAACTCGCCGCCCTCTTCGGGTTCGATCGTCTCGCGGAGCATGGAGACGAGCGATTCGGGGACGAACCGGCTCGGCGGGTGGACGTCCATCACGAGGGCGTGGCGTTCGCCGCAGTCACACCCGAACTCCCGCATCCCCATGTCGAGGTCCGCAACGGCGACCGACTCGCCACAGGGCACGTCGAGATCCGCCCCCCGGCTGCCGGGGACACGTGGCTCTGTCATGGGCGTTGTACGCCAGGCACGCGCTTAAACGCCGCGGCTCCCGACCTACGCCGTCCACTCGTCGGTGTCGGTCCCGTCCCTTCGGACGGCGGCGCGGTCGGCGTGGAGCTGGGCGTACGCGCGCGTGATGGTCGCAGTTCCGAACACGGCCGTCACGCCGCCGAGGAGGACCGAGATGACCACGTTGACGAGCGGACTGACAACCCCGAGCAAGATGGGCACCACCGTCGAGACCACGGTCACGAGCACGATTACCCCGAGCACGAGCGCGAACAGTTCGAGCCGGTCGCCCTTCGTGAGCTGCCAACTGCTGGCCATCGCACCGACGAAACTCTCGTCCTCGACCGCGATCTCCTGTCTGAGGAAGAGGAAGGCGATCGCGAAGAGGATTCCCGGCACGACCAGAAAGAGCAGTCCGATACCGACCACAATGCTGACCACTATCCCGCCGACGACACCGTTGAGCGTCGCCACGACGATGTTCCGCCGGACGAGTTCGCCCGAGAGCGCACGGCCGCTCTCGGTGAAGAAGGCCCGAACGGCGACGAGGTTTGCCGCCTCGGCGAGAACCCCGGTGAGCACGAGGAGCAGTCCCGCGACGAGCGGGGAGATGGGGAGCGCGAGCGGGACCTGCCCTTCGAGAGCGGTTTCGATCCGATCGATCTCGTCCGGACTGAAATCGTTGGGTGCAGTCCCCGATTCCGCTCTGAGGGCCTCGATCGCCCCATCGATCACTTCGGCGACGATCGTTTGCGTGGCGAGGGCAGTGACGATCCCGATGAGAACGAACACGATCGCGAGAACGAGACCGTCGCGAGTGAACGTCCGGCGGACACCCTCGCTGAGCGCCTCGCCGATGCGGAGTGACATACTCCCACCTCCACACGACGGGTGTTAATAGGGTCGGTTGGAAGCGTTCACCGGTGCGACCGCACGATGGCGTGCGGCCGATCCCGGAAAGACTTCCAACCGACCCTAAAATCATGCTGTCCGAGGACCGAAACCCGGTCAGGGCCAGTCGTTGCGGGTCTCGGTGTCGCCGTCGGTCCCGGACTCCGCGGGTGCGTCGGCGGCGAGCGTCCACCCGGCGGCGTCGGCGGCGGCTTCGAGCGCAAGGAACTCCCAGTCGACCCCTTCCGCGAGGTCGGCGTCCGCATCGTTAGTGCCGACGAAGACGTGGCGTTCGGTGTCGAACTGGCGCTTCACGTTGTCGAGACTCTCCTCGCGCCCGCGTGGCCCGGAGAAGAAGTCCTGGCGGATGCGGTGTTTCCTGGTGAAGTTCGTGACCACGTAGGTCGGTTGCTCGGAGATCACTCAGTTCGAACGCCAGTGTCATGTCGCCGCTACCGCCTTCCATACCTGAAACCGGGCGGGCCGGAGGAAAACGCCTTCGGTGCGACTCCTCTTTTTTCGGCAGTGACGACGGAGGGCCGGCGACTTGCTCGGCGACCCCAGTTGCAGGGCCCAATCCCGACGGACGACACGCCGCCGACGAATCCCGATGCAAATGAGGACCGCAGGGCACTCCCTCCCCAGCCGATTCGCTCCGCTCGCGATGTTCGCGTCCCTCATCCCTCGCGCGAGTCGCGCTTTGCGCTCCCGCGCGCCAACGGCCCCAAGACAAACTGAGCAGTGCGGTGCGATTTGGCCGGCGGCTGTCGACAACGTCAACCGTCGAAGAAGCCACAGGTTCCTCGCGCTGGGGGTCCGGTGGTGCTGTTTACTGCTCGGCGGCAGGTGCGAGTTCGTCGAGATCGACTTCCTCACGCATCAGCACCTCTTTCTGGTCGGCAACGACGCGCTCCTCGCGGGCGAGTTTCTTGTACTTCGACTGGGGGGCGAGATCGCCGATCAGGACGCCGCCGACGATCTTGCCGTCCTTGAACGCGAGTCGCCGCCACTCGGTGTCGGAGAACTTCGCCTCGGCGTGGTCGTCGCCGAGGGTCGGATGGCCAAAGGAGAGAAAGGGGAAATCGAAGTGCGTGATCGAGTACGAGGAAACCCACCGGAAGGCTTCCTCCTCGCCGTCGACGGCTTCGCCGTCTGCTCGTTGCGTCTCCGACGCAACGGTGTCGGCGAGCATGTTCTGGGCCGCGATCGAGCCCTGTTCCTTCGCGCTGCCCCACGAGCCGTTCTGGGCATAGTCGCCGAGGATGGTGTCGTAAAACCTCGTGAGATCGCCAGCGGCGTAGATGTCATCAACGGTTGTCTGCATGTACTCGTCGACCACCACGCCGTCGTCGCACTCGACGTCGGTGCCCTGGAGCAGTTCGAGATTGAAGTCGAGACCGATCGCCACGCCGACGAACTCGCTGTCGTAGGTCTCGCCGTTCGGATCCACAGCCGCGGTGACGTGGCCGGAATCGTCGACCTCGAAGTGATCGACGCCGCTGTCGAAGACGGGGGTGACGTTTTTCTCCTCGAGGGCGTTGTGGATGATGTCCGCACCCTCCTTCGAGAGCGCGTAGCGCCACCACGACTCGCCGCGCATGAGATAGTGCGCATCGACCTCCTGTGCGCCGCAGATCGCCGCGAGGTCGATGCCGAGCAGGCCGGCCCCCACGACCGCGCCGGTCTCGGCCTCGCTTGCGTGCTCCGCGATCCCCCTGGCGTCGTCGAACGTCCAGAAGTGGTGGACTCCCTCGGCATCCGAGTTCTCGACCGGGAGCTGCACGGGTGTGCCGCCGGTGGCCACGAGGAGCTTGTCGTACTCGATCGTGTCGCCTTCGTGAGTGTGGAGGGTGTGGGCGTCGGCATCGAGCTCGGTGACGTAGGTGTCGAGCCGGAGGTCGATGTCGCGCTCGTCGTACCACTCGGGGTCGTGGATCGAGATGGGCGCTTCGGGCAACTTCCCCTTCGCGAACTCCTTGATCAGGATGCGGTTGTAGAGCGCCTCGCCTTCGTCCGTGATGACAGTGACGTCGGCGTCGGGCGCGCCCTCTCGGAGGGTCTCCGCCGCGGAGCTCCCCGCGATCCCGTCGCCGATGATTACGTACGACGCGGCCATACTCGGGATTCGACACCCGGGGTAATGTGAATTGCTATCTCCATAGCCACCCCTACAAGGGGCCGAGGCGGTGCGTTGATGTGGCTCCCGACCCAAAAACTGCCGATGAAGATCAACCAGAACGTGCGTCACTTCGCGGCGAAGCAGGCGCTCACGACGCCAGGCATTGGAAGCGTCGTCAACTACGGGCTGGTCAAACTCCACACCCGCGTCTTCACCGGGAAGGCCGACCCCGCCCACGCCGAGGAGCGTGAGACCCACCTCGACGGCTTCTTCGACGCCACGATGGACGCCTACGTCGCCGCGCTCGAAGCGGGGTTCACGGAGGCCGAAGCCCGCGAGATAACCCACATCCAGGCGAACTTCGACTTCTACAACCACGGCTGGACCGAGATGATGGAGTTCCCCGGCGACGAGCTCGACGCCCACTACGACCGCTACCGCGAGTTCTTCTCCCACTACGGGGTCACCATCGCCGACCCGCTCGGCTCGTTCGCACCCGCGGGCGGCGTCCCCGAGGCCCCCTCGACACCTGAAAAGCTCGACGATCCCGAACATCCCTCCGCGAAGGGCGGGTTCGCCGACGACGTCTACGTTGAGGGTCCGGACGGCGAGGTGCTGATCGGCGGTCACGACGAACCCGACGACGTCGACCTCACCGACGCGCCTGGCGTGAGTTCCGACGACGTCGACGACTGAGACGGTCGGCGACCGCGAACGGCCGGGTCCCAGTCCACGGCCTTATTTTGTCCCCGACGGTGGGGAGCGTATGGTCGATCCCGAACTCGGTCGTGCCACGATCGTCTACGACAAGCTCGATGCGGGCCAAGTCGAGATCACCGTCGACAATGAGTACATCGCGTACTTCGACGATCACTGGCTCGTGAAGATCGGCGAGGACAACGACGGCAACGACGTCGTGCGCCGCATTCCCCGAGACCGCGTCGAGTACGTCGAGCGCTCGGTCGAGGAGTTCCAGAACAAACTCGACATGATGGCCGACGAGGCGAGGGAACGACTCCCGTTCTGATAGGGTCGGTTGGAAGCGGTTACTGGTGCGACCGCACGCCGTCGTGTGGTCGATCCCGGAAAGACTTCCAACCGGCCCTATCAGCGGCTGTCAGAGATGCTATGCGAGATACAGGTGAGCTACCTATCGGCGTATCTCTCCCTGAATCTCGGAGTTGCGTACAATACCCAGAGGATGCTGAAGAGTATCCAGATTACGCCGCGAAACGGGCGTGTATCCGATTGAACGGTCAAACCCCAAACAAGGGAAGACAGGCCAAGGAGGAGACAGAAAATGCCCACACCCACTGGAAACCAGTAGTTGAGCTTCGTAACTTGGCTCATCTCTCCTCATCCTACAATTCAGAGTGGGAAAACACTGTCCCAGTGTCATCCGCCGTAAAAGTAATCGATCGATTCGCACTATATGTTCAGCGCAGCTCTTGGGAACCCATCACCGCCTGATGGATTCAACGAGGCCACAAGCGAATAGTCGGTTCACCCTGTCAGTAGCCACTTGCTTGCTGCCAGGGTGGTGCTTCGACTGTGATCCGTCGGGAGCCGGTGTGTTGTGGCGTGAGGAAGAGGTGTGATAGGGTCGGTTGTGACCGTTTCCCGGTATTCGCCGACCCCGTGTCGGCGAAATACAGGAAGGACTGACAACCGACCCTATGACGGGACGGAGGGTGCAGCTCGCTTCCGACGAACGAGTCGGCTGGTCGCCAATCCACTCGGTGCGCCGTCGGTACTGCTGTACTCGCGTCCGTTCTGCGAACACGGTAAAAAAAGCAGCACGCCGGAGAGCACCGAACGATCGTCCGGTTTCGAGCCGGTTCGCCGGTCGGTATGGAGGCCGTTCAGGCCTCGCTGGTCGTGGTCGCTGCCGTGCCGTTCGTCATCGAGGCGGTCATGCCGTCGGTCGTCAGAACGACCTCAAACGGCGTGTCGGCCGGCGCGTCCTCGGGAGCCACGTAGCCCGCAGCGAACGCGCTGTAGGCGACGCCACCCTCGACGCTCGCGTCCACGCTCGCCACGATCGGCCCGTCGTTGTCCGCGGTCGCGCCACGGATGTCGAGGGCGTAATCGCCGGCGGGAACCTCGACGTACTCGGTCGCGTTACCGAAGGTAACGTTGTCGGCGATCGCGGCCCCCGTCGCGTTCACCGTCACGTCGACCGGGCCCGCACCGGGCGACACGTGAACGATCCGGACCGAGGCGTTCTCGCCGGGACTCGTCTCGTCTTCGAGGATCAGCGGCGCGAAGCTCGTCGCGGCGTCCTCGCTGATCTCGCCGGTCGCCGTCACCGTGTACGCCGCCTCGTCGAGGGTGACGTTCCCGCTGAAGACCTCGGCGCTGCGATTGCCAGCGGCCGTGATCGCCACGGCGTACTCGCCCGGCGGGACCGAGCTGTAGTTGCTGATCGCGCCGAAGGGTACGTCCTCGAGGAACGTCTCGTTGTTGACGTAGACGTCGACGTTCGGGGCGTCGGGCGACATGTGCGCCACCCGCAGGGAGGCGTTGCCGTCCATCGCTGCCGACCCGTTCATTGCGGTGGTCGTCATGTCACCGGCCATCTCGGTAGTGGTCATGTCGCCGCCCATCGTGGTCGTCATATCGCCCGCTATCTCGGTGGTGGTCATGTCGCCACCCATTGTGGTCGTCATGTCACCATCCATTTCGGTCGTCGCATCCATCTCAGTCGTCGCCTCCATCTCGGTCGTTCCGTCGGCCGCAGTCGCTCCGGTCGTCGTTCCGTTCCCGCCACCGTTGCCGCCGCAGCCGGCGAGCACCAACGCTAGTGCCACGAGGCCGACCGCGAGCACGCGCCTGGACGGGAGGGCTGTACCGATCTCGTCGAGTGGGTTCCTGGACATGTTCCCAGAACCAACACCAAGAGCCTGCAAGGGATGAACTCTTCATCCGTTCCGCACTGTTCCGGACCGTTTCACGCCCGTCCGGTCGTCAGGCGCGTAAAAACAACCGAATCGTCCACCGCTCGTCCACCCAGATGGTCCGGCCGAGGGCGATCGGTACGACCACGGCCGTCAGCGCCGCCTCGAACGGCTGCTGACGACCCGTGCCACGAGGATGCTAAGCGTACTGCTGTCGTATCGAGTTTGGGGGAAGGGCCGGCCGCTCAGACCGTCGGCACCGGCACCTCGTCGAGCACGTCGTCGATCACGCTTCGCTTGTCGACGCCCTCGACCGCGGCGTCGGGGGTGAGCACGAGCCGGTGGGCGAGCACGGGCCGCGCGACGCGTTTCACGTCCTCGGGAGTGACGTACTCCCGGCCCGAGAGCACCGCCCGAACGCGGGTCGCCTCGAAGAAGCGCTGGGTTCCCCGCGGTGAGACGCCGACGTCACACTCCGAGCGCTCACGAGTCGCCCGCGACAGCGTGACGAGGTACTCGAGGAGGTCCTCCTCGACCCGGACCGACTCGGGAACATTCTGGAGCGCGCGCACCGCCGCCGCCGAGAGCACCTCCTCGGCGGTCGGGCTCCGCCGATCCCGGTCGGCCCGCCGGCGGAGGAGTTCGGTCTCGCCTGCCTCGTCGGGATACCCGATGGCGGTCTTGACGAGGAAGCGATCGACCTGAGCCTCGGGGAGTTCGAAGGTGCCCGCCATCTCGACGGGGTTCTGGGTGGCGAGCACGAAGAACGGCTCGGGGAGATCGTGGGTCTCGCCGTCGGCGGTGACTTGACGCTCCTCCATCGTTTCGAGGAGCGCGGCCTGGGTCTTCGGGGGCGCACGGTTGATCTCGTCGGCGAGCACGACGTTCGCGAACACCGGACCAGGCGAGAACTCGAACTCCCCTGCTCCCTCGTTGTAGACGTGCGTGCCGGTCACGTCGGCGGGCAGGAGGTCGGGGGTGAACTGCACGCGGGAAAAGGAGAGACCGAGCGTCCGGGCGACGCTGCGGGCGATCAGGGTCTTGCCGGTGCCGGGGACGTCCTCTAAGAGGACGTGGCCCCGGGCGAGCACGCCGAGCAGCACGGTTTCGAGCAGCTCCCGGTTGACAATGACGGTCGCCGAAAGCGCGTCGAGCACCGCGTCGATGTCCTCGCCCGCTTCGGCGACATCGGCGTCCGTGGCGTCCATGCTCGTTTTCCGGGAACCGAGCCGGATAGCGGTGGCGATGCACGCGAGACCGAAACCGATAAACCGAGGTCGGGCGAACGATCGGTGGAGCCGGGGTAGCCTAGCCTGGCCAAGGCGGTTGCCTCGAAAGCAACTGTCCTCACGGACTCGTGAGTTCAAATCTCACCCCCGGCGTCATCCTGCGAACAACTCAGTGAAGGCGTCTGTTTCGGGGGCTTTCGTCCTCTCTGCCTCGTCCTTGACCCCACACCACTCAGTCGGAGATACTGTTCGATCCAGCGGAAGTTTTTTTGTTCTACCGGACGGATTCGGAGCTAATGACGACGCTCGGAAGGGCGGGCACGAGCAAGCCCCAGCTCGTGCAGATCGTCGGTTTCCTCGCCGTTGTCGGTGGGATCGTCGGTATTTTCTCGCAGTCTGCTCTCACCGAAGTCGCGGACGACGCTCTCTATCAATCGTTGATCGTGCCGGTATGGATCGCAAGCGCTCTCGGTGCGTTCGCGCTCGTCTGGGGGGTGTACGCGGTTGCAACTCGCCGATGGCGACCCTTGACGCCTCAACGAGCGCTCGCCGTTCCAGCGATTGCGGCAGTACCATGGATCGTGGTCGCGTTCCAGCGGGCTCCGAGCATCGATCCACTTGGATCATCGTGGACACCGCCGGCGCTGTCCGAACTGTTCGTCCATCTCAGCACTGCCCCTGCCGGGGGCGTTATCGGCGGCACGGTCCTGACGGGTGTGGGCGTTGCGATCGCTCGACAGCAGTGGCGATGGGCGGGTACGACCACCGGACTCGCGCTCGTCGCCGCCCTGAACATGGGGAGGGTGACCGGCTACTACGGTGGGGCGGTATTGCTGGTCGCTGTCTTCGGTGCTGCCCCCGCAGCTATTGGATACGTCCTGGCGGACCGAGAGTGAACGGCTCGGCGACTGCACACCCTACCACAGCGAGGAACTGGAGGCGCTACGTCGGAAAGCAACCGCTCAGACCCCAGCATTGGAGTCGTCGGGTGGGTCAGCGGTCGGTGAACCCGCTTCGGAAGGCGACCCACGCGAGGACGCAGATGAAGAGGATCGGGGGCAGAATGGCGAAACCCCACAGCGGCCGGACACCCATCTGGAGGATGAGCACGATGTCCGCAACCCCGATCGCGAGGAAGGGGAGGACGGCGAGGGCGGCGCGCTTCCGGTTCATCGCCGGGTCCCCGTTCGTGGCTTCGGGTTCCTCGCTGGTCGTTTCGGCCATGCCCGACGTTCGCGCTACGGGGGCAAAAGCGTCGTGTTCGCCGCGTTCGGTTTATGCGCCGTCGAGCGACGTCTGGCGACCCGCCGCCGCCCCGGAACCGCGCGTGCGCCGACCGCCGACGAGGTAGCCATCGACCGGACTCGGATCGTGAGGGGCGGCGTCCTGAACCCAGACGGGGGCGTCGGCGCTCGCCGTCCGCGCCCACTCGCGCGCGAGCGCCTTCGAGTCGAACGCGCGGCGCGGACCGGACTCGTTGACCCACTCGCCGGCGTCGCGGCTCGCCCGCCGCGCGGAGGGTTTGATCTCGACGACGTACCTGCTCACACGACGACGAACGCACTCCGCTGCCTTCGGTTTACGGGTCGATAGTCGCTGCCGGCGGTTGCGGTGGCGGTGCGATTGCGGTCCTGGCGGATCAAGGGCGAGCGACGGTAGGGAGCGAGAGCTTCGGCGGTGCTGTGCGGTGCGATCGCGGAGAGCGCCAGAGATCGTACCGCGAGCGACCGCAGGGAGCGAGTGGGTGTTTTTTATGAACGTTTTTGAAAGGGGGTCGCGCGAGCGACCAGACGGAGCGAGCGCGATCGCCCTGCAGTAAAAAGGTTCGTGGTGAGAAGGTTCTTTAGAAAAATTTGAGGAGGTCGTCGCGCTTCTGATCGTGGAGATGGGTTCGGATGGCGTCGGTCAGCGGCCCGATCGAGCCGCGTTTCGCGCTCACCGGCGCGATTGTCTCTTGCCACTGCTGCCACGGCGAGGGGAGGCCGAGGCGCTCGCAGATGGCGTCGAGGCGCGCGTCGCGGTCGTCGACCTTGTCCATCTTGTTGACCGCGACCACGGTGGGAACCCCGACGTCGCGGAGGAAGTCGAACAGTTCGACGTCGTGTGGGAGGTCGCCGCGCTCCGTGTGGCGGTCGATGATGTCGACGGCGCTCTTGCCGTCGATCACGAGCACCCCCACGAGGATTTTCTCGGCGTTGGTCTCGACGTACCGGACGACGTCGGTCTTGATTTCCTCCCTGCGCTCGTCGGACACGCCGGACATGAACCCGAACCCGGGGAGATCGGTGAGCACGAAATCCTCGGATGCCCAGTCGTAGTGACCAGGCGAGCGCGTGACGCCTGGCTTCTTGCCGGTCTCGAAGTCGTGGCCCGTGAGTTCGCGGAGCAGGGTGGACTTGCCGACGTTCGAGCGGCCACAGAAGACGATCTCCGCGCCGCGATTCGGGCGTCCCTCGAACATGACTGGAGTATCCGTTGCGGCCGGTTAACTCTCCCTACCGAGCATCGAATTCACTCGTCGGATCATTGGACACCGAGGTCTCGGATTCGGAGACGGTAGCCAACTCGTCTGTGGCAAATCACGATATAAACGAGAGACCGCGGACCACACCCTCCCCAATCGGATTCCTTTGCTCGCTCACTCCGTTCGCCGTTCGTATCGAGGCGCTCCCGTTGGTCGCGCCTCGCATCGCTCGCGCAGACCTCGCGCGAGTCGTGCGCCTCCGATGCACTCCCGCGCGCCACCGCCAATAACGACCGAGAGGGATCGGTGTGCGACTGGTTCAGGTGACGATCCCGGCGGGCAAGCGCGAGGCGGTGTTGCGGACCCTCGACGACAAGGAGATCGACTACGTGCTGGCCGAGGAGACGAGCGGCCGGGAGTTCACCGGCGTCGTTTCGTTTCCGTTGCCGACGACCGCGGTCGAGCCGGTGCTCGACGAACTCCGCGAGACCGGGATCGACGAGGACGCCTACACGGTCGTCGTCGCTGCCGAGACCGTGGTGTCGCGCCGATTCGACCAGTTGGCGGAGCGCTACGAGGAGGAGGACACCGACAAGCGGATCGCACGCGAGGAGCTCCACGCACGCGCCGAGGAGCTCGTCCCCACGACCCGGACCTACCTCGTGATGACGGTCGTGAGCGCGGTGGTCGCCACCGCCGGCCTCCTGCTCGACTCGCCGGCGGTGGTAGTGGGTTCGATGGTGATCGCGCCGCTGATCGGACCGGCGATGGCGACCGCCGTCGGGACCGTGATCGACGACCGGGAAATGTTCCGCGAGGGGCTGAAGCTCCAGGCCGTGGGACTGGGGATCGCGGTCGTCGCCGCCGCCGCGTTCGCCGGCCTCGCGCGAGTGACGAACGTGATCCCGCCGGGCACCGACGTGCTCGCGATCAGCCAGGTCAAGGGGCGGCTCACCCCGGACTTTCTCTCGCTCGCGGTCGCGCTCGGGGCGGGCGTGGCGGGCGCGGCGAGCCTCGCCTCGGGCGTGTCGGCCGCGATCGTCGGCGTGATGATCGCAGCCGCGCTCGTCCCGCCGCTCGGCGTGATCGGGATCGGGATCGCGTGGGGGCTGCCCGGAATCGTGCTCGGGTCCACGGTGCTGGTGCTCGTGAACGTGCTCTCGATCAACGTGACCGCGCTCGCCGTGCTCTGGTATCGGGGCTATCGACCCGATCACTGGTTCAGGGAGGACGACGCCCGGAGCGCGACCAGGAAGCGCGTCGGCGCGCTGGTGGCGGCGATCCTTGTGCTGTCGCTGTTTCTCGGTGTCGTGACCTACGACTCCTATCGAACCGCGACGTTCGAGCAGGAGGTTCGGGGCGAGGTCGCAGAACTCCTCGACCAACCCGAACACGACCAGTTCGACCTGTTGGAGGTGCGATTCGGCTATGACGATCCCGTGCCGCCGCGCCAGCCGACGAACGTCACCGTCGTCGTCGGCCAACCGCCCGACAACGAAACGGCGTCCCTCGCCGGGCCGCTCGATCGACGGATCGACGGCGCGCTCGGGACGCTCGATTTCCTGGGAACGATCCCCGATCCCGGCCCGGTTCGCGTCCAGGTGCGGTACGTCGAGATCGAATCGGCGTCGCTCGCGCCTCTCGGGTCGGCGATCGCCGGGGAGAACCCGTCGCGTCAGTCGTCCGCGGAAGTGGGACCCGCGTCCGCTCGTGCCGCCGTCGGTTCCTCGTTTTCGTCGTCTCCGGTCGGCAGTGTGGCGTAAAACAGCCTTCGGGTCGTGCTTCGCGGTATCATGATGCTACCCTGCTCGGCGGACGCGTATCAATCTACGCCCAGAAGCGGTAATGGTGTATAATCACATACCATCCCCGGTCGGGGACAACGGTTAGGAACCGGGGATCAAGAAACGGGTATGGTCGACGGACACGATCCGGTTCAGGCGCGCGACGACGGGACGCGCGACCTCTACGACGTGGCGTCGTGGGAGGTGCGCTCGCCGCTCGACGGGATCGCGGTCACGCTGTATCGCGTGTTGCGTGTGACCGGCAAGTGGCTGCTGGTGTTCGCGTCGGTCGGGATTCTCCTGTGGCTGGCGTTGAGCACCGATCTCAGTCGAGTGATAAACCCGATCGTCGGTGGGTTCACCCTCCTGTCGATCCTGCCGGCGCTCGCGCTCGTCGCGTTCGTCTGGCGTTCTGACGTGACCTCGAGCGAGCCGCTCTCCCTGCTCGCCGCGACGTTCGCGCTCGGCACGCTGTTCGCGGGGTTCGCCGCGCTCGTCAACTCCGCGCTCGGCGGCGTGTTCGAACTGGTGCCAGTGGTGGGGACGATCTGGTTTTTCTACCTCGTCGTCGGACCGGTCGAGGAGACGGTGAAGTGGCTCGCCGTCCGGATCTACGCCTACCGGAGTTCGCGCTTCGACGCGGTGATCGACGGGGCGGTGTACGGCGCGGTCGCCGGCCTCGGCTTCGCGACGATCGAGAACGCCCTCTACATCACCGACGCGGTCGGCACGCCGGTGATCGGCAACGTGCTCGGTGCGGGCGGCGGGGTCACGCCCCTCCGGGCGATCGCGGGCCCGGGCCACGTGATCTACTCGGCCTTCGCGGGCTACTATCTCGGCCTCGCGAAGTTCAATCGGGATCTGGCGGGCCCGATCGTGATCAAGGGGCTCCTGATCGCGACGCTGATCCACGCGACCTACAACACCCTCGCGTTCGTCCCGTCGATCGCGGCCGCGGTGCTCGGCGTTCCGACCTTCGTGACGCTCCTCGCGTTCGTGGTGCTCTACGACGGCTTCTTCGGCTACTTCCTCTACCGGAAGCTCGCGCGGTATCGGGCGACCTATCGTACGCTTTACGCCGACCGCGACGAACCGAGCCCCGCGACCGAGCGCACCGAGTTCGAGGACTGATTCGCGCCACCGGAGACCGTTCGCTGGTGGTCAAGCGAGCACGGCGAGGCCGCGCGG
>PXSV01000140.1:0-4190 GCA_003022685.1 Halobacteriales archaeon SW_9_67_24 | reverse complement strand
GGAACCCGCCGAGCCGTCGCCACGCTTGCGATAGACGTAGCTTTCGGCGGTGTCGACGGTGTGCGCCGACCGGGCACCGCTTGCGGACGAGACGAGAACCGTCTCGGGATCGGCGGGATCGACCGCCACGCTCCAGCAGTAGCGGTGGTCGAGGCCCTCCTGGGGGTGGGTCCACGTCTCGCCGGCGTCGTGGGTCTCGGCGTACCCGTCGCCCGCCGCCGACCACGCGCGATCGGGTGCGTCGGGGTGGGTCGTCAGGGAGTGGTTGTCGACGCGGGCGGTCTCGACGCGGTCCTCCCACGTCGCGCCGGCGTCGTGGGTCTGAACCAGCGCGCCCGCCTCGACCCCGACGTAGAGATGGTCCGGATCGTGGGGATCGGGTTCGATCCACCGAACGTGGTGGGTGTCGGGCCGCCTGGGGATCGACCGCGAGCGACATCACGTGCTCGCCGATGGTGTCCTCACCGACGCGCTCGAAGGTTTCGCCGCCGTCCGCGCTCCGGTGGAGCCCCGCGTCGAACGTCCCGACGAGGACGCGGTCGGGCGCGTCGGGATGGACCGCGACGCATTCGAGGTCGTGCTCCCCGAGGCGACGCGTCGTTCGCCAGGCATCGTCGGACGCCGCACCGTCGGTCGCCGCGTCGTCGTGCTCAGCGACGAGCAACCCGTTTCGCATCGCGGCGTGGATCGTGGGCATGGCGAGGGCTACGCGATGGGAGAGGAAAACGTTCACTCCGCGAACGGCCCGAGGGAGTACCGACCGGACGGCCGATCGGTATCAGGAACGTTCGGAGCGCGGCGAGGACTCCGCGGGAGCACCCTGTGTCGTGGGCCGGCGTCTCGCTCGGAGCCGTCGGTAGTACCGGTACAGCGGAAACAGCCAGTCGCCGACGGTGTCCGAGAAGCCCGTGGTTCCGGCGTACACGATCACCGGCACGCCGGCGTCGTCCGCGCGTTCGATCACGCGATCGGCTCGGCCGCCGTCGAGACGAGCCCCTCGGCAACGTTCGGGGCGGAGACGTTGTGGACCCGAACGGTCTCGACCCCCGAGAGCGGTCCGAGCGTGTCGTCCAACGTCTCGGGCGTGCCACCCTCTCCCGACGGTTCGACGCTGATGACGTGAAGCTCGGAGCCCCCCTCGCCCATCCGTCGGACGAGCGGGAGGAGCGCCCCGTGGTGGGGACCGCCGCCCGCGCCGACGTTCACCGTCGAGACATCGATCGGGCTCGCGGTATCGGCCGTGAACCCCTGGGCGAACAGCACGTCACACGGGGCCTCGTACTCGACCCGTTCGGCGACCTCGACGTGGTCCTCCGGGTAGCCCATGAGCACGAGGTCGGCGTCGTCGTCGCGGGCGGTCTGGAGGATGTCGAAACCGATGTCCCGACAGATGTGACCCTCGACCGTGTACTCCGCGTCGATGTCGACGTCGGCGAGCGTGTCGGTGAGGCGCTCGGCCCGCCGCTTGGCCTCGTCGCCGACCACCTCGCTCGGGGTCTGATCGGGGATGTGGGTGATGTTGATGACCTGGAGCAGCGGATCGCCCTCGTTGAACCGGCCGACCGTCGCCGCGAGCCGGACGTGACTCACCGCGCGGTCGAGGCGGGCGACCGGGACGAGGACCCGGAATCGCTCGTCCGTCGTAGAGTTTGGATTCGCGGTCGAGTCCGCCTCGTTCGCGCCATCAGTGCCGGCACTGCCGTTCGCGCCCGCCACCCGCTGTGTCGGTTCGGTGACACGCTCGAATATGTCTTCGATCTCGGGTGCGCCACCCCAGACGAGATACGAGAGAACGAGCACCGCCGTCAGGACGAGGCCGACGACGACCCCCACGGGCGGAAGGTTGTAAATGAGCGCGACGTTGGCGATGATCCCGATCACCGGGACCATCGGCACGCCGGGCACGCGAAAGCCCCGATCGATGTCGGGATAGCGCCGGCGCGAGTAGATCAGTGCCCCGTTGACGACCGCGAGCGGCAGGAGGAGGTTGAGCGTCGCAAAGCCGGTCAGCGTGTTGAGTCCGAGGGTGAACTCCTCGATGGCGATGGCGAACCCGGCGACGGTCGTCTCGATGCCGATCGGGATCGGCCCGACGACACCCTCCTCGCCAAGCAGGGTGATGAACACGACGACGAGCGCGACGATGAGCCCCGTGGCCGACGCGGTGGACCAGAACGGCGTCCCGTGTGTCGGGTGGATGCGCGAGAACCGACGGGGAGCTTGGCCACGTCGCCCCATCAGCGAGCCGATCCCCGACGCGGCAAGGATGCTCGCGTTCGACGCCGACACCATCGAGAAGATCGCCCCGGCGACGATGAGATAGGTGCCGACGGGAACGCCGGCGACCGAGACCGGGATGAACGCCTGCGCGACCGCCCCCATCGCGGTCTCGCCGAGCTGGAGAATCTCGTCGGGTGAGCGCGCGAGCCGACCGGCGACGCTGGTGATGTTCACCATCGCCACGATCACCAGGGTGTAGAGGACGGTGACGGTGAGGATCGAGGCCGCGATCGCTCACGGCACGGTCTTCTTCGGGTCGATGATCTCGCCGGCGGAGGCCGCAATGGCCGAAAAGCCGAAGAAGGTGATGAACGCGAGCGCCGCCACCGAGATCGTGCCGACCGGTTCGGCCTCGAAACCGCCGGCGAACTTCGAGAGCGTCGGACCGACGCCCACGCTCGCGAACATCCCGCCGATGAACGCGAGCAGGACCGCCACTTTCGCCGCCGTCACGAGCACCTGGAACAGCCCCGACTCCTCGGTGCCGCGTGCGTTCAGTGCTCCCAGCAGAACCGCCGTGAGCACGCCGAAGGTGCCGTGCGGGAGGAAATGAAAGCTCTCAGGGATCAGAAAACGGAAGAACCACTCGTCCATCGTGGCGAGGTAGAAGGCGGTCGTGCCGGTGTAGCCGAGAAACAGCGACGCGCCGAGGGCATAGGTCAGGAGATCGCGGTCCTCGAACGTCCGGGAGCTGAACAGGTAGCCGCCACCGTTCTCGGAGGAGATCGAGGCGAACTCCGAGTAGGTGGCGGCGGTGATGCCCGCAACGACGGCGGCAAGCACGAACGCCACGACGGCGGTCGAGCCGATTCGGAAGACGGCGGTGCCGGACAGCGAAAAGATGCCGGCGGCGATCATTGTTCCGAGTCCGATCGCGAACGCGACCCGGAACCCGAGTGAGCGAGTATGCTCTACCATCTATCGTCGTCTCTCGATCGATCTATAAAGTCTCCTTGATATCCGGGACCCGACTCATGAATCAACAGCCTGCAGTAGCCTGCAGCCGGCTACTGAGTGGGATCGAACGAAAACCACGTCGTCGCACACGTCCTCCGACTCCGAACGGACGCTCGAAACCTCTTTTCGTTGCGATCGTCGCCGTGCTGCCGGTCGCCACCGGGATCGCGAACATCACACGGTGATCAGTCCAGCGAGCATCGGCGGCCAGCTGCTCGTGCGCTCCGCGCTGGATCGGAGCGATGTCGACGACTCCGTGGCACGGATCGTCGAGGAGTAAGCCAGTCGTCGTTTGCCGCCCCGCCGCCAGTGTGTGATTCCCGGGATCGTCACCGTCATCGCTCTTAATACGATGTAGTGCGTTGGAGGAGCGCGGCGGTAGCCGGAGCGACGCGATCAGGGAGGCGATTCGTCGTGGCGCACGCGAGGAACTCGTCCGGATCGCACTGCAGAGATACCAGGACAGCGAAGTCGGGATGCGTGGCGCGGCGAAAATCGCCGGACTCAGCATCGGAGAGATGATGCGTCGAGCAAACAAACGCGGTGTATTGCTCAACTACGACGAGACGGAACTGGAATCGGATGTCGAAAACCTCCGATGAGATGGGTGCTCGTCGACACCAGCGTGCTCATTACTCTTGCCGACATCGGTAGACTCGACTGCCTCTATGGCATCGACGAAACGCCCGTCGTTCCGGAAGCCGTTCGGGAGGAGATCACGAGCGAACCGGCGTCGAGCGAAGTGACGGAAGCAATCCACGATACTGGGAATCTTCGAATAGATGCGGAAGACCATCGGTGTCGCTCACACTGGTCCTCCTTCCAAACTGCCGCCTCCCACCTGGGAGAATCATTTCCTGACGAGCCGGCCGGATGTTGGGTTGGCGGTGGGGTACACTGGAGCGGTGACGTCGCGCTCCTCGCGCGAGCGATCGAGGTAGACGACGCCGTCG
>PXSV01000139.1:22054-42365 GCA_003022685.1 Halobacteriales archaeon SW_9_67_24 | reverse complement strand
CCGCGAACGCCCACAGCCCGTCGCGGGTGTCGAGATCGGCGAACGCGGGCGCGGGACCGTCCGGCAATCGCTGCGCGGCGAAATCCAGCGGGTGACCACACTTACAGCGCCAGCGGTCGGTGTAGGTGTTCCCGCGGCAGGGCAGCGGAGATCGGTGGGCATGGCGGATACGTGGGATGGGTCGAACCAGTAGGTGACGGTTGCGATGCGGCGGAGCGATCGCGGTGCGGCCCTGGCGGATGAAGGGCGAGACCGTGAACGGAGTGAGCGGTCGAGGGCTTCAGCGGTGCTGCGCGGTGGCTGTTGCGGAAAGCGCCAGCGATCCCACCGTGAGCGAGGCCGTGGGCCGAGCGAGCGGGTGTTTTTAGTCCACCGGAAGACTCGTTTCGCTCACGGCTCACTACGTTCGCCGTTCGCATCGAGGCGCTCCCGTTGGTCGCGCCTCGCACCGCTCGTCTTCCGAGCCTTCGTTCGCCTCCGGCTCGTCCCGACCGAGCAGACGTACTCGCCGGTGGCGACTTGCGGCAGGCGGCGGGTCCGCCAGAACACCCCCTCGACATCGGCGGTGGTCTCGGCTTTCACCGTGCCGAACGGATCGGTGACTTCGAAGAGACAGTCGCCCTGCTCGACACGCTCGCCGAGTTCGATCTCGAAGTCGACGAGGCCGCCGGCGGGCGCGCCGTACTGCTCGAATCCCGTCGCGCGGACCTGGTCGCCGGGATCGACACCCCCATCGAGAAAGCCGTACGATGTGAGCACGTTGAAGACGCCCTCGACGCCGATCGCGACGCTCTCCTGATCGACTCCGACTGATCCCCCGAGTTCGGGATCGATCGTCGGAACGCCCTCGTCGGGGGCGGCGCGGGCGAGCTGGCCGTCGGGACCCTTCTGGTCGAGAACGTGCCCGCAGTCGAAGGTTTTGGCGAGGTCGAGACATTCACCGTGGAGGTGGTGACGCGGGCCACATCGAACCCGGGTCTCGTGGATCATTCGGCTCGTCGAACCCTGGTGGAGGTCAAGCACGAGGTCCGCGCCGGTGGCGGCGTCGAACGCCGCGGCGGCGATGCGCTCGGAGGAGGAGCCGTGCTCGTCGCCCGGAAACGCCCGATTGAGCTTGGGACCAGCGAGCGAACGACGCCGACGCCGTTGAGTTCGTCGCCGTCGCTTGCGGCCTGGACGTAGAGGGTGTCGCCGTCGGCCGCGCCGTTGACGACACAGACCGGCAGTCCCAGCGAGCTCCCGTCGCGGGTCTCGCCGACCGACAGCCGCCCGGTGTCGATCTCGCCGGGAGCCGCGCTCGCGGTTCCGAGGCTCGTCATCGTTCGAGTACGGCCGCCGAACGGTCTTGAGGCGTTCGATGTTCGCGTCGGATCGACGGGAATTTGGGGCCGCCAGCAGTAGGAAAACCGTGTCGAACGACGCCCCGGAGCGCCCACCGACCGCGGAGTTCGTCGCGGCGCTGTCGGTCCCGCGCAACGCGAAGATCGGGCTCGCGGCCGGCGTCGCGGTCGCGGTTCTCGCCTACGCCTACCGGGTGTTCGAACTCGCGGGGCCAGCGGCCGACACGCGGGGGTCGCCGCTCCTCTTCGCCGTTCTCGCCCTGACGCTCGCGTTCGGGAGCGCGGCGCTCGTGACGACGGTCCTGACGCTCGGTTCCGCCTACCGGCTCGCGCGCGAACGCTGACTCCGACGACGGCGAACACGCCCCAACCGCCGACCGATCGCCCCGGCGCGAGGATTGATTACCCGCGACGTGTGTCTGTTCGACATGGACTCGGGAACGATCGATGGGGGACGAACGGCGGCTGTCGTCATCGGGGAACGGGCCGATCCCACGCGAACCGGGACGCCATCGGACTGTCCCTCAGTGCGTGAGTGTGGGGACGGACCGGCGGGTTTCGTTCTCTGCGTCCCCGGCACTCGACGCGGCGGGGCCGACGAATGACGGGCTATCTCGCCCGCAGCGCCGACGGACGACCGCTCGTCGGCAGCGAGGAGGGGTTCGTCCCGCTCCCGGCCGCCTATCCGGACGCGACGAGCGTGCGCGACGTTCTCCCACACGCATCCGGCGGGCTGCGAACGCCCGACGCCACCAATGCCGAACCGATACCGGCCGAGAACCGCTCGTTCGGGGCGTTCCTCGCGGAACCGGGCAAACTGTTCGGCATCGGGTTGAACTACGCCGAGCACGCTACGGACCTCGCGGAAGACCGCCCGGACGAGCCGGCAAGCTTCTTCAAACCCGCGAGCGCCGCGACCGGACCGGGTGGTCCGATCCGGCTCCCGCCGAAAGCCGAATCCGAACGCGTCACCGCCGAGGCCGAGCTGGCGGTCGTCGTGGGGCGGACCTGCCGGGACGTGGCTGTCGATGAGGCTGGCGAGGTCATCGCAGGGTATGCCCCTGTCATCGACGTGACTGCCGAGGACGTGCTCCAGCGGAACCCGCGCTTTCTCACCCGAGCGAAGAGCTACGACACCTTCCTCGTTCTCGGGCCGTGGCTCGCGGTCCCCGACGGAACCCCCGACCTCGACGGCATCGAGGTCCGCACGGTTGTCGACGGCAGGGTCGAGGCGTGCAACGTCGTGGAGAACATGCGGTTCCCGCCCCACGAACTCGTCGCCGTTCACTCCCGGGTGATGACGCTCGAACCCGGCGACGTCATCGCCACCGGCACGCCCGGCGCACACCCGATCGAGCCCGGCGACCGCGTTCGCGCCGAGGTCGATAGCGTGGGTACCGTGGCCGCCGATGTCGTTCGGTAGCGAGCCCTCATCGATCGTCGGCGGAACGACCGGCGAGCGCTTCGAGCCGCTCGGCCGCCGTGTGTGGCCCCTTCGCGAGCAACACGTCCCCGGCGGCGAGTTCGGTGTCGGGACCGGGCGAGATCACCCAGTCGTCCCGCGCCCCGGCCACCGATTCCTCGGTCACGGATTCGGCGGTGACGGCCTCGCGGATCGTTCGCCGGACCGCGATCACGCCCATCCCGGTCTCGGTCCGAACCATCCGACCGCCGAGGGTCGCGCCGTCGAGATCGCTGCCCGACTCGACGCTCAGCCGGACGATCACCTCGTCGGACTCCTTGACCGCCTCGGCGATCACCGGATGCGAGCCGAGCCCCCGGAGCACGCCCTCCGAAATCTCGACCGCCGCGTCCGAGATGACCTCCGTGCTCCGAGCGAGGTGGACGAGCCCACGGAGCGAGACCGGCTCGTCGACCCTCGCCGCTGCCTGGAGCGTCCACGCCTCGAAGCGCGACTGGAGGTGGTCGACCTCCGCTTCGAGACTCACGACTTCGCGCGCGAGGTCCTCGCTGTCGAACAGCACCGCGCCGTAGGCGAGATCGACCCCGAGCTCGCTCATGTTCTTCATCAGTACGACCGAATCCATCGCGCGATCGAGGTCGGCGACGCTCGGCTCCGGGGGATCGGGCGGCGCGTAGTGCTCGCCGGTAATGCTCCGGTAGACGCCGGTGATCCCCGCCTTCGGACCCCGGAGAAACACGGCGTCGTCGGGCTGGAGGGCGGTGTCGCGGTCGGGGTTCATCAGCCACTCCTCGCCGCGCCGGATCGCGATCGCACGCACCCCGGTCTCGCTTTCGAGGTCGATCCCGCCGAGGGTCCCCCCGGCGAAGCGCGCGTCGGGGGCAACGCGGGCACGGACCAGCGTCTCGATCGCCGCGGGGAGCGCGGCGGCCATCGCGGGCGGGAGCCCGATGTCCTCGACGATGACCTTCGCGATGTCGCCGGTCGCGTCGCTGATCTTCTCGGCCGCACCCACGATCCCGAGCACGGGCGCGAGCGCCTCGGCGTCGTCGGTGCTCCTCGCGGCCATCAGCAGGCTCATCCGCGTCCGGAGCTGGAGGACCTCCATTTCGGCTTCGAGGTCGAGCACCGCTTCGGCGACCGCATCGCTGCCGAGCAGGACGGCCGAATACGAGAGGTCGATCATCAGCTCCGCGATGTCTTTCATCTCCGCGAGGAGCTGTTTGACGCTCCGGGGCTCGTAGCCCACCGTCCGTGCCATGCAACTGGGTTCGGCTGCACCGATAAAAAGCGTTCGCGGTCGCTACTCGTTTCGACGAATTTATATCGTCGGATGGCGTTTACGGAGCGCCCGGCGCACCGTCTTCCTCGATTCAGAGCTGCTGAAGCAGACCGCTTCTCGGTAGCGCACTCTTGATTGGCGATCCCCACAACGGAGTCGTGAGTCGTCGCGCGGTCTCGTCCGCACTGCTCCCCACGCTCACGATCGGATACTACTCGTAGCGGTGCGGTTGCTCGGCTTCCGGAGCAAGTACCGTTGCCGGTGGCGGGCTGTCGATCTGCGTCGGGTCGTTCGATCGCCGCTCGTGGGCCGACCAGGACTGGCGAAACAGTTTCGAGCAGTACGGCGAACCGCCCCCTTCGATTGCTGGTAGCGAGGTTCTGCTCCCGAAGTAAACGATGAACGGCGACGAAATAAATTACATACCGATATATGAAGGTGTGCCGTGGAGCGGGGAGCACACTTCGTTTACCATGCAAGTAGAACGTAGCCCGGTCAAGCGGTAGCGAACGGGTCGTTCACGACCTTGCTCCATCGACGGGCTCTCTAGCGGTATCCCGAGAAGGCCCGACGTTTCATCACTACGAACGGAATCGTCCCTCAACTCGTCCTCAGAGGGATCGTTGTGAGTCGTTTCGGTATGTCGCCGACACGGGGTCGGCGGCTACCGGGAAACAGTCATACCGACCCCTCTCAGAACTCGCCGGCGAACTCGGCGTCGGTCAGCAACGCCGGGTAGTCGGTGCGGGCACCCAGGAACCGCTCGCCCGAGACGGTCCGGTTGTAAACCGGATACGCCGAGTAGCGCCCGTCCGAAACCGTCGCACGCTCGGTTCCGCGTTCGCCGCCGAACACCGCCCAGTCGCCCTCGTCCTCTCCCCGTTTGTCGACGTTGAACCAGCACGTCATCTTGATGTCGTTTTCCACGACGTACTCGAAGGCGGCCTCGATCCATGCGGCCTTTCGGGGCGGGCGATACTCGCCGTCGCCTTCGGACCCGACGAACGACGCCGACGCGAACTCGGTCAGCGCCACCGGCTTGTCGGTCAGGTCGCGGAGTCGGCCGAGCATCGGATCGAACACCTCCGCCGGCGTCCGCCAGGTCGAATAGGACTGGGTCCCGCCGAAGTTGAACCCGTCGAGCCCCACCCAGTCGACGTACCTATCGCCGGGATAGTACCGTTCGGCTCGGACGCCACCGATCTCGTCGGCGTTGACCGCCCAGACCCACTGTACGTTCGACCCGTCGAGGGCGGTCTCGCCGAACGCCTCGTACAGCCGCCGCCACATCCCGACGTACCCTTCCGGCGTTCCGGCCGCGGGGTTCGGTTCCCTTGTCCCGTTCGGACTTCCGGAGCCGTTCGGGGCGGGCGTGACGGTCGCGTCGATACGGCTCGAATCGACCGCGCTCCACGGGAACCAGTCGCCGTTCATCTCGTGGGCCGGCCGGAAGTAAAACCGCCGGCCGCGGGTTCGGCCGCCGTACGGTCGGGCCCACGATTCGAGCAGCGTCGCCCACGACGACAGGTGGCCGTCGTACTCGCCCGCCGCGATCGCGCGCTCGACGGTTTCGCTCGTGTCCTGCATCTCGCGCGCGAACGGCTGCCACGTGAGCAGCGGCACGTGGCCCGCCTCCCAGATGGCGGTCAGCGGCCCCTCGACGAACCCCCTCTTGGCTGCGTCGGGAACGAGCCCGTCGACGAACACGAGCGCGACCGCGGGCGGCCGATCGAGCCACTCGGTGATCAGGCGGAGGTTCGCGATCGCGTCGTCGGGGTTCGGTCCGCCGGGATACGTCCCGGTGAGCGCGGTCCCCGCACGGGTCGACGGCGCTTCGGGCGTCGGCGTGAGCTCCGGGGTCGGCGTCCCGCCGAGCGGGTTGAGCCTGGTCGCACAGCCGCTCGCCGCGGCCGCACCAACCACGCCCGCCGTCCGCAGAAACCGCCGCCGGTTCATCGGCTGCAGGCTGTACCCGCTCCACAGAGCCACCGCACCGCCGACGGCGGCCGCGCCGACGAGTCCGAGACGTGTTCGGTTCATGTTCGTCCGAAGGAGGGGGTCGACGTACTTGTACCGAACGCCCCCCGGCGATCCGCCCCGTCATAGGGTCGGTTGGAAGTCCGTCCGGGATCGACCGCAGGCGCGTGCGGTCGCACCGGTAACCGCTTCCAACCGACCCTCTCAGTCGAGGCGTGCAAGCTGGTTGAGCGCGTAGACGATCCGGAATATTTCGGCGGCGTCACCCTGGTCGTAGACGAGTTCGTCGGTCCGGATGACGTGATCGAGCACGTCGATCGAGGCGTGCTCGGGTGCGGCCGCGATCCCCATGTCCGCGTCGGCGACCCACCTCATCACCCGGAGATCGCTCTTCGAGTCGCCCATCACCAGCGCGAACGGGTCGTCGAGCCCGAGCACGTCGAAGGCGGCCTCGACGCCGACCACCTTGTTGAGTTCGCGACTCCCGATCTCGGCAGCGTCGCCCTCGTAGTAGGCGACGTCGATCCGCTCGAAGAGGTCCCGGAGGTCGGCGGGCACGTCGTCGCTCGCCCGCTCGGGAGGTTCGTCCTCGGCTTCGAGCACGGCCCGGATCTCGGGGTCCGAATCGGCGTAGAGCGCACGTACCCACCCCGTGGCGTCGCTCGCGTCGCACGCCTCGCCCGCCGCGCTTCCGAGCAGGTCGAGCTGGTGGATCAGCGCCCGGTCGATAACGCGGGTCGCGTCGGGCGAGCCGGTCTCGAAGTTGGGTTTGAGGGTGACGTTGAACTCGTTGCCCTGGAGGTGACAGCCCCGCCGGACCGCCTCGGGGGCTTCGGCGAGCACGGCCGAGCGCAGCCGGTAGAACACCTCCTGAACGGTGTCGTCCAACCCCTCGTAGAGGAGCTGTTTGGTCTCGGAGCCGTGATTCGGCGTGAACGCGCCAGTCCCCGCCTCGTACACCACGCTGAGGTCGCCGGAGTGGAAGATCTCGCTCCCGAGGCCCTGGATCAGGAAGCCCTTGACGTTTTCGAGGGTCTGGCCCGTACAGATCACGATCGGCACCCCCGCTTCGTGGAACTCGGTCAGGTATCCGAGCGTCTCGCGGGGGATCTCGTTGTCGGTGCTGCCCGCCGAGCGCAGCGTCTCGTCGACGTCGAGCACGAACGCCGACACCGCCCGGCCGTGACGCTCGCAGAGGTCGAGTGCGGTGAACGCCTCCTCGCGCGTGGCGTGGGCCGCGATCTCGGCGAGGGAGTCGCCCCGGTCGAACGTCTCCTGAATTTCGGCTTTCGACTCCGAGAGGGCGTTCTCGGCGTCCTGCCAGTGATCGAGCCCGACCCGCGAATCCACCGGCGGGAACACGTCCACGAACGTCTGGTATGCCCGCAGCGTCCGAGTATCGAACCGGTCGTAGAGTTCAGCGAGGCAGTCGTTCCGGTCACGAGTGGGTTCCATGCGGAGCAACGTCGGCGCGACGGCATAAACCTCCGCCGGCCGGGTGCCCGGGAGCCCCGGGAGATCGCTGGGGTCATAGGGTCGGTTGTACCCGTTTCCCGGTATTCGCCGACCCCGTATCGGCGAAATACAGGAAGGACTTCCAACCGACCCTATCAGTCCTCGGCGGGCATCGATCGCCCGTCGTCGGTCACGTCGGGAGCGGCAGTCGTATGGAGGTGACACGCCGCCGGGTGGCCGGCGTCGGTCTCCCGAAGATCGGGGTGTTCGCGCTCGCAGACCGACGCGAACGGGGCGAGCGCGTCCTCGGCGGCCACGAGATCGCCGTCGACGATCGCCGGCAGGGCGTCCGCAAGCACCGCTTCGGCGTCGGGATCGCCGAGTTCGTTCGGGAGGCCGTACGCCGCACGGATCGCGTTCCGGGGTCGTATCGCCGATTCTTCGCTCCCGCTCGCTGCGTTCCCGTCGTCGACGAACCGCTCGCGGAGCCGGTCGGGGTCGAGCGTGCGATCCCGGACCGCGATCCGGAGGTCGAACACTGCCGGGCCCCTCGCCGGAGAGGTCGGCGCGCTCGCCGCGCCTGGCGGGGTCGGGCGTCGGCATCGACGCGAGCAGCGCGCGGGTGTAGGGATGTTGGGGCTCGGCGAACACCGCTTCCGTGGGACCGCGCTCGACGATCTCGCCGAGGTACATCACCGCGATCCGGTCGCAGACGTCCCGGACCACGCTCATGTCGTGGGTGATGAGGAGGATCGAGAGGCCGAAGGCCGTCTGGAGGTCGTCGATCAGCGAGAGGATCTCGGCCTCGACCGAGACGTCGAGCGCACTCACCGGCTCGTCGGCCACTACGAACGCCGGGTCGGTCACGAGCGCGCGTGCGAGCGCGACACGCTGTTTCTGGCCGCCCGAGAGCTCGTGGGGGTAGCGATCGTATTCGTCCGCCGAGAGGCCCACCCGTTCGAGCATCGTTTCGGCGATCGATCGCCGGCGCTCCCGGTCACGAAGGCCGTGGATCGCAAGGGGTTCGGCGACCGACTCGCCGATCGAGAGTCGGGGATCGAAACTGGAGGTCGGATCTTGAAAGATCATCCCCGCACGCCGCCGGAAGCGCTTTCGCTCCGCGTCGGTGTGCTCGTCGAGGGCCTCGCCGTCGAAGAGTACCTCGCCGTCGGTTGGGTCGTCGAGGTGGAGCAGGCTGCGTGCGGCGGTTGATTTCCCACAGCCCGACTCGCCGACGAGGCCGAGCGTCTCGCCCCGACGGACGTCGAAACTGATCCCGTCGACAGCGCGCACTCGGCCGACCTCGCGGCGCAACAGTCCCTCGGTTATCTGGTAGTGTTTCGTGAGATCGCGGGCGGCAACCAGGGGATCGTCGGTCATCGGTCGTCCTCCGTGGCTGACCGCCCGCCGTCGGTTCGTCCCGCCGATCCCGCTGCATCCGACCGATCACCCGTTCGAGCCGATCCCGTCCGATCGGTTCGTGCGGCGGTCGACCGCGCCGCGCTCGCCGCGCCCTCCCGGATCGCCGCCGCGTCGTAGCCCTCGCCGTGGAACACACACGAGGCGGTGTGGTCGGCGTCGACCGGTTCGAGCGGCGGCTGGTCGCCCTCGGTGCACACCTCGATTGCGTGGGGACACCGGGGGTGGAACCGACAGCCGTCGAGCGGATCGGTCGGGTCCGGGAACGACCCGCCGATGGTCTCGCGCTCGCCCCGACCCGGGAGACACCGGAAGAGTGCCTGGGTGTAGGGATGGGCGGGCGTCTCGAAGACCGCGTGGACGCCGCCGCGTTCCATCACCTTGCCGGCGTAGAACACCACCACCCGGTCGGCGATCTCGGCCACGACGCCGAGGTCGTGCGTGACGAAGAGGATCGCCATGTCGCGCTCGGCCTTGATGTCGTTCAGGAGATCGAGGATGCCGGCCTGGGTCGTGACGTCCAAGGCGGTGGTGGGTTCGTCGGCGATCAGGAGGTCGGGCTCGCCGGCGAGCGCCATCGCGATCACGACCCGCTGTTTCATTCCGCCCGAGAACTCGTGGGGGTACTCGTCGAACCGGCTCCCGGCCTCCGGGATGCCGACCCGTTCGAGGAGGCCGATCGCGCGCTCGCGGGCCGCCCCATCGCTCGCGTCGTCGTGGAGCTGGATCGCCTCCACGATCTGTGCGCCGATCGAGTAGACGGGATCGAGCGCGCCCTGGGGGTTCTGGAAGACATGAGCGATCCGGCCGCCGCGGACCCCGGTGAGCCCGCTCGGCGGGCGGTCCGTGAGGTCGTCGCCGTCGAAGGTGACCCGGCCGTCGACGATCTCGCCCGGCGGGCTCGGGACGAGCTTGGTGATCGACTCGCACGCCACCGTCTTGCCGGACCCGCTCTCGCCGACGAGACACACCGTCTCGCCGCGCGAAACCTCGAAGCTCACGCCGTCGACCGCCTTTACTGTGCCCTCGTCGGTGTGAAAGTGCGTCCGGAGACCTTCGACGGAGAGGAGGGGGTCGCTCACGCTTCCCCCCGCGGGTCGAGCGTGTCCCGGAGCGCGTCGCCGACCACGCTGAACGAGAACACGGTGACGACGAGGAACACCGCCGGGACCGCGACGAGCCACCACGTCTTCGGGAACCGCGAGACGTCGAACCCGAGCGCGATCGCCTCGCCCCACGACGGGACGTTCTCGTCGCCGATCTTCCCGATGAACGCGATCGCGGCTTCGGCGAGGATCAGGAAGGGGATCTGTCGCGTCGTCGCCGTGACGACCGTGTTCGAGACGTTGGGGAGGATGTGTTTGCGGACGATCCGGAGGCGGCTCGCGCCCGCGCTCTCGGCCGCCGTGATGTAGAGCTCCTCGCGGCGCTTTTTGACCTCGCTGCGGACGAGCCGGGCAACCCCACCCCAGCTCAACAGGCCGAACGTGAGAACGATCAGAAAGAGGCTCGCGCCGTAGACGAGGCTCAACAGGATGTAGATCAGGAACGCCGGCACCGTCTGCTGGATGTCGACGTACCGCATCAGGGCGTCGTCGACCCACCCACCCGAGTAACCGGCAGTGACCCCGACGACCGTCGCGATCGGGACCATGATCATCGAGGTGACGAGCGCGACCACGAGCGCGACGCCCATCCCGGCGAGCGCCAGGCCCAGCATGCTCTGGCCCGAGAGGTTCGTCCCGAGCGGAAAGCGGAGGCTGCCGTGGCAGTACTGCTCGATCGGGGGGCCAGTCACTTGCCCGGCACAGTTCTGAGCGATGGTGCCCGCCTCGATCGTGAAAAACAGCGGCGGCTGGTAGCTGTACTGGATGTTGATCTCCGGCCGGCCGAGAACGAGGAGGCTGGCGGTCCCGAGGCCGAAGAAAACGACGAGATACAGCAGACAGAGCACGGCGAGGCGGTTCGTCCGGAACCGCCGCCAGTACTGAACCGTTCGCTCGCGGTTGCGGGCCAGCGGGACGACCACGTAGAAGGCGAACACGACCAGCGAGACGAGGTAGAGCCAGTCGATCCGTGAGGAGGTGTACCACGCGCCGATCCAGAGGTCGTAGCCGGTGACCGTATCGTAAACGAAGAGCGCGACGAGCACACAGAGCGCCGCCACGAACGCCTGGGTCCGCCGACTCGCGGCCAGGCGACCGTCGTCGACCTCGCTCCAGTCGATCGCGTCCGACCGGAGGTCGGCGGGGGAATCGGTCTCCGTTGCCATCGATGGACCACTCCCGAGTGCCATGGTATATGTTTTCTGGCCCGTCGCCCGACGACGGCCTGAAAGCTTATCACCCACCGTGACACAGGTGCCGAAAGCGTCGAGGATGACGCCCACACGCTCCCCTCCGATTCCCGACCGACAGCGGGTCCATCGACCGGCGACCGATCCTCGGCACGTCCGCCGGAGCGACCACTGGCCCGCGATCACACCGACGACGGGGGGAGTAGCGTGAGTCTGCGCGGAACGATCGCCCGGCGGCTCGCGTTTTCGGTGTTCGCGGTGTACGTCGTGATCTCCCTTCTCTTCGGGCTCGTCACGTTCGCGCCCAACCCACAGCTATCGGTTTTGTTACAGCAAGCCTCGACCGAGGGGGAGGCACGGGAGATACGGCGGGAGTTTCGGCGATCGAGGGGTCTCGACGAACCGATCCTCGATCGATACCTCGACTGGCTGATCGACGTGCCGACGCTCGACTGGGGCCAGTCTTACGGTACCATCGGGGCGCAGTACGGTCCGAGCTACGAGGCGAACGTGGCGGTCACGAAGCTGGTCGCCGACGCGCTCGTTCCCACGCTCCGGTACGTCGTGCCGGCGGTCGCGTTCGCCGTGGTGGGCGGTCTTGCCATCGGGCTGTACACCGCGACCCACCGCGAGAGCCTCCTCGCCCGCGTGGTGACGAGCCTCACCCACTTCGGGTTCAGCATCCCGAACTTCCTGCTCGCCGAAGTGCTCCTGCTGTTCGTTTTCAGCGAGACCGGCCTGCTCCAGGGGCTCGCACCCGAACCCGGGTCGCTGCTGGTGACGACGGTGCTCCCGGCCGCCATCGTCGGTACGAGCCTGCTCGCCGGCCAGATGCGCTACGCGCGGGCACAGTCCCTGGAGTACGCCAACACCGAGTTCATCAAGCTCGTCCGCGCGAAGGGGGCCGGCACGCGACGCGTCGCCCGCCACCTGCTCCGGAACGCCGCGATCCCATTGCTCGCGTTGTTTTTCACCGACATGATCGGCATCCTCGTGGTGAACGTCTTCGTGATCGAGTACGTTTTCAGTATCCCGGGAATCGGTGGGCTGAGCCTCGTCGCGTTCCAACAACAGGACCTGCCGGTGGTGCTCGGGGCGACGATGGTGATCGTGTTCGTCGGGATCGGGGGGAACTTCCTCCAAGACGTCGCTTACCTCGTGCTCGATCCGCGGGTCGAGGAGTGATAGGGGCGGTTGGAAGTCCCTCCGGGACCGACCGCACGCCATCGTGCGGTCACCGGTAACCGCTTCCAGCCGACCCTATGACGGGGACCGCCGCGGGGCACTCCGCTCGCTGGCGGATGGGGCAAACGAGTCGCCCATCGACAGCGTATTTCACCGTCGCGGCGCAACGGGCAGCATGATCGATCTCCGGAGCGATACCGTCACCCGGCCCGGCGACGAGATGCGCGCGGCCGCGAGCGAGGCCGACGTGGGCGACGACGTCTACCGCGAGGACCCCACGGTGAACGAACTCGAACGCGAGGCCGCGGCGGCGGTCGGAACGGAGGCCGCCCTCTACGTGCAGACCGGGACGATGGGCAACCAGGTCGCGGCGCGCACCCACACCGATCGGGGCGAGGAGCTGCTCTGCGAGCGCGAGAGCCACGTCTACAAGTGGGAGGTCGGCGGGCTCGCCCAGCTCTCGGGGCTCCAGCCCCGCACCGTCGACGGCGGACCCCGCGGGACGATCACGCCAGGCGACGTCCGCGAGGGCTTCGTGGAAGAGGACGTCCACCGACCCGGAACCGGACTCCTCTGTCTCGAAAACACCCACAACAGCAGGGGCGGCGTCGCGATCGAACCCGAAAGGATCGACGCCGCGGCCGACGCAGCGCACGATCTCGATATTCCCGTGCACATCGACGGCGCACGGGTGTTCAACGCCGCGGTCGCTCACGACGTGGACGCGAGCCGCGTCGTCGAGTCGGCGGATTCGGTGATGTTCTGCCTCTCGAAGGGCCTCGGCGCGCCGGTCGGCTCGGTGCTCGCGGGCAGCGAGGCGTTCATCGAGCGCGCCCGCCGCCACCGCAAGCTGTTCGGCGGCGGGATGCGCCAGGCGGGGATCATCGCCGCGCCGGGCCTCGAAGCCCTCTCGAACGTCGACCGCCTCGCCGAGGACCACGACAACGCCGAGCGACTCGCCGCGGGCCTCGACGACATCGACGGGCTCGCCGTCGGATCGCCCGATACCAACATCGTCCTGGTCGAGACCGAGCCGACCGCCGAGGCGTTCCTCGATCGGGTCGCCGACGAAGGAGTGCGGGGGACGGCGTTCGGCGAGCACGTCGTTCGGTTCTGTACCCACCTCGACATCGACCGGGAGGACGTCGAGCGCGCCGTCGAGAGCGTCGAGCGCGCGATGGAGTGAGTTCCCGGGGGACGTTCGTCGCGCTACTGCCGGCCGCGTCTGCTGCCCTCGCGGAACGCGGTCGCGGTGCGCCGGAGCAGCAGATAGGCCGCGAAGACGACGACCAGGATGATCGCGAGAAGCCCGAGGAGCACCGGGTCGATGCCGAAGACCATGGGAGAACGATGCCGACCCCGGCCTAAAGCCGTTTCGGGCAGCCATAGCGGTCGAGGGTCGGGCCTCGCTTTACAGCCCGACGTCGAACTCCTCGAAGCTGGTTCCGTCGGGCTCGCGGAGTCGGCCGTCGAGACGATTCGAATCGCTATCGACCGCGAGCTCGGCATACCCAGGACGATACCACCGCGGATCGGCGTGGCTGCCGGGGTTCAAGAGCGTGACCGCGCCCGCATCGACGACCTCCGGTCGATGCGAGTGGCCCGAAATCACGAGATCGGCGCGCTCCTGGCGACCGAACAGGCCCAATCCCGTTTCGTCGCGGTCGTCGCCGTGAGTGAGCGCGATCCGGACCCCCTCGAACTCGATGGTGCGCTCGGCAGGGAGGCGATCACGGACCGCCGGCGTGGCGTTGTTGCCCTGCACCGCGACGAACTCCCGCGACTCGGCCTCGAACGCGTTGAGGACGCTCTCAGTAGTGAAGTCGCCCGCGTGGACGACGAGCTCCGCGGTCCGGACGGCGTCGAGGAGTCGGCCGTCGAGGCGGTGGCCGTCCGTGCCGTGGGTGTCGGCGAGGGCGACGATCACGGCCGGAGCTACGCGCCGAGACCCAAAAACTGCCCGACGCGGAACCGAGCGCTCTTCGTCGTGACAGTGGTGCAAAAAACCTGGGCTCGGGAGCGTCCGAGGACCCCCTCGCAGCGAACAGGAGTCGCTCAGTTCGACTGGATCCGCGGCGCGAGCATGAACGTGACCGAGCCCTCGGCCTCGGCAACGGCGAAGTGGAACTTCACGGGGAACTCCTCGCCGAGATCGAGCGTGACCTCGGCGTCGCTCGGGATCGCCTTGTCCATGTCCTTCAGGTAGTCGAGACTATAGAGTGAATGCGCCGGCCCGACAGTGAGATCGATGAGGTCCTCGCGGTCGAGTTCGAAGTGGACGTCGTCGGTGTCGCCCTCGGCGTCGACGTAGAACTGTTCGTCCTCCTCACTCACGCCGAGCGCGATGTGATCGCTCACCATGTCGGCGGCCGTCACCGCACGGTTCACGTCCCGCCCCTCAAGGACGATCGTCGCTGGTAGGTCGAGATCGGGGATGTCGGGCTCCTGCCTGATGGAGTCGGGATCGATGAGCGCGAGCGTGTATTCGAGCCCGTCGATCGAGAGGTGGAGCTTGCGGGTCTCCTCGTCGAGTTCGAGATGGACGAGGTCGTCGGAGCCGGCCATCCCGGCGATGTCCTGGAGCCGCGAGAGATCCATCCCGATCACGCCGCCGTCGGCCTCGTAGGACTCGAAGGCCGCTTCCGAGAGCGTGAGATCGACCATCCCGACGTTCGCGGGGTCCACCGCTCGAATCGCGATCCCGTCGTCGTTGAGGTGGATCTTGCACTCCTCGACGAGGACGCTCACCGAATCGAGCGCCGTCCCGAGCGTTCCGGCGCTCATGATGGCGTTGAACATGGACGGGGTATGACCAGCCGGGTTATAAAAGGTGTGCGTTGTGGGCGGCCGGACCGCGCTTGATCCGAAGACCGGTGGGCCAGCAGCACTGGCGGGCGAGATGGCGATCCGACGGTCAGTAGAGGAGTTCGTCGTCGCCCTCGGTCATGTAGAGGGTCCTGGCGGCGACGTTGACCGCGTGGTCGCCCACGCGTTCGAGGTCGCGCACAGTCAGAAACAACCGTGAGACGTCCGCGAGGAGCGTCTCGGTGCCGACATCATCACGGTGGTCAGTCTCGATCAGCTCACGGACAACGACCTCGGTCGCCCGCTCACACTGTGTGTCGAGTTGATCGTCGCGCGCAGCGACCTCACGACACAAATACGGGTCGTTTGCGGCGTAGGCCTCCATGGCGTTTTCGAGCATCGAGAGCGCAAACCGACCCAGCGCAGTCACGTCGACCTCCGGAAACGCTTCACCTTCTGTAGCGAGTGTGTACTCACCGAGATTGGCTGCGAGGTCGCCCACCCGTTCGAGATCGGTGGCAATTTTGAACGACGCGGCCACCAGACGGAGATCGCTCGCGACGGGCTGTTGGAGTGCGAACAGCTCGATACAGAGCTCCTCAACGCTGAGGTATCGCTGGTTGACGGCCTCGTCGCCGTGGAGTACGGTCCTGGCGAGACGGTCGTCGTGGCGCGACAGCGCATCGAGTCCCGTGTTCAGGCGCTCGATTACTAGCTCGCTCATTCCTCGGACTTCTTCACGGAGGTCGTCAAGCTGGGTCCGGTAAGCCTCGCGCATCATTAGCCGAATTTGCCGGTGATGTAGTCTTCGACGCGCTCGGAGTCGGGATTTTCGAAGACTTTCTGGGTGCTGCCGAACTCGACGAGTTCGCCGCCAGTGAGAAAGACCGCCGTCTTGTGGCTAATGCGCGCAGCCTGTTGCATGTTGTGCGTGACAATCACCACGGTGTACTCCTCGGCCAGATCTGCGATCAGGTCCTCGATTTTCGAGGTGGCGATCGGATCAAGCGCACTCGCAGGCTCGTCCATCAGAATCACTTCGGGATCGACGGCGATGGCGCGGGCGATACAGAGACGCTGTTGCTGGCCACCTGAGAGTCCCAGTCCGGACTCATCGAGACGGTCTTTTACTTCCTCCCAGAGCGCCGCCTGCTTGAGCGAGCGCTCTACGATCTCGTCGTGGTCGCCCTCGATTCCCTGTACGTTCAGGCCATAGGACACGTTGTCGCGGCTGCTTTTCGGGAACGGATTGGGCTTTTGGAATACCATCCCGACGCGCCGACGCAAGGCGACAGGGTCGATGTTCTCGTCGTAAACGTCCTTCCCGCCAAGGGTGAGCTCACCCTCGACACGACAGATGTCGACGAGATCGTTCATCCGATTGATACACCGGAGGAACGTTGACTTTCCACAGCCCGACGGGCCGATCATTGCGGTGACTTCGTTTTCCGGGATTGCTATCGAGACATCTCGGAGCGCCTGATCGTCACCGTACCAGACATCGATGTTCCGCGATTCGACGATGGTCTGGCCTGTGCCACGGCTCGGTTTGTCATCATCCAAGCCGGCAGTCGGGCCGGTCTCGATGAGTACGTCGTCGGCTTCATCGGTCGAATCGGAGATCACTCGACCCCTGTTCGCATCCGATACATCCTCGGTCTCGATCTGTTCTTCGGTCATGGCCGTCTTTTCTCGTTCGTTCATGTCGTTATCACTCATTCCCTTTCAATCGTCCTTCTGATACCGATTCCGCACGACGATCGCGATCGCGTTCATCAGTATCATCAGTGCGAGCAGCACAATCGCCGTCGCCGCGACGACGCCGGTCCTGAATTCGGGTTTCGCGTTGCCTGCCGACGCGAATATCTGGAGCGGGAGTGCCGTCGCACTTGAGAACAGTCCGCTCGGCGCACTGTACGTCGTCGTCGCCACGGCGATGATGACGAGTGGTGCCGTCTCGCCGATGGCGCGGCCGAGTGCCAGAATCGTCCCGGTAAGGACCCCGGGGACTGCCTCCGGAAGGACCACCTCGCGGAGCGTCTGCCACCGGCTTGCCCCCATCCCGTAGGACGCGCGGCGTCGAGAGTCCGGAACCGACCGGATCGCCTCCTGTGCAGAGACGACGACGATCGGCAGGATGAGAAAGCCGAGCGTTCCCGACGCGGCGACGACGATACCGGTGCCGAACCCGAGCGTGTTCCTGAATAGGGCGAGTCCGAGCAACCCGTAGACGACCGACGGGACACCGGCGAGATTGGCGATATTGATCTCCAGAAGCGACGCGAGTCGACCACGCCAGCCGGTAGCAGGTGCGTATTCTTCGAGATAGACGGCGGCTCCGATGCCGACGGGAATTGCCATGATCCCCATGAAGGCCACGATGATGATCGACCCGACGATCTGGGGATAGACGCCAGCGTTGGCCGCGTTCAGTCCGTCCCAAGAGTTCAGTAACAGGGTCGGAGTGAGGTAGCTATCGAGGCCCGCGATCCCGAACTGTCGTTCGACGACGGCCCCGAGCAGGCCACCACCGATGACGACGAACGGACCGAGCATGCCGATCCGCCCCTCGGGGTTGGTTGCGGCAGTACTCCCGACGACGAATGCGACCGGGACGACGGTCCCCGAAAAGAGAACGACCCAGAACGACGGATCGATACCGCTCACGAGAGCGCCACCGGCGACCGCGAACCCCCCTGCAACGACGACCCCGGCGGTAAGCAACCCCCGTCGCGTCGTCCACTCTCTCGCAGCGAACCATCCCGTGATGGCCGCTACCGGAACGGTAGTGATGGCGATATACGTGATCCACCGTGGGACGGTTCCGATGATCGGACGAAGAACGTCGTAGAAGCCCGCGGCAACCGCCACTCCGATCACCATCGAAACCGGGACGGCAGGACCAGCGAACGTGTTATCATTCATTTTTCGGGCATAGACGGCGATCGAAACCGACGGGCCGCCGCCGAAGACGAGGTAGATGAAGACATCGTATGGGCTCAATGCGTCGGACACGGCGTATACGGCGAGGCTCAGGACAACCCCCCCGAATACGGCGGCGAACGCCCTCGCGTTCGCTGCTCTGACGGCTGGTCGACGCCGTGCGTACAGCGTGAACGCGGCCGTCGGCGTCACGAGCGTCCCGAAGTACAGCAGATACCAGCGCGGTGACGCTGCCAATGGCCCGACGGCATCGAAAACGATGTAGCCGAACAACACCAGCAGCGAGACGATGCCGACGAGCGTCGCACCGATGAGCAGTGCCTCGAAAACCCGCCCTTTCAGCTGTTCGAATCGGAGGCCGCTGCCCCGTCGTAGCCGACCGACGGCGTCTTCTCCGGCAGCCATTACTCGTATGCCTCCCTGAAGTGTCGTCTGACCAGTTCAGCCACCGCGTTCATCGCCAGTGTGATGACGAACAGCGTCATCCCGAGCGCGAACATCGCCTCGTACGTGACGCCTCCGAGCGAGTCGGCCTGTGCGATCTGCACCATCGCGGCGGTCATCGTTTGGCTGGATTCGACGAGGTTCCGGAGCACGTTCGGAAAGTACGGTAGCTGTGGACTCATCCCCATGGCCATCGTTACGGCCATCGTCTCGCCGATCGCTCGCGAAATGGCCAGTACGTACGACGCGACGATTCCGGAGGTCGCCGCCGGCACAACGATCCCCGTGGAGACGTCGAACTTCGTCGAGCCGAGTCCGTATCCCGCCTCCCGGAGACTATCGGGAACGGCACTCAACGCGTCCTCGCTGATCGAGGATACCATCGGGATGATCATGATACCGACGACGATGCTTGCCGAAAGCACGTTGAACGTCCGCAGCGAGGGAACAGTCAGGATGAACTCCGGTACGCCAGGGAGTCCGGACGGGATCACTGGGACGGAAAGCGGGAGAACGCCCTGAAACAGCGGTGTGATGTATACGAGTGCCATGTACCCGTAGATGACTGTCGGAACACCGGCGAGGATCTCCAACGCTGGTTTGAGCACGGATCGCGCACGATCGCTCGCGTACTCGCTCAGATAGATCGCAGCAGCCAGACCGACGGGGAGTGCGATGGCCGCCGAAGCGATCGTGACGAGAAGCGTTCCGCTTACCAGTGGTAGGACACCGTAGGTACCGCTGATGATCGGACTCCACTGAGTCCCAGTGAGAAACGACACTGGCGAGACCGCCGTCCAGAACGTGAGCGCACGGCCCAAGAGCGCGAGGACTATCCCGACGGTCACCATGATTGTCAGCACTGCACACACAGCTATCAGTCGACCGTACAGCCGCTCTTTCCGGATCACGAACCCACGCCGCCGAAGTGGTTCCGTTTCCGGTCGCGGTTCGTTGCTCATTCGGTCTTAGGAGGATTCGGTGTCCGTCATAGATGTCGAATTCCCGCTGTCGGTGCCTGCNNNNTCGTCGGCCTGATTGACATAGAACCGGATGAACTCCTGGAGGTGGTTTTTTTCCTGGAGTTTGTTCATGTTCGCGTAGAAGAACAGTGGACGAGCCAACGGGTAGTTGCCGCTTTGGGCTCCTTCGAGACTCGGCTCGACGGGGTCGCCACTCCCTTCACTCATGCTTAGTGCCTTGACGCTATCCGGGTTGTTCGTGTAGTAGGCGAAAGGCAGGTATCCCATCGCGTACTGATTCCCCTCGATGCCTTGTGCGATTTGGTCGTCTTGCTCGGTTCCCTCGAAGTCCTCTCTGATCTTGCCTTCCTCGCCCATGACGGCCTCGGTAAAGTAGTCGAAGGTTCCCGATGTCGTCGCTGGGCCATAGAGATCGAACGGCTCATCCGGCCAGTCGGAGTTGACGTCCGCCCACGTTTCGGGCTTGGTGTCCGGCGACCAGATCTGCTGGAGCGTTTCGACGGACATCGAGTCGACCCAGTCGTTGTCGTTGTTCACGACCACGGTGAGCGCGTCCTGAGCGATAAAGAACTCGACGGGTTCGAAGCCGCTGTCCCGACAGCGCTGAACCTCCTCGTCGGCGATCGATCGGCTCGAGTTGTTGATGTCACTGTCGCCCGGAATGAAGACGTTCTCGAACCCGCCGGAACTCCCGTCCCGAGTGAGGTTGAAGCTAACCCCGGAGTTCTCCTGCTGGAACTGACGGCTTACTTCCTGGGC
>PXSV01000139.1:537-21883 GCA_003022685.1 Halobacteriales archaeon SW_9_67_24 | reverse complement strand
CGTCGTCTTTCGTGCCATCGACTGGTCATCTCCCCCCTCAGTTCATAATAATTCCGGTCTCTATATATATTGATATCAATAGCCGCAATACCACTATATCAATATATGTTACGGCACATAGTACAAACAGTGGGTACGCTGGCCCGCCATCGTGGTGGCTTGGCTCTTGCTCGCAGTGACGATCGCCGAGCTCGTTGTCGATTACCCAGCTTTCCTTGTTCAGCCCGGCTACGGGGGGTTTACTATGCGTTCATCATCACCGCGGCGGGATTCGGTGCCGTCTACTGAGGTCTGTGGAACGGATACGTCCCGGCGTAGCTATCGCTCATAGGGTCGGTTGGAAGCGTTTACCGGTGCGACCGCACGATGACGTGCGGTCGATCCCGGAAGGACTTCCAACCGACCCTATCAATCACTCTCGAAGTGACAAGCGCGAACGATGTCGTTATAACATCCCTGTTTCTGATCCGTCTTCGGCGGACATCGGACGGACGCGACGGCCGAACGAAGGGCGTTTACGCGCACACGAACTATGCCGGCCAACGAATGTCGGGCCGGGACGAATACTACAACAAGGCCAAACAGCAGGGCTACCGCTCGCGATCGGCCTACAAGCTCCAGCAGCTCGACGACACTGCCGACCTCATCGCGCCAGGCGACACCGTGATCGATCTCGGGGCCGCTCCCGGCGGCTGGCTCCAGGTCGCCGCCGAGCGCGCGAGCGAGGGCCGCGTGGTGGGCGTCGACCGCCAGCGCATCGAATCGATCGACGACGTCGAGACGATCCGCGGCGACCTCACCGAGGACGACACTCAGGCAAAGATCGGGGAGCGGGTGGGGCAAGCGGATCTCGTGCTCTCCGATATGGCTCCGAACATGACCGGCGAGTACAATCTCGATCACGCCCGATCGATCCATCTCGCGCGCCAGGCGCTCGATGTCGCGCGAACCGTGCTCGCGCCCGGCGGCGATCTCGTCGTGAAGGTCTTCGACGGTCGGGACCTCGACGACCTCGAAGCCGATATCGAAGAGGAGTTCGAGTACGTTCGGACCGTGCGTCCCGACGCCTCACGCGACGAATCGTCCGAGCTCTTCCTCGTGGGGAAGGGTCGGATGACCGCGCCAGTGGGCGTCGGCGACGAGCTGGCCGTCGGAATCACCGACACGGGCGACGAGGGCGACGGGATCGCGAAAGTCGACGACTATACGCTGTTCGTTGCCGATACGGAGGCGGGCGAGGAGGTACGGATTCGGGTCGAAGACGTGAAACCGCGCTTCGGGTTCGCCGAACGGATCGAGTAGCGACGATCACCCGGAAACGGCATCGAACTGTCTTCGGACGGACTCCGGAACCGGGTTTGCGTAGGCGACGGATTCGTCCTCGCAGAGGGTCGCGAAGTCGGTATCCGTCGTCAGGAGGCAGTCGGCGTCGTGATGGCGCGCGAGGGAGATGAGAAAGCAGTCGTACACGTCGTGGTTCTTCGCGGCACTGATCTCGTAGGCGGCGAGCAGCGTCTCCCGGGCCGCCGAGACGATCTCGACGGGTTGGGCGAGCAACGACTGCACGGCATTCCGCGCAGCGACGGTGTCGACCGCGAAGTTCGTCGTCATGACGTACTGAGCACGGAACGGGTGATAGTCGAAGACCGATAGCACGAACTCGCCGCCGAACCCCGCCGCGAACCACGGCTCGACGAACTCGTGTCCGGGGTGGTCGTCGACCAGGCCGATCGCCAGCGCGTTCACGTCGACGAGAACGCGCTCCGCATCGTCCGGAACGTCAGCCAGGCCGTCCGTCGCTACGGTCATCGCCGATCGTCGGGTCGACCGCCGAACGTCGTCTCGCCCGAATCGGGAAACGCCTCTTCGCCCCACTCGGACGACCCCTTCTCGCTGGTGGCGGTGGCGAGTGACGCGCGCACCGGCGACAGGTGGATCTCCCCTTCGTCGTCGACAGCCACGCCGAGTTCGTCGCCAGGCGCGAGCCGAAACCGCTCGCGGACGGGCTTCGGGATCGTTATTCGTCCCCGATCGTCGACCTCGACCGTTCGTTCGTCACCGTGATCGCTCGTACCCATCTCGAATCACCCATCGATCAGTACCCATTCGGTGCGGAAATGGATTTCGGCTGGTATCGTCCATGTAACCGGCAACGACGGCGATCCACCGATCCGAGAGCCACTCCCAGGTCTGCCGACTCCGGACCCACACTGTGGCCGTGAATCCCGACACAACTGAGACCGCAGGCCACACCCTCCCCAACCGACTCTCTCGCTCGCTTCGCTCACTTCGTTCGCGTCGCTCGTTCGGTCATCCCTCGCGCGGTGTTGCGCGCCGACGGAGCGGCGCGCAGCACGCGCCGACCGTTCGATCGGCTTAGTCGGCGCTGGTCGTCGGCTGTGCGCCGTCGGCCCGCGAGCGCGCGTAGCCGACGATGGCGTAGACGACGGGCGTATCGAGGACCGCGATCAGGAGTTTGAGGAGGTACTGGCCGACGGCGAGGCCGACTAGGACCGAGACCGGGAGCGCGCTGCCGAGGCCGAGGACCTCCGGCGCGAGGGAGAAGGCGACGCTCACGAAGATCACGGTGTCGAGCGCCTGGCTCGTCGCGGTCGAGCCGACGTTCCGGAGCCAGAGCGCGCGTCCCGCGGTGTACTCGCGGAGCCGGTGGAAGACGAACACGTCCCAGTTTTGACTCACGAGATACGCAAGGAGGCTCCCGAGCACGACGTTGGTGCTCGCGCCGAGCACCGTCGCGAACGCCCCGGGATCGACGCTGGAGGTCGCGGCGGGCGCGGCGATCGTTCCCCAGACCAGTCCTAAGAGAACGACGTTCATTACGAACCCGATGTTGACGAGGACGTGGGCCGCACGCCGACCGTAGAGTTCGGCGTAGCAATCGGAGGCGAGAAAGGTCAAGGCGTACGCGAGCGACGCGCCGGGGAGGATTAGCGTATCGTCCACGACGGGGAGCGAGAACGGGATCGAAAACCCGAGGATCTTGGTGGCGGTGAGCTGGGCGGTCACCAGTGCGGTGACGAACAGCGCGATCAGCGCGACCTGGACGCCCGAAGCGCCGCGGGACGTACTCATGCTCGATCAGCCCCATCGCGCGTGGTCGCGTCGCGGTCGATCATACCCCGAGATTCCCCGGCGCGCAGTTAGGCCGTTCGATCAGTCGGCGCTCTCGCCGGGCTCCTCGCTCGGAGTCCGCCGGCCGCCGACGGTGTAGAGCCAGAGCAAGCCGAGCCCCAGCCCATAACACAGCATGATCGGAACGCCGAGGATGAACATCATGAACACGCCGCGCGGCGAGACGTAGGCGGTGATCGCGAACACGCCGACGGTGACCTCGCGCCACCGGTTGCGCATCCCGCGGTAGGGGACGAGACCCCCACGGTGGAACAGCACCATCGTCACCGGGATGGTGGCGAGCAGGCCGATGCCCGCAGTGGTGAAGAAGACCAGCCAGCCGGCCGCCGAGATGCGGTAGGCGACGACCATCCCCGCGCCGATGGCGTCGGCGGCGAGCCACGAGATCACTGCGGGCGCGATCGTGGTACGATCAATACTCGCCGGTCGCCGGCGGTGATCCCGCGCTCGCGCAACGCCGGCCACGCGTAGTAGAGCACGAGCGGCAAGATCGCGAGCACCGCGAACAGCGTGCTGAGCTTGATCTCGAAGACGAGCGCCTCGGTCGGGTGGAGTGCGACGATCCCGACGTCCTCCGCTCGGACGCCGGCAGGGAGGCGCGCGAGGAAGTCCGCGCGTATCCGGTCGATCCCGCCCTGGTAGAGCCAGAGGAAGGTGCCCGCGAGCACCGCCATGAACAGCCCGACCAGCAGAAAGGCGCGCGAGCGGAGGCTGTCGAGCACGAACGCGATGTCGTAGTAGTACCCGCCGACGTCCTCCTCGGTGGTTTCCTCGGTTGTGAACGCGTCCACGACGCCCGTCGTCCGGCTCAGGAACGGGTTCGAATCGTCCTCGGCGTCGGCCTCCAGCCCCGGCTCGCCCGGATGTTCGGCGTCGAGAGCGGTGTCGGCCGTGGTCGCCCCGTCGGCGTCGTCGGCCTCCGCTTCCGCGGCCGCCTCTGCCTCCGCCTCGTCGAAGCGGTCGAGGATCGCCCGGGCCTTCTCGGGTTCGCCGTCGCTCGTCGCCTTGCTGGCCTGGGCGACCGCCTCCTCCTCGCTCAGGTCACGAAACGTCTCGTGCGGGGCGGCCCGGACGCCCGCCGCATCGAGCGAGCCGAGATCGATCGCCGTCGGGTCGCCGGCCCGACCCCTCGTCGCGGCGGCGGCCTCGATCGCCCGATAGACGTAGTACGCGACGGCGAGGACCAGAACGGCGAGGAACGTCGCTCCCGCGACGACCGCGATGGCGAGGTCGCGCGGCAGCCCGAGCATCGGCCCGATGTACTTGAATACCGGCTCCTCGGGCGAGAAGTACGGGATCGCCGGTACGACAGTCCGGTTGAAGAACCCGCCGAAGCCGGCGACGATCAGGGCCGCAACCGCTCCCGCGACGACCGTCGGCACCGCGAGGATCGCGCGCCAGCGCTCGCGGAGCACCCGACGGACGTCGACCGCGCTGCCGCCGCGCTGGAGCGTGACGACGACCTTGGTGAGGCTGAGACTGAGGCCGTAGAGTCCGACGATCGGCACAGCCCAGAGCACCTGGGTGAAGGGATCGGGCGGGGAGAACAGCGCGCCGAAGGCGAACGCGGCGATCACCGCGTACTTCCACTTGTCGCGGAAGGTCTCGTAGCGAACGACCCCCGCGAGCGCGAGCCCGGTCATCGCGAGCGGGAGCTGGGCCGCGATCCCGAACGAAAGCATGAGGAGGAAGACGAACTGCGCCCAGAGCGTGATGGAGTAGGTGGGTTTAAATCCGACCTGGACCGCGTTCTCGGCGAGGAACGCGAACATCAGCGGGAAGAACACGAAGTACCCATAGGAAGCCCCGACGAGGAAGAGGAGGCCGGCGAGCAGGGCGATCAGGGCGACCTTCCAGCGCGAGTCGACCGTGATCCAGTAGCCCCGCTCGCGGAGCGCCTCGCGCGAGTAGTACAGGAGAACGGGCAGCGCCACGATCCCGCCGACCGCGAGCGCGACCTTCGCCTGCAACAGCGGCACCTCGAAGGGGGTCTTGCCGATGACCGTCGTCTCCTCGGCGGCGGCGGGCGGGATCTCGGCGAAGAGGTCGGCCTTCAACCGGTCCCAGACGTAGAGCCAGAGGGCGTAAAACGAGCCGAGAAAGCCGATCAGAAAGGCGATCGCCACCTTCTGGAGATGGGTCTGGGCGGCCGACAGCATCGCCCCGAGGGTCTCCCGGCCGCGCGCGACCGATCGGCGGACGTCGTCGTCGACTCCCGACATTCGTTGCTTCGGTCGTGATAGCCGAGTCCTCGTTATCAATCTTGTCTACCGGCCTCGTCGCCTCCCGCCGAGCATCGAGAAGAAGGCTTACAACGCTCACCTGCGAACCGCCACCCGGATGGCCGAGTCGACGGAGACGGGCGGAACCGCCGTGAACGAGCCCGCCGGCAGCCAGCCGATCGACGACAGCGAGATGCCCCTCGCCGAGCACATCGAGGAGATGATCAAACGCCTCGGGATCGTGCTCGTGGCGATGGGCGTCGTGAGCGGCGTCGTCTTCCCGTTCGCCGACGACATCATCAACTTCCTCTGGTACTCCTTTCTGCCCGGTTCGCCGACGGTCTGCCCGGTCACGGCCGACCAGGCGAGCGCCGCGTGTCCGTACGTCTACGATCCCCTCTCGCTCGTTCTCGCCCGGCTGAAGGCGGCGTCGCTCGCGGGCTTCGTGGTCGCATTACCCCTGTTCGTCTACCAGACCTACCGGTTCATGCGCCCCGGGCTCTACCCCACCGAGCGCCGGTACTACCTCGCGGCGGTTCCAATGAGCCTCGTGCTCGCGCTGGTCGGGGTGGGCTTCGCCTTCTTCCTCATCCTGCCCGTGATCTTCCAGTACTTCCTCGGGTACTCGAAGCCGGTCGCGGAGATCGCGTTCGCCCTCGGCGACACGTTCGGGCTGATGACGCTGTTGCTCGGGTTCTTCGCGCTGGTCTTCCAGATCCCGCTGTTCGTGATGCTGGCGATCATGATGGGGATCACCACCAGGGCGTGGCTCGCCAGCAAGCGGCTCTACTTCTGGGGTGGGTTCGCCGGCGTCGCCTTCCTGTTCAGCCCCGACCCGACCGGGATGGCCCCCGTCATCGTCGCCGCGACGATGATCGGGCTGTTCGAGGGCACACTCCTCTTGCTCCGGTGGACTCGACCCGGGGATCGTACAGGGTGTCGTAGCTCCCCCGGGCGGCGTTCGTGACCGCGATCAGCCCCGCCGGGAGCAACACCACCGCGAAGACGAGTCCGGGATGTCTGCTCGCGGCGGCGTCGATGGTGAGGGTGCCGAACCCCGGGGTGGCGGTGATCAATTCGATCGCGTACAGCCCGATCGACACCAGCCCCAGCATCTCGGAGACGAGCACCGTGGTCAGCCGTGCCGCCGAGTACGCGAACACGTGCCGGCAGAGCCGGAGCCGATGCAGCCCCTTCGCGCGGGCGGTCTTGAGGAACGGCTCCTCGGCGTACCCTTCGAGGTCGGTGCCCGCCACCCGGAGCTGGAACGGTGTTCTGTTTCGCCGCCGTTGGCGATTCGCCCGTCGACGCGCTCGAACCGCGCGGCTGACCGCCCGCGGAGCGGATCCGCGAGGAACTCTCTCTGACCATCCGTCCGTTTCCCATCCCGGGATCCTGGCTTCGAGAAGGCGACTCGACATTGAGCAACTCAATAACACGAACGCGTCTCGGCTGTAACGAACGATCGCCGTGTGTATCGAGCGGGTGCTCGGCTTACCGCGGCCTCAGAGCCGGTCGAGGATCACGTCGGCGTCGTGGGCGAGCGAGAGTTCCCGCGAGCGCCCCCGGCCCTCGACGTTGGTGTAGCTGGCGTCGACCAGGTCGAGGCGATCGAGCTTGTTGACGAGTTCGGAGTAGCGGGTGTAGCCGAGGTCGGTCTCGTCGTGAAACGCTTCGTACACCGTGCCGGCGCGCTCGCCGTCGTGATCGGCGATCACCCACAAGAGCTTCCGTTCTGGCTCGGTGAGTTCGCCGAGCCGCCGCGAGAGGTGGACGTGTTTGGCCTTCTCGTAGGCCGTCTCGACGTCCTCGATCGCGACCGTGGTGCTCCCGCGCGCCTCGGCGTTGAGTCCCGCACGCCGGAGGAGGTCGATCCCCACCCGGAGGTCGCCGGTCTCGCCGGTCAGCTCGGCCACCAGGTCGAGCGGTCGGGGGCCGAGCACGTCGGTGCGAAAGCCGCGCTCGACCCGCTCGCGGAGGATGTCCACGATCTCGCTTTCGTCGTACGCCGGGAAGTAGACCTCCTCGGGCCGGAACACCGACTGCACACGACTATCGAGATCGGCGATCACGTCGAGATCGAGATCGGAGGAGACCAGAATGACGCCGACCTTCGCGCCCGCGTGGGTCTCGTGGGCGCGCAGGAGCGAGTAGAGGGTCTCGGAGGCCTCGCCCTCGTAGAAGAGGTAGTTCACGTCGTCGAGACAGACCACGAGGACCTCCTCTTCGTCGGTGAGGTGGTCGGTGATCTGCTCGAACAGGCTCTTGAAGGAGATCCCACTCGCGGGCGGTTCGTACTCGAAGATCGCCTCGAAGAGCCGCGAGAACACCGCATAGCGGGTCGAATCGACCTGGCAGTTCACTCGCACTGCGCGAACTCCGCGCCGTGCGTCGAGCTCGCCGAACAGCTTCTGGACGGCGGTGGTTTTCCCCGTTCCGGGCGGCCCGCGAACCATCGCGTTCAGTGGGCGCGAGCCCCGGACGGCGGGCCGGAGCGCGTACTGGAGACCGTCGAGCTGGTCGTCGCGGTGGTGGAACGTCTCCGGGAGGTAGTCCACCTCGAAGACGCTCTCGTCCCGGAAGACCGACTCGTCCCACGAGAGCATGTCGCCGTCGTCGGCCATCACTTTCACCTCGCTCCCCGCCCGCTTCAAGGCTTCGGCAGCCTGTGCCGGCAGGTGGCCACGCTATCGGCAGCAATCCATTCAAGCGCCAGTAGCACACCGACACGGTTCGGACCGTGCGTTCCGTTCGTCGAGGATAGGAGTAGTGATGCCGTTCGCTCACTGCGTTCGGCGGACGAAGTCGACGATCCGCTCGGCGATCCCCTCGTCGATGTAGGCCATCTCGGGGCCGCCGACGTCGACGTACTGTGGCTCGTAGGGACAACTCGGAGCAGTCGTCGAATCGCTCCGCTGGAGTGGTGACGAGTCCCATCGTCCACCAGTACCGCCACTCGCCACGAGTGACTTTCTCCGGGACGGTGCGGTGAAGTCCACCCGAAAACCGATCACTCCGGGATGAGTCTGAAACGGAGCCGCGGGTACCCTCGATCAGCGACAGTCACGACCTCCGGGCGTCACCAGTAACTTCGGCGTTCATTCGATCGTTTCTAGCAACCGGTCGTAGAACGGCTCCGCGCCGTCGGTGGTCGTTCCGTCGTCCTGAGTGGCGAGCTTCCCGACGAACTCGCTGCCCTCCGGCCTGGCCGCCTCGATACCGTCGATGGGGACGTCGAACCCCGCGGCCTCCCTCAGGCTTCGAGAGGCCCGTATCTACTTATACTGTCGGACAGAGATGATCGAACATCGGGCGGCGGTGAATCGGTAGACGGTGGATGGATGTTCCTTCCAAATCCTTACGCGACTCTGTCCGACAGTATTATACCAAGGTACACGATATATGATGGAGGTCGAACTGTATGCTGGTTCCGTTGCTGGCTTCCAGCGGTTCGTCCACCGCCGGAAGCCACACAATCGGTATCGACACGGCCTCCAGCGCTGTCCGAGCCCGGATGGGGGGACTCGCGTCCCTCGAAGCGGAAACGGCGTCGTCGGCCATCGCACAGTTCACACAGGGCCGACGAACACGGGGGGTGGGTGGATGAGTGCTGGCGATCCCGACGCGATTCGCGTGCTCCACGTCGACGACGAACCGAACGCCGCCGATCTCGCGGCGACGGTTCTCGAGCGCGAGCGTGAGGATCTCGAAGTGAGCACGGCGACGAGCGCCAGTGAGGGTCTCGACCGTCTCGCCGAATCCACAGCTGCGACCGGGGTGGCGATCGACTGCATCGTGAGTGACTACGACATGCCGGGAATGGACGGCCTGGAGTTCCTGGAAGCGGTGCGCGAGGAACACCCGAACGTGCCGTTCGTGCTCTTCACGGGACGGGGGAGCGAGGAGATCGCGAGCGAGGCGATCGGGGCGGGGGTGACCGAGTACCTCCCGAAGGGCACCGACAGCTCGCAGTACGAACTCCTCGCACACCGGATCACGAACGCCGTCGAGACGCGGCGGGCCGAACGGCGCTCGGCCGAGCAGGCACGGGTGAGCACGGTGGTCCGCGAGATCACCCAGAGCGTGGTGCGGGCTGCGACCCGCGAGGGGATCGAGCAGGCGGTCTGCGACCGATTCGTCGACACCGAGCCGTACCGCTTCGCGTGGATCGGCGAGCCGGACGACGAGACCAGTGAGATCGTCCCGCAGGCACACGCGGGCGCTGGCGAGGGCTACCTCGACGAGATCACCGTCACGACCGACGACGCGGCCACCGGGAAGGGACCGGGAGGTCGAACGGCGCGGACCCGCGAGGTCGAGGTCACGGCCGACATCCGAACCGATTCGGCGTTCGAGCCGTGGCGCGAGGCGGCCGAACGGCGCGGCTATCGGTCCTCGGCCGCGGTCCCGATCGTTCACGAGGGAACCCTGTACGCCGTGCTGATGGTGTATGCCGACCGCCCCGGGGCGTTCGACGCGACCGAGCGGACGATGCTCGCGGAGCTCGGCGAGACGATCGGCCACGCGATCCACGCCGTCGAGACGCGCGGGCGGCTGCGCGAGCAGTACCGCGAACTGTTCGAGCAGGCACCGGTGATGTACGCGATCACCGGGAACGAAGGGGACGAACCGATCGTCGAGGACTGCAACGAGCGCTTCTGCGAGACGCTCGGTTACTCCCGCGAGGCGGTTGTCGGCCGGCCGCTGGCGGAGTTCTACACCGACGAATCGGCGGCCGACCTGCTCGACGGTGGCTACGAGCGCGCCTTGGCGGCCGAGTTCGTCAGCGAGGAGCGCGAGTTCGTCGCGCGGGACGGCAGCGTGGTCGAAACGTTGCTCCGGGCCGTCCCGCGCGTGAACGAGGCGGGAGCCGTCGTCGGCACGCTGACGCTGTTCGTCGACATCACCGAGCGCAAGCGGGCCGAGGAAGTCTTAGAGCAGGCCCAGGCGATGGAGACCGCGATGGACGGCATGGCGCTCCTCGACGCCGACGGGAAGTACGTCTACGCCAACGACGCCCACGCCGCGATCTACGGCTACGACGATCCCGGCGCGTTCGTCGGCGAGAGTTGGCGGGTGTGCTACGCCGACGAGGAGGTCGCCCGGTTCGAAGCGCACGTGCTGGACGCGCTCGAAGCGGACGGCGCGTGGCGAGGGGAAGCGACCGGCAAGCGCCGCGACGGATCGTCGTTCCCCCAGGACGTGTCGCTCACCGCGCTGGAGGACGGTGGTACGGTCTGCGTCGTCCGCGACATCACCGGCCGGAAAACGCGCGAACGGGAACTCCAGCGCCGAAACGATCGCCTCCGGACGATCGTCGAGAACGTCCCCCTCGTGCTGTTCGCCTTCAACGCGGAGGGAACCTTCACTCTCTCGGAAGGTCGGGGGTTGGAGCAGCTCGACCTCGAACCCGGCGAGGTCGTCGGGGAGTCCGTGTTCGATGTCTATGCCGGGACGTCGCTCGTCGAGGACGCTCGCCGAGCGATCGACGGCGAGGCGATCCACACGACCGTCGAGATCGACGAGCGGTTCTTCGAGACGTGGTTGCAGCCGGTGGCGGACGACGGGAATGGTGGCACCCAGACGATCGGTGTCGCCGTCGACGTCACCGAACGCAGGGAACGCGAGCGCGAACGCGAACGGTACCGGACGGTCATCGAGACGGTGGACGACGCCGTATACGTTCTCGACAACGAGGGCCGTTTCGAGTTCGTCAACGAGGCCTTTAGCGCTCTCACCGGCTATGACGCTTCGGCGGTTCTCGGCGAGAGCGTCGAGCTGATCGAGGACGAGGCGACCTCCCGGCGGTTCGAGGTCCTCGTCGAGGAGATGGTATCGACGGGCACCACCGAAACCACCGTCGAGTACGAGATCGAAACCGCAAGCGGCGAGTGGATTCCCTGTGAGGACCACCTGGGACTGCGGCTGGACGACGGCGCGTTCCAGGGCATTACGGGCGTACTCCGTGACACCACCGAACGCGAGCGACGCGAACGAACGCTCGAAGCCCTCTACCAACGGACCCGCGAGATGATGCACGCCGAAAGCCCGGCGGACGTGTGTGAGACCACCACCGAGACGGCCGATGCGGTGCTCGATCACTCGCTCACCGGCATCTGGCTCCACGACGACGAGGGACCCGCGTTGCGGCCCGTGGCCTGCTCCGAGCGGGTCGACGAAGTGTTCGACGATCTCCCGACCTACACGCCGGACAGCCCCGGTCTCTCGTGGGACGTCTTCGAGTCGGGGACCGGACGGGTCTACGACGATCTCGCCGCCGAACCGACGATCAACCCCGAGACGCCGGCCCGGAGCGAGATCGTCCTCCCGCTCGGCAGGCACGGCGTGATGAACATCAGTTCGACCACCGAGAACACGTTCGAGCAGAGCGACGTCGCGCTCGCCCGCCTGCTGGCGACGACCGTCGAGGCGGCGCTCGACCGCGCCGAACGCGAGACGGTGCTCAGGGACAGACAGCGCCGACTCGAACAGCAAAACGAGCGCCTCGACGAGTTCGCCGATACCGTGTCTCACGACCTCAGAAACCCACTCTCGGTGGCGGACGGCCGGCTCGCCCTCCTCCGCGAGGACGTCGACAGCGAACACGTCGAGCCGATCGACCAGGCGCTCGACCGGATGGACACCCTCATCGAGGACGCCCTGACGCTCGCGAAGCAGGGACTGCTCGTGAGCGATCCCGAGCCGGTCGCCCTCGGGACCGTCACCGAGGCGGCGCTTTCGACCGTCGGCAACCCGCCCGCCGACGTCGCTCTCGCCGACGACCTGCCGACGGTCCGCGCCGACCGGGAACGCCTGCAAACGCTGCTCGAAAACCTGCTTCGCAACGCGGTCGATCACGGCGGGAGCGACACGACGGTCACGGTCGGCGTGCTCGACGACGAGGGGTTCTACGTCGCCGACGACGGGCCGGGCATCCCCGTCGCGGAGCGATCGGACGCCTTCGAGTACGGGTTCTCGACCGACGAGGACGGAACCGGTATCGGCCTGGCGATCGTGAAGAACATCGCCGAGGCCCACGGCTGGGCGATCTCGGTGCACGAAGCCGCCTCGGGCGGCGCGCGTTTCGAGATCAGAACGGAGCCGTCGGGTGAGCCGCACTGGCCGTCCCCAAGACGATCAGCGAGATCACCACACTGAAACCGGTCCACGCAACTGTGACGTTCGAGGCTCACTCGAACTTTTCCAGCAGCCGATCGTAGAACGGCTCTGCCCCCTCTGCGGTCGTCCCATCGTTGTGGGTGGCGAGCTTCTCGACGATGAGTTCGGGCGTCGAGCGCGCGAGCACGTCCTTCTTCGGCGAGCGCTCAACCACGAGTTCGCCGCCCTTCAGCCCGACCGCCTCGATGCCGTCGACAGGAACCTCGAACTCGGCGGCCTCGCGGATCTCGCCGGCGAGGTGAGACACGAACACCGCCGTGGTCTCGCCGCCCGCGAGCTCTTCGAGGATGCCCGCGATGATCCGGGCCGACGCGCCGGGCTCGGTGATGCTTTCGAGCTCGTCGACCAGCACGAGCCGGCGGCCCGTCCTCGAGACGAGACCCGCGAACTCCCGGAGGGTGGACTCGAACGCGCCCGCGTCGAGGGTGCCCTGGCTCTTCTCCTGATAGTGCAGCGAGTCGTAGCGCTCGACGCGGGCCCGCTCGGCAGGGACGGGCAGCCCCATGTGTGCGAGCACCGTGACGAGCGCGAGGAGGTCGAGCGTCGAGGTCTTCCCGCCGCTATTCACGCCCGAGAGCAGCGTCGGGCCCGTCACCTCGTAGTTGATCGACTCGACCGCCTCGAAGGGAAGGTCCAGAAGCGGCGAGCGTCCGGCCTCGATCGTCACCCCGTTCCCGCCGAACTCGGGGAACGTGCAGTCGAACTCGCTGGCGAACCGGGAAACGGCGAGCTCGACGTCACGTTCGAGCGCTGCGTTGACGAGCGCCTCGCAGTCCTCGCGCAAATTGGCGAGATCCGCCGCGAAGTCGCGCTTCAATTTCCCGGCCCGCCGGTCGCGCGCGGCGGTGAGCTCCTCGCGGAGCCGGCTCACGACGTCCTCGTCGTGTTCGACGGGAAAAGTGGGCTCATCGGGGAACGCGCGCGCGGCGATTTCGGCCTCGCCGGCGTCGAGCGCGAGCGCGTCGACGAGGTGTTCGCGCGCGGCCTCGATCGCTTCGGCGTGCTCGTCGGCGAGTTCCCGGGAGAGCAGCGAGTCGACGCCAGCGCCCTGCTCGACGAGCGAGAGCAGGTCCGACCCCTCGATGGTGACGTCGCGCTCCTCGATCGCTGCGCGGAGCCGGTCGTTCGCCACGCTTTCGCCGGTCGACACTGCTGCGTCGAGGTCGTCGACCGCCCCGCGCAGCCGCGCGAGTTCGTCGTCCGGTACCACCTTGCCCTCGCCGTCGAGCCGCCCGAGTGCATCGTCGAGCGCCGCGAGATCGCAGGGCATGTCGAGGTCGGCGGCCCGCGCGACCGTGGCGGCCGCTTGGAGCCGATCGCGGTTTTCGGCGAAGAAGGCGAGGAGCCGTTCGGGAACCACCATCGCGGGTTTTTCGAGCGCATCGGGTTCGACCCGAACGTCGCCCGCGATGTCGATCCCGGCAAAGGACTCGTCGAGCACGATCACCGTCGAGTAGCCCGTCGCGAGGTCGGCGAGGTCGCGTGCGTCCTCGACGATCTCGACCGAAATCTCCGGGTAGGCGGTCTCGGCCGCGGCGTGGCGCTCGGCGTCGGCGGTGGCGAGACACCGTTCGCGGACCCGAACCCCGGTGGGCGACTCCAGCGGCGCGACCCCGGCGAGCGCGTCGAGGACCTCGGGATCGGGCTCGCGCGCCATCGCCCCCGTGGTCCACTCGCGGACTTCCTCGATCCGCGACTCGCTCCCGGCGGGATAGAGGGTTTCGAGCCGCTTGGCGGCGTAGTCGGTGACGGCGTGTTCCTGAAGCAGGGCGAGCGCGTCGCGGTAGATCTCGCGGGCGCGGTCGGTCGCGAGGAACTCCCCGGAATCGCCGTGCTCGGCCTTGATCGCCGCCCGGGCGATGGTCGCGGCCCGTCCCGGCGTGACCCCGGGAGCCTCGGCGAGCGCCGCGACATCGCCCGCCGCAAGCGCGCGTTCGGGGTCGTCGAGTGCCGCGAGGCGGTCGGCGGTCTTCGGACCGACGCCGGGGACCGATTCGAGGTCCATCGCTCGCGTCGAACCACGCCGGGGAGAAAAACCATCCGGGGAGCGATTGATCTGTTGGTGGGCGGCGCTACTTGTCGACCACCGGCGGACTTGAGTGCGTTGGCGCGCGGGAGCGCGCGGACTCGTGCGGAGGTCTGCGCGAGCGAAGCGAGTGCAGGCCCGTCAGAGCTAGCTTTGACGGTGGATGACTGAGGGAGGGAGCGGAGCGACCGATGCGAAGGAATCGGCTGGGGAGGGCGTGGCCTGCGGTTCTCGTTTGAGTCGGATATCGGCGGTACGTAGATTTCAGCACCAGTACCGAGTCACAATCGGTGGTTCCCGAGGAAGTCTGTGAGTCCCGCCAGAGGCGAAGGAAGCCGCCGTTCGCGCCGATCTCGCCGAACGCGATGGGGTCTTGATCGCGTTCTCCGGGGGCGTTGATTCGAGCGTGGTCGCGGCGCTCGCCCATGACGCGCTCGGGGCTGACGCCGTGGCCTGCACCGCCAAAAGCGAGACGCTGCCGGCGGCGGAACTCGACGACGCGAACCGAGTCGCCGACGAGATCGGGATCACCCACGAGGTCGTGGCGTTCTCCGAACTCGATAGCGAGAAATTCGTCGAAAACGACGGCGATCGGTGTTATCACTGCCGTACGATGCGTCTCTCGGCGATGTTCGACGCCGCGCGGGAGCTGGGGATCGAAACGGTCTGTGACGGGACGAACGCCTCGGATCCCGGCGAGGGCCACCGGCCAGGCCTCCGCGCGGTCGAGGAGTTGAACGCCTACTCGCCCCTCCTGGAGCACGACATCACGAAAGAAGACGTTCGAGAGATCGCGCGCGAGTATGGACTGTCGGTCGCCGACAAACCCGCGATGGCGTGTCTCTCCTCGCGGATTCCGACAGGACTGGCTGTCACCGAGAAACGCCTCTCGCGGGTCGAGACGGCCGAAACCCTCCTCCGGACCTGGGGGTTCGAGCAGTTCCGGGTGCGCGATCACGACGGCCTCGCGCGCATCGAGGTCGCGCCCGCGGAGCTGGAACGCGCGCTCGATTCGGACTTCGCCCGGGCGGCACGCGAGCACCTCGCCGACATCGGCTTCGAGCACGTCACGCTCGATCTCCACGGCTACCGCACCGGAAGCGTCAGCCCGGCAGACACCGCGATGGCGGACAAGGACGGAAACGAGGCGAGTACCGCGACGACCGATCTCGATCTCGGCGCGGAGTACCCGACCGCCGAGGACTGATAGGGTCGGTTGTCAGCCCCCGGGATCGACCGCAGGCGCGTGCGGTCCACCGGCAAACGGTTACGACCGCCCCTATGAGGCCACGGAGCGGATGAAACGACCTCACTCCCGGTAGCTCGTGTCGTTCTCGCGGACGATTGCGAACCCCTCTTCCGGGTCGCCCCGAAGTTCGTTCACCGCACAGTTCCCCTGGGACTCGCCCGCGATCGACTCGACGTAGTCGATTTCCTTGAGATGGCCGAGCAGCGCGTAGAGCGGCCCGCCGTGAGTGACGATCAGGACCGTTTCGTCGCCCGCGTCCGCGACGAGCCGATCGAACGTGTCGAGAACGCGCTCGCGGCAATCGAGCAGGCTCTCGCCGCGCTCGGGGACGGCTTCGAGCGCGTGCCGGCCGGACTCGGTCACGGCGAACTCGGGGTAGGTCTCGAACAGCGCCTCGTAGGAGAGGCCTTGGTACACCCCGAAATCGCGCTCGCGCCACGCCCGGTCGAAAACCAGTTCGGCGTCGACGCCGGCCTCGCGGACGAGCGCCGCGGTCTCGCGGGTTCGCCGGAGGTCGGAGGCGACGACGCGATCGATGTCGTAGGTGCCGGCGAGGTGGCGGCCGGCGAGGCTGGCCTGCTCGCGCCCGCGCTCGGCGAGCGGAGCGGGAGCCCAGCCCTGGACCCGTCGATCGGCGTTCCACGCGGTCTCGCCGTGACGGACGAGGAGAACTCTCATACCGTGGGTCGGCGGGCCGGCGGGATGAGCGTTCGTATCCGGGGCTGTGGATCGATCGACGGACCCGTGCGGCAATCCGAACGTGCGAGTACGTACCGTGGAGTATATAATCGGCGGCATGAAATCGAAGGCGTATGCCTGAGTGCCAGAACTGTGGTGCGTTCGTGACGGCGGCGTACGCGAGGGTTTTCACACCGAGCGAGATCGAAGACCCCCGGGTATGCCCGCAGTGTGAGGACAAGATCCGCGACGGCGCGGAAGTCCGGCAGGCGCGCTCGACGCGGCGCGGCTAGTTCTCGGCGTCGGCGACGATTTCCCGAACGGTCTCGAAGACCTCCTTAGCCCGTGCTTTCTCGCGCGCCTCGGCGGTGATCCGCACGAGCGGCTGGGTCCCGCTCGCGCGCACGAGAAACCACGCGTCGCCGAGGTCCGCGCGAACGCCGTCGAGCGTCCGAACGTCGTCGTACCTCGCGAGCACCCGTTCCTCGACGCGATCCATCACCGCCGACTTCTCCGTCGTCTCGACGTTCGCGCGCCGGATCGGATAGGTCTCGATTGCGGCAGTTCGCTCGTCGAGCGGGCGGTCGGCGGCGAGCGCGGCCAGACGACAGGCCGTGAGCGGGCCGTCGGGACAGAGCGTCTCGTCGGGCCAGATCCATGCGCCGCTCGGCTCGCCGCCGAACACCACGTCCAGTTGGGTCGCGCGCTCGGCCACGAACACGTCGCCGACCCGCGTGTGAGTGACTGTCGCCCCGTCACCGAGCGCGTCGTCGACCGCGAGGCTCGTGTCGACGGGGACTGCGACCCGGGGCGCTTCGACGTCGCTCCGCGCGACCGCCTCGCGGGCGAACAGCGCAAGCAACACATCGCCGGAGAGGAACTCGCCCGCGCCGGTGACCGCCCGCAATCGGTCGGCGTCGCCGTCGTGAGCGAGTCCGAGATCGGCGTCGGTCGTCTCGACCAGGTTTCGGAGCGACGCGCAGTTCTCGGCCGTGGGCTCGGAGGGCCGACCCGGGAACCGGCCGTCAGGTTGGGCGTTGAGCGTTTCGACCTCACAGCCCAAGGCTTGGAGCGCGTCGACGGTGACGCCACCGGCCCCGTTGCCGAGATCGACCGCGACCGAGAGCGAGTCGTCGATTCCGACCGACTCCACGAGTGCGTCCACGTGGCGTTCGCTTGCGTCGACGCGAGTGCGGTCGCCGAGTCCGTCCCACGCCTGGAGATCGCTGTCGCTCCCGTGGACGCGCCGAGCGATCGTCTCGCGGCGGGCTTCGTCGAAGGCCTGGCCGCCCGGCTGCCAGAGTTTGATTCCGTTGTCGGGCGCGGGGTTGTGCGACGCCGTGATCGAGACGCCGGCGTCGGCATCGAACCAGTCGACCGCGCGCGCCACCGTGGGGGTAGCTGCGAGGCCCAGATCGCGCACGCCAGTGCCGGATTCGCGGAGGCCGGCGGCCAGTGCGTCGCAAAGGAGAACACCGCTCTCGCGCGGGTCGCGACCCACGACGGCACGATCGGCGTCGATCCCGACCGCGCGCCCGACGTCGAGCGCGAGCCTCGCGGTGACCGTCTCGCCGACCGGCCCGCGGATGCCGCTGGTGCCGAACATGGTGACCGTCTGCGAGCGGGCGGGTCATGACGCTACTGGTGTGGTGGCGGCCCACGAGCCACGACCGGTGTCAGTTTGCGGGGACGCCACCGAGTGCTCGATCCGTCGGAAGGGCGACGCCCTCGAACGACCCATCGTCGTTCGAGCCCTGCAGCGACTGCGCTCCGCCCGACCGCTCCTCGCGGGGCTCGAACTCCCGTCGGTCGTGGACGGTCACTTCGACCGCCACCGACGCCCCGGTCCGGTCCTCGATCGTTCGGGCGAGCGCTCGCGGGAGATCCGGGTACGACCGGTCGGCGGGGCGACTCACGGTGACGGAAATCGAGCGCTGGCCGCCGAGGACGTTCGCGCCGAAGACCTCGACCGAGATGTCTTCGAGTTCGACCGCGCCGTACCGCTCCTCGGCGAGGGTGTCGTCGACGGCTCCCTTGACCGTGCGGTCGAACTGGACCTGACCGGCGAGCCCGAGCCCGGCAACCGCGAACACGGCGAGCAGGAGAACGAGCGCGATCGCTACCGGGGCAAACCGTCGGAGTCCGCCGTCGTCGCCCCACGTTCCCGGCCGGTAGCCGAGGTAGCCGAGCGCGAGAAAGCCCGAGAGGTTGACCGCGACGGTGTTGAGCACGAGGAGGCCGAGCGCGCCGAGCGCGACCGCCGGCAGCCCCCACACGACGCCGATGCCGACCGCCGCGGCGGCGGGGATGAGCGCGGCCGCGATCATCACGCCGACGAGCGCCTCCGAGAGCCCCGTCGAGAGCCCGAACGCGCCCGCCGCGCCGGCACAGATCGCCACCGCGAGCGCCAGCAGGCCGGGCGAGGTGCGCTGGGCCACCTGCGCGACGTTTGCGACGTCGAGGCCCGGAGGAACGAGCCCCGTGGCCTCGAGGACGAAGCCGACGACGAACGCGACGACGATCGCCGCCACCAGCCCGCCGGTCTGCGAGCGGAGCCCGAGCCCGATCAGCTTCCGGTCGTTGAGCGCCATCCCGACGCTGGTCATCATCGCCGAGCCGACCTGTGGGGCGATCACCATCGCGCCGACCACGATCGCGGCGGAGTTCAGCAGGAGGCCGGCGGCCGCGACGACCGCGCTGAACACCGTCATCGCGTAGTACGTCGGCGGGTTGCGGTGCATGTCGAGCGCCTTCGCCCGGATCTCCTCGTGGGCGACGCTGTCGTCCTCCTCGACGCCCGCGACGAAGCGATCCTCGAGTTCGACGTAGTTGGCCGTCTTCGCGGTCTCCGCGCCCGCGATCACGGTGTAGCGCTCGTCGTCGAACCCTGCCTCCCGGAGTTCGTCGAGGACGTATCCGACCGCCTGGGTCGGTAGGGGAAACTCCACCAAGGTCGAGGAGTCGCGCTCGCTTGCCTCCCGGGTAACGACGCGATCGATGTTCTCCTCGCGGAGCACGTCGAGGACCGTCTCGCGCTCGTCGTCGTGGACGATGAGCTTGATGAGCCGCATCGATAGCGGGAGTGTGAGCCCCTATCGAATAGTCGTTGGCAAAAGCCACTGTGGTCGCTCGACAGCCGCGAGGCAGCCGCGGCCGACAGGGAGCTTTTTGTTCGCGGGGCTGACAGCCAGTGCATGGACGCGATCTCGTTCGGCACCGACGGCTGGCGCGCGACCCTCGACACCTTCACCGCACCCCGGGTGCGGATGGTGGGCCAGGGGGTCGCCACTCACCTCCAGGAAGCGGGCCACGACGCGCCGGTCGCGGTGAGCTACGACGCCCGGGGGACCTCCCGTGGATTCGCCGAGGAGCTCGCCCGCGTGCTCGCGGCCAACGGGTTCGACGTTCTCCTGCCCGAGCGCGACCGCCCGACCCCGCTGCTCGCGTGGGCGATCGAAGACCGCGACCTCGCTGGCGGACTGATGGTGACCGCCTCCCATAATCCGCCAGCGTACAACGGCGTGAAGTTCATCCCCGACGACGGCGCGCCCGCGCTCCCCGATGTGACCGAGCGGATCGAGGCCACCCTCGCCGAGCCAGACCCGCTTCCCGAGGACGAGTGGGGAGCGGTACGGGAGGTCGATTTCGTCGAGTCGCATGCGGACCACGCGCTCGACCTCGTGGCCGACCGGGTGGGCGTGGCGTCCGACGGGCTCCTCGACGGTCTGACGGTGGCCTACGACGCGATGTACGGCAGCGGACGGGGCGTGACCGACGCGCTGCTCGAACGGGCTGGTGCGGACGTCGACCGTCTCCACTGCGAGCAGCGCGAGGACTTCGGCGGGACGCCGCCGGCCCCCAGCGCCGAGCATCTCGCCGCCCTCGCCGAGCGCGTCCGAGCGGGCGACGCCGCCCTTGGGATCGCGAACGACGGCGACGCCGATCGGCTCGCCGTGGTGACACCCGAACGGGGCTACCTCGACGAGAACCTCCTTTACGCCGCGATCTACGACGCCCTCCTCGAATCGGACGCCGGGCCTGCGGTCAGAACCGTCTCGACGACGTTCCTGATCGACCGGATCGCCGAGGCCCACGACGAATCGGTGGTTGAGACCCCGGTCGGGTTCAAGTGGGTCGCCGAAGCGATGGGCGAGTCGGACGCCCTGATCGGCGGCGAGGAGTCGGGCGGGTTCTCGATCCGGGGGCACGTCCGCGAGAAGGACGGCGTGTTGCTCGCGCTGCTCGCGGCGGCCGCCGAGCGCGAGGAGTCGCTCGACGACCGGGTCGACCGGCTGTTCGAGGCACACGGCGCGATCCGGCAGGCGAAGATCAGCGTCGACTGCCCCGACGACGAGAAGAAACGCGTGCTCGACGATCTGGAGGGGGAGTTGCCCGAGCGGGTCGCGGGCGAATCGGTCGCCGAGGTCGTCACGAAGGACGGGTTCAAGATCCTCCTCGAGAGCGGTGCGTGGCTGCTGGTCAGGCCGAGCGGGACCGAACCCGTCCTTCGAGTGTACGCCGAAGCGGGTAGCGAAGGACGGGTCGACGAGTTGCTCGACGCCGGCCACGATCTCGTCGCGCCGCTCGTGTAGGACCGAAGAAGTATATTCGGCGGGCGAGTTTCGGACAGCCATGGATCCGACGGTCGTCGATCTACTGGAGCGAAACGCCGATCACGCCGACGAGTTCGAGTCGCGATTCGACGACGTACAGACCTCCCAGCGACCGCAAGTCGTCACCGTCTGCTGTGCCGATTCGCGCGTTCTCCAGGACCGGATGTGGCGAAACGACGAGCCCGGGCACGCCTTCACGTGTGCCAACATCGGGAACCGGGTCGTC
>PXSV01000139.1:0-514 GCA_003022685.1 Halobacteriales archaeon SW_9_67_24 | reverse complement strand
CGGCGTACGACGCCATCACCGGCGACGTGGCCGGCGAGCCCGCCGGGATCGAGCACTGCATCGGACTGCTGACGCCCCACCTCGAAGCGGGCGTCGAAGCGCTCCCCGCGGACGTGAGTCGGACCGAGGCCATCAACCGGCTCGTGGAGCACAACGTCGATCGCCAGGTGGCGGCGCTCGTCGAGAGCGACGACGTTCCCGAGGGCGTCGATGTCGTCGGCGTCGTCTACGACTTCCAGGACGTCTATTCCGAACGCCGCGGGGCGGTCCACGTCGTCACCGTCGACGGCGAGACCAAGGTCGATACGCTGCGCGACGCCCATCCCGAGGTCGCCGCGCGGATCGAGCGGCGGTGGGAGCACTGAGGCGGGTCGCGAGTCACCAGCCCCGGCCCCACGTTCGGCGGGCGGTGTTCAGATAAGCGACGCTGATCGAGAAAACCACGCTGGGTGGGACTGAGCGGAGTGGTTCGAGACACCTACGGTGTCTCGTCATCACGAGAGAGCCTCGCTCT
>PXSV01000138.1 GCA_003022685.1 Halobacteriales archaeon SW_9_67_24 | reverse complement strand
CTACCTCAATCCACCCGACGACGCCAATCCGGATCCCGAAGCAGGCGTCGATGAGGCGATCCAGGCGGCGGAGTCGGCGGTCGACGAGCTGTTCGCGGCGGAGTGACGAGCCGCGGCGCGGTTGCGTCGCGGTGGCGGGTCACGGCCCGCGCCGCCGAGCGGTTTGCAGTACGGCAGTGCGGTGGCGGTTCCTGGTGGATGAAGGGCGAGCGCCGAAGGCGCGAGGGCTTCGGCGATGCTGTGCGGTCGGTGTGTGGAACAGCATCCGCGAGAGCGAAGTGAGCGCGGTTCACCGCGAGCGACCGCAGGGAGCGAGCGGGGTTTTCATGCCCTCGTGAGCGAAGCGGACGAGGGCTCGGAACGGCTTCGCCGCTCCGGTGAACTTTTTTGCAAGGGGGTCGCGCGAGCGAACGTAGTGAGCGAGCGCGATCCCCCCGCAGTAAAGACGTTCAGGTGGACTTCGCGCGCTCGCGGATCAGGTCGCGGAGTGCGTCGGGATCGTCGATCGTGGCGATCTCCTCGCGCTCGATCAACGCGGTGTCCTCGACGGCGTCGCGGGAGGCGTCGTCGACGACGTACACCGACCTGGTTCGGGTCACGGTACCGAGCGAACTCATGATCCGGGCGCGTTTCTCGGCGGTTCTCGTGAAGGCGGAGTGACCAGTAAGGACGTTCTCGGCCCCGCCGTCGTCCTTGCTGACGGTTTTGAACGGCGCGCGCGTCGTCGGATGGACGTCGAAGCCGACCCGGGTCAGCACCGCGACGAGGTCCTCGTCGTCGGTCTCGGGAGTCTCGGGCGAGTCACTCTCGTCCTCCTCGGCGATCTCGTCCGCGCCGTCGAGCACGTCGACCGGGTTCGCAAGCGGCGCGTCGAGGAGGTCTTCCATCCGCGCGGCGACCTCGACGGAGGCGTTCATCCCGTCCTCGTACTTCGAGACCGTGCGCCGCGAGACGCCGAGTTCGTCGGCGAGACGGCCGAGGCTCCAGTCGCGATCCTCGCGCTCGTCGGCGAGCACCTCGCCGTCGATGTTCACGTACAATCCTCCGGGCGCGGCGTAGATCATCGGCGGCACCTCCTCGACGAACAGATCGAGCGCGGTGTCGGGGCTGAGCACGGGCACGCCGTGGCGGAGATACATCACGCCCGGTTTCAGTTCCTCGTCGCGGGTCCGCAGCCCGATGACCATCGGTGTCGCGTCGAGGAACCGCCCGAGCCGGCGCATCTCGGTCCCGGTGGTGCCGTCGAACGCGTCGATGTTGCCGAGGATCTTCACGAGGAGGAGGGCGTCGCCCCGGCGTGCGGCGACGTCGAAGCTCTTCGGGCGGACCGCACACCGGTCGCTGACGAGAAAGCCCGCGTCCTCCAGCATCGCGGTCACGTTGCCGACCAGTGCGGACCGTGACATGGGTGTACGTAAGTAGCGCATCGTATATAGTGGTTGTGCCGTCGATAGATCCCTCCCTGCCGGCGATTGGTGCCAAGACCGACGGTAGATTTATATATGAGATTCGAGTCGGAACGCGGTTGTCCGCCGGGTTCCTCTGACGAAGCGTGACGGTCATCGGCATCGACGACACCGACTCGCGCGAGCGGGGAATGTGTACGACGTACCTCGCTGCACGGGTGGCGGCGCGGATCCGCGAGGAGGGTGGTGCGGTCGAGCGTCGGGTGCTCGTCCGGCTGAACCCCGCGATCGAGTACAAAACGCGAGGCAACGCGGCGCTCGCGGTCCACACCGATCTCGATGCCGAGCGCGCGCTCGCCGTCGCTCGCGAGGCGGTCGGATCGCTGGCGGCGACCGACGATCCGCGGACACATCCGGGCGTCGTGGTCGCGCCGGGCGAAGCGATGCCGGAACCGGTGATCGAGTTCGCTCGTCGGGCCGTCCGCGAGCGCCTCACGATCGACGAGGCGCGTCGGCTGATCGACAGTACGGGGTATCGCCACGCCGGCTGGAAGGAATCGAGGGGGCTGATCGGCGCGCTCGCGGCGATCGGTGCGTGGGCGGCGTTCGGCGGATGGACCTACGAACACATCGCCTACCGCGAGGCCCACCGGCGAGGAACGCCGCGCACGGTCGACCACGAGTCGGTGTTTGCGGCCGCCGACTGGGGGTATCCGGCAGCGTGGGACACCGTCGACCGCGAGGAAGGGAGTGCAGTATGCGTGCCTCACGCCCCCGGACCCATCCTCTACGGCATCCGGGGCGACGATCCCGAAACTGTCCGCGGTGTCGCCGATCGGATCGAGAGCGAACCGGTCGAGCGCACAGGTATATTCGTGACGAACCAGGGCACCGACGCCCACCTCCGCGAGGGAAGCGTGGGCGAACTCCGCGACGGGCGGGCCTACCGGGTTTCGGGGACGGTCTCGACGCCGCCGGAAACGGGGCGGGGCGGACACGTTTTCTTCACCCTCGAAGACGGCGGGTCGGTTTCGGACGGGACCCTCAAACTCGAAAAGTTCGCTGTCCGTGACCTCGTGGAAACCGAACTCGCGGTGCCGTCGTGTCCGGACTGCGGACGGTCGATGGAGAGTGCGGGTCGCGACCAGGGGTATCGATGTCGGGACTGTGGAACGAGCGAACCGGGGAAGATCGAGTGCGAAATCGAGCGCGCCCTCGGACGCGGCTGGTACGAGGTGCCGCCGTGTGCGCGCCGCCACATCGCCAAGCCCCTCGTCCGGGGTGGGTTCGACGCGCCGATCCATCCGGAGCGCTGACCGGGGTACCCGGTGAACAGTCCGGACGCCTCCCGCCCGGGAGTGGTAAGGGGGAGCGTCACGTAGAGAGCACATGAACGCGATCCGTCGGGGGTTCGTCACCCAACTCGGGATGGGCTACGAGGAAGCATTCGAGCACGCCGATAGGTTCGGACTCGACTACGTCGAACTGATGATGGACGGCGCACACGAACGCTCCGCACTCGACGGCGAGACCGATCAGGTACGTGCGCTCGCGGACGAACGAGGGCTCGATCTCGCCGTGCATCTTCCCTTCCGGCTCGACATCGCCTCGCCGTTCGAACACGTCCGGGAGGGCGCGCTCCGCGAACTCCTCGCGGCGATCGAGACCGCCACTGCGTGCGGCGCGGAGAAGGGCGTGCTCCACGCGAGTACCGACGCCTGGCCCCCCGCGTGGGAGCACGACCCGCTCCGCGAGCACCTCCTCTCGTCGCTCCGCGACCTCGACGCGTTCGGCCGCGAGCGCGAGTTCGAGATCTGCGTCGAGAACGTCGCCGGCGATTTCTTCCCCGCCGAACGGTTCCCGCGACTGTTCGAGGCGACCGACGCAAGCATGACCCTCGACACCGGCCACGCGCGGATGAACGGCCTGAATTCGGCGGCGATGGCCGACTTTCTCGACGAACACGGCGATCGGGTGGACCACCTCCATCTCAACGACACTCGGATGCCGAAGGACGAACACCTCCCGTTCGGCGCTGGCACGATCGACTTCGAGCAAATCTTCGAGCCGCTTCGAGATGGGTGGACCGGCACGCTCTCGCTCGAAGTGTTCACCGACGACTGGGGCTACATCGAAACCAGCGTCGAGCGGCTCGACGAACTGCTCTGACGCCGAGGGACGCCACCAGCAACCTCGATGGGGAGCGGGGCGACCGGAAGGGCGGTGTTCGGATAAGCGACGCTCGCCTCGAAAGGGAACGGGAGGAACGATCCGTGAGCGGGCCATGCACGGCGCTACGCGCCGCGAGTTCGAGGTGAGCGCGGAACTCCGACGGAGTTCCGCGAGCCAGGCGAACGGGCCGACGGCCCGTGAGCGGACGGCCTACCGCCTCGCACGGCCCGCGAGCAAGATCCTGAGCCACCGGGAGAGCTCCGCTCTCCCCGGTTCGCGGGCGCTTCGCGTCCGCGAACAGTCGGGGCTTTCGAACCCGTCGCGGTTGCTATCGTTGTCTCGATTTCTCCGGCCTACCTGAAGACTACCCTCGTCGAGTGACAAAACTGA
>PXSV01000137.1:11156-12195 GCA_003022685.1 Halobacteriales archaeon SW_9_67_24 | reverse complement strand
GCTTATCGGCTGTTCCACTATTCATTAGATGGGACGAACAAACCCTCTGTATTTAGCACATCACTCTTATCAGCAGTTGTGGTTTTCAACAGAGCCAAATGACGATCTCTCTAGGCACTTCCGAGGGACACCGTCTATAGTGTCGCCAGTAGACTTATTCGGTCACGTGGCCCAGAGCCGCCAGGATGGACGTGGTCGTCGTCGGGGGCGGCATCGTGGGGCTCTCGTCCGCGCACGCGCTCGCCGCGGCCGGTGCGGACGTGACCCTCTGTGAGAGCGACTCGCTCGGAACGGGGAGCACCGCCCGCTCGGCGGGCGGGATCAGGACCCAGTTCTCGACGCGGGTCAACGTCCGCCTCTCGATCGAGAGCCTGCGGGTCTGGGAGGCCTTCGAGGCGGATTTCGGCGTCGATATCGCCCACCGGCGGCCGGGCTACCTCTTCCTCGCGCGCACCCCCGAGACGGCCGATCGGTTCCGCGAGAACGTGGCGATGCAGAACGACCTCGGCGTGGACAGCGAGTTCCTCTCGCCCGCCGCGGCCGTCGAGCGCTGTCCCGGCCTCGATCCCGACGGGTTCGTCGGGGCGACCTACAACGGCGCGGACGGGTTCGCCGACCCGAACCTCGCCGTCCAGGGGTACGCGGCGAGCGCTCGGGAGGCCGGCGTCGACGTCCGAACCGGGACGCCCGTCATCGACATCGTCACCGACGACGGGAGGGTCACGGGCGTCGAAACCGACGCCGGTCGGATCGACACCGATTTCATGGTCAACGCCGCAGGTGCGTGGGCGGCGACCGTCGCCGACCTAGCGGGGGTCGATCTCCCGATCCACCCGCGCCGCCGGCAGATTGTGGTCGTCGATCCCAGCCGTCCGATGTCGGGGGACGTCCCCCTGACGATCGACCTGGAGGAGGGGTCGTACTTCCGCCCGGAACGGGACGGGACCGCGCTGGTCGGGGGCCACTTCGCCGAGACCGAATCCGACGCCGATCCGGACGCCTACTCGGACTCGATGGAGCTCGACTGGGCGGCCACGGC
>PXSV01000137.1:8914-10946 GCA_003022685.1 Halobacteriales archaeon SW_9_67_24 | reverse complement strand
CGACGAACTCGTCGAGCGAAACGTCGCGTGACGCCGGCGACGGTGCGTCGATCGTCGTTCGGGCTCCGGCGGTCGCCACGTTCCGCGGAAGGACGAAGCGGTCGGCCACCAGCACCCTTTTCCCACGGCTCGTCGTCGGGGCGGACATGACGGACGCGACGCTACACACCAATCGAGGCGACATCGAGGTCGAACTCCACGACGAGCGCGCGCCGCGAACAGTTGAAAACTTCGTCGGGCTTGCGACAGGCGAGCAGGCATGGGAGGACGACGGCGAGACGGTCGAAAAGCCACTGTACGACGACGTGGCCTTCCACCGCGTTATCGAGGGGTTCATGATCCAGGGTGGCGACCCCGACGAGACGGGTCGCGGCGGACCCGGGTACGAGTTCGACGACGAGTTCCACGACGAACTCCGCCACGATAGTCCAGGAACGCTCTCGATGGCGAACTCCGGGCCCGACACCAACGGCTCGCAGTTTTTCATCACGCTCGATTCCCAGCCCCACCTCGACGACCGCCACGCGGTGTTCGGGCAGGTCACCGACGGGATGGACGTAGTGCGCGAGATCGGCTCGGTGCCGACCGAAGCGAACGACCGGCCCCAGGAAGAAGTCGTGCTTGAATCGGTCGAGATCCACGACTGAGGACGGCGGGGGTCGACAACCGGCGAAACACTGATACGCCATCCGGCGAGTACGGCCCAGTATGGCCGACGATACCACGTCACGCTGTCTGAGCTGTGGGTTCGAAACAACGAGCAGGGACGACTGGGAGACGGTCGAGGCACCGCCGCTCGGGGCGCTCACGCAGTGTCCGGAGTGTGGGAGCACGGACGTCTACACGCGCGGGTAGCGTCGGCACGGATGGGCCGCAACGTGCTATCGATTGTTCGATGACCGCCCGGTCGAGCGGTAAACGGAAAGCGATCGAGACCCGACATCGGTGCATGCCCGACGAGCCCGTAGACCCGAGCGACATCGGCGAGCGCGACGCACCGCCGATCGCGGACAAACCCTACAAAATCGTCTTCGAGGCGAACAAGTGTATCGCGGCGGGCAAGTGTGCCGAAGTCTCCGGGAACTGGACGATGAACCTCACGAGCGGGATCGCCCAGCCCGAGTCGTACTTCATCGACGCCGAGGACCTCGAATCGAACGTCGAGGCGGCCGAGGCCTGTCCCGCGAAGAAGGACAGAGGGGTGATCCACGTGGTCGATCGTCGGACGGACGAGGAGATCGCGCCCGATCCCGAAGGCGACGGCACGCTCTCGGTCGACTGGTGACTGGGATCGAAACCGACTTTTTGTCGAGCGCGTAGGAGCGGACGCGCGAGGGTGGCCGAGTCTGGCCAAAGGCGGCGGGCTTAAGACCCGCTCTCTCAGGAGTTCGTGCGTTCAAATCGCATCCCTCGCATCTCTCGCACCCACCGTCCGTACCCGACGAGTTTATCACGGTTCCCCATGAGCACCCGGCATGGAATCGGACCTCCTCGCCGACGGGCCGGCCGACCGCCTCGTTCGGGTCGCCCGGACCGCGACCGGCGACAGCCTCCGCTCGGTCACCTACTTCACCCGGAGCGACTACGACCAGCTCTACCTCCGGGGCGACCTCGAACGGGACGCCGACCTGATGGGGTTCATCGGCCACGAGTGGCACGACTTCAAGAACACCAGAAATGCCTACCAGAACTCCGAGCTCGGCGCGTACCGCCACACGATCCGGACCTTCGAGAACGGCTACCTCCTCCGGATCACTACCGAGCGAAACGGCGTGTTCGTGACCACCGACGGGCTGACGATGCAGGACTTCGAGGCGGTCGCGAACGCGGTCACCACGGTCTTGGAGGACCGCAGCGAGTGATCGGGCGCGGTGACGACGCGCTTTTGCGCGCGAGGGGCGAACCGACCACATGACCGACCCATCCACCGTCGGGTTCGACAGTCATGGGGCGTTCGAGTCGAGCGACGAGGGATTCTCGCTCATCACCATCCCGTTCGACAGTCACGCCGAGGTCACCGACGCGGAGTATC
>PXSV01000137.1:0-8894 GCA_003022685.1 Halobacteriales archaeon SW_9_67_24 | reverse complement strand
GCGGCGTGACTCGCGCGACGATCGACGTCCCATCCCCGACCGTCGAGCGCGACGTCGACACCGTGCGGATCGTGTTCGCGTTCGAGCACGACGATCCGCAGGGCGCGGCCGACGCCGCGAAGGCGCTCGCGGAGTTCGTCGAGGGCACCTACGTCGAGGGGATCGTGCCTGGCTACACCTACGAGCCGCCGGTCGCCGACCTGCTCACGCGGGCGCGCCAGCACGGCGACGAGGGTGGCGGGGACGGATCGAGCGGTGCGATGCCGCTCTGAGCGGGGTGGGACGGTGGGGCGATGGGACAGCAGACGGCGAGTCGCCTCATAGGGTCGGTTGTCAGTCCTTCCTGTATTTCGCCGACACGGGTCGGCGAATACCGGTAAACGGTTACAAACGACCCTATCAGGCGTCGGCGGTAGCGCGGCTCGCGTCGCCGACGATGATCCGGCGGACGTCGGCGAGCACGCCGAAGTCCGCGAGCGCCACCACCCGGTCGCCCTCCTCCAGGGAGTCGTCGGCGTGGGGCAGGCCGAGCGGGGTTCCCTCCTTCCCGAACGCCATCAGGCGGGCGTCGCCGGGGAGTTCGAGCTCGCTCAAGGTGTACCCGCGGGTCGGCGAGTCGCGCGTGACCGTGAACTCCACGAGCTGGAGGTGGTGGGCGATGTCGGCGATCGCGCGGATCGTCCCCCCGAGGAGGGCGTTCTTCGCGCCGATCGCGCCCAGCCGTTCGGGGTAGACCACCTCGTCGACCTCCGCGGCGTACTTCCGGTAGATACCCTCGTACTCGTCGTTGTCGATGCGCATCACGGTGCGACAGCCCCTCGATTTGCCGATCAGACACGCCATCACGTTGGTGATCACGTCGCCGGTCAGCGCGCCAACCGCGTCGGCCTCCTCGATCCCGGCGTCGACGAGGTCGTCTTCGTTCGCGCCGTCGCCGTCGAGGATGTCGACGATCTCGAGGCGCTCGCTCCAGAGCCGTTCGAGCTGGTCGGGATCGCTCTCGATCACGGTCCCCTCGTGACCCTCCTCGGCGAGCACCCTCGCTGTCCTGAGCCCGACCCGGCCGGCACCCACGATGACGAATCGCATACCACCCGTACACCGAGGACCCCCAATAACCTTACCCCCCGCAGGGGTCGCTCGCCGGTCAGTCCTCGCCCGCAAGCGACGCGCACTGGCGGTCGAGTTCGGGCGTCGGCTCGGCGTAGACGTGGGCGAACAGTTCGCCGCTCTCGGGTTCGGGGATCGCCTCCGCCGTTGCGATCGCGTCGTCGAGTTCGTCGTCGGCTTCTTCCTTACAGTCCTCGACGAACCCATCATCGACGACCGCCTGATCGGCGAGGTACTCCACGAAGCGCTCGATCGGGTCGCGGGTTCGCCACGCGGGAAGGTCGGGGCCCTCGTCGCGATACCGGCTCGGGTCGTCGCTGGTGGTGTGTGCGCCCTGGCGGTAGGTCAAGCTCTCCACGAGCACCGGCTCGCCAGCGCGCGCGGTTTCGAGCGCTTCCTCGACTGCGCTACGCACCGCGAGCGGGTCCATCCCGTCGACCTGGGTCCCGTCGAACCCGTAGGCCGAAGCTTTCTGGGCGATCGTCGGGCTCGCGGTCTGGCGTTCCCGTGGAAGGGAGATCGCCCAGCCGTTGTTCTCACACAGGAAGACGACCGGGGCGTCGAACACGCCGGCGAAGTTCATCGCCTCGTGGAAGTCACCCTCGCTGGTCGCACCGTCGCCGAAATCACAGAGGATCGCGTGATCGTTTTCGAGGTGGTCGGCGGCCATCCCCGCACCGACGGCGTGGGGGAGCTGGGTCGCGATCGGCACCGCCTGCGGGAAGATCGGGAGGTCGTGATCGGCGGTGAACTCGGGGTGGCCCCGCCGGAAGGCGAGCAGGTCGCCCATTGGCACCCCGCGGGCGAGCTGCATCGCGTTCGAGCGGTAAGTGGGGAACAGCCAGTCCTCGGCCGCAAGCGCGTGGGCCGCGCCGACCTGGGTGGCCTCCTGGCCCGCAAAGGGTGGGTAGCCACTCATCCAGCCCCGGCGCTGGAGCACGACGGCGCGCTCGTCGAAGCGCCGTGCGCGGATCATGTCACGGAGGAGGTCGCGCGCGTCGTCGGCGTCGAACGGGGTCGCATCGAGGTCTCGCTCGCCGATGACCCGGTGCATGTCCCCACTCCCACGTGCCGCCCGAAAGCCGTTCCGATACGCCGAAGGCCCGCGAACCCTGATGGGGAGTATGGTCTCGGTTGCCGACCTCGTCGGACTCACTGTTGTCGTCGGCATCAACGCCGCCATCGCCGCGCTCGCCACGCGCTTCATTCGCGTCCGGCTCGACACCCAGTGGGGCGTCGCGCTCTACATCGCCGTGCTCGTGCCGACGGTGCTGTTCGTGCTGACGCTCGTCACGACCGGACCGATCGGGCTGGGCCCGGACCTCGGCGGGGCGGTCGCGGTGCTCGGGGTCGCGGTCGTACTGCCGTTCGCGCTCGGCGTCGCGTTCGATTACTTCTGGATGCCCGCCCCCGAGGAGGTCGAACTCCCCGACACGCTTCGGGAGTCCTGATACTGTCGGACAGAACTGAAACAACGGATTCGTCGGCACGAACCGACGAAATCGTTGAAAGACTTCTGTCCGAAAGTATGAATCCCCCGCAACCGCCGTCCGGGACGACGCCGATTTCGCGTCGAAACGGGCGGAACGGGCCACGAACGATGCCGATGCGAATTTTTAATTGAGGGCGTCGTCTGAAACCGGTCATGGGGAGTGCCTGCGTGATCAGGGGATCGATCCCGGCCGAGGAGTTCGCACTCTACGAGGCGTTGTCGTCGTTGCCGGACGTGGAGTTCGAGGTCGAACGGATCGTCGAGACCGGTGACGAGGCCGCGATGCCGCTCGTGTGGGTTCGGGGGGCCGATCACGGGGCCATCGCGGACGCCTTCGGGAACGATCCGAGCGTGGAGGATATCGAGCTCCTCTCGGCGTTCGACGACGAGCAGCTCTACCGGATGGAATGGGTCACCGACATCGATCTCGTGCTCCAGATGCTCACGAACTCCGAGGCGACGATCACCGACGCGTACGGCACCGACGGCCGATGGCATCTCCGGGTTCTCTACCCCGACCGCGAGTCGCTGGCGAAGACAATCGACTACCGCGACGAGGCGGGGCTGACCTTCGATATCACCGCGATCCGCGAGATGGAGGGCGAGCCGGCGGGTCGGTACGGCCTGACCAAAGAGCAGTTCGAGGCGCTCGAAGCCGCACTCGAGGCGGGCTACTACGAGGTTCCGCGCGACGTCGACCAGAACGAACTCGCCGACCAGCTGGGGATCTCCCATCAGGCGCTCTCCGAACGCCTCCGGCGCGCGACCGGCGGGCTCGTCGAGGACGCGCTGCTCGTCGGAGCCGTGCCGGACCACGACGGGGGATCGTGACCGCCCCTCCCCGTTCACCCCCGAAGCGCGGGCGGGCGACCAAACAGAGCTTTCGTCCGCAACCTCAACGGTTACAAGCCGTCTGACGAACAATGGCAACAATGAGCCTCGACGGTGCGTTGCCACCCGCCCCGCTGCGCGAAACGGATGCCGAGGTGATTCGGGCCCGCGACGACGTGGAGGGGCTCATCGTCCTCGGAGCCACGTCGATCCACACTCGTCGGAGCCAACGCGACGAGCCCGCAACCGAGGCGGTCGCGCTCGTCGAGGGAACCGTTCTCGGGCTCTCGTACAACGGGACCGGCTGGTCGGAGGAAGTGCTGCGACGCGACGCCGATCGCCACGAACACCTCGAAGCCACGCTCCAGTGGTTGTCCGACGAGTAGCGTCATCGGTATCCGACCGGCGTATCGAGCGACGGGAGACGGCGGCCGGATGGAGTCCGTCAGCTCACTCGGGGGCCGTGTCGAGCAGGCGTTCGATCGCCGCCTCGGCCGCCCCGATCACCGTCTCGGGCGACTGGCTCGCGTCGATCCGCACGAACCGGTCGGGCTCGTACGCGAGGAGCTGTTCGTAGTTCGTCCGAACCCTGTCGAGATACTCCACCTGCTCGAACTTGTTGGTCGCACCGCTCCGCGCCGCCCCCTGCTCGGGATCGAGATCGAGGTAGATCGTGGCGTCGGGCGCGTGCGTCCACGGCTGGTGGACCCCCCGGACGTACTCCATCGGGCGTTTCACTACCCCGTCGAGCGCCGCGCCCTGGTAGGCGTACCGCGAATCGGAGTACCGATCCGCAATCACGACCTCGCCGGCGTCGAGCGCGGGGCGAACGGTATTGGAGAGGTGGGCGGCGTGGTCGGCGGTGTACAGAAAGAGTTCGGCGAGCGGGTCGGCGTCGGGGTCGGCGATCGAACGCGCGACCGCCTCGCCGTACCACGAGTCGGTCGGCTCGCGGGTGAAGGCGGCGTCGACGGTCTCGTGGAGCGCCTCCCAGACGGTGGTCTTTCCGCTGCCGTCGATTCCTTCGAGCGTGATGAGCATGGTTTTGCTTTGCCCGCCGAGGGGTAAGTGTTGAGTTCGGTTTTGCTCGCTGCTCAGCGGACGGGCCGGCGAGCAGCGTGACTGCGTCAGTACTGATTATTCCTCACGTAGTTGTCGTCACGGTGGCGTCGGACTGACTCACCGAGCTTGTCGGCGATTTTCTCGCGTTTTGCATCCGATGTCGCCTCCGGAACGAGCATTCCGCGGGCTCTCTTCGTCGCCATGACCGGTAGTACGGTTGTACCGTTGTAGCGCTTGCGGCGCGAAGCGCTGATGTCGACGTTCCCTGGCCAACGAGTAACCACGCCTTCATCCGTCGGTGTGGACGTGTGCCCTACCGATGACGGTAGTTTTAGGTCAGGTCCCCGAGTAATCGGGGCATGGACGTACTCGTGACTGGCGGCGACGGCTTCGTGGGGCGAAACCTCTGTGACGAACTGGCCGAGCGCGGCCACGACGTGACGGCGCTCTCGCGCGATCCCGACCCGTCGGTGTTCGAGGCGGACGTCGACACCGCGATCGGCGACGTGACCGCCTACGACTCGATGGCGAGCGCCTTCGAGGGCCGCGATGCGGTCGTGAACCTCGTCGCGCTCTCGCCGCTGTTCCAGCCCTCCGGCGGCGACGAACAGCACTTCAAGATCCATCTCGGCGGCACCGAGAACGCGGTGCGGGCGGCCGAGGAGCACGGTGTCGAACGGTTCGTCCAGATGAGCGCGCTCGGGGCCGATCCCGATGGCCCGACGGCGTACATCCGGTCGAAGGGCGAGGCCGAGGGTGTCGTCCGGGACTCGGGACTGGACTGGAGGATCTTCCGGCCGTCGGTGGTGTTCGGCGAGGGCGGCGAGTTCGTCTCGTTCACGAAGCAGCTCACGCCGCCATATCTCGCGCCGTTGCCCCGCGGCGGTCGCACCCGGTTCCAGCCGATCTGGATCGGCGACCTCGCGCCGATGCTCGCCGACGGCGTGACCGAGGGCGGCCACACCGGCGAGACCTGCGAGATCGGCGGGCCGGCGGTGTTGACCCTCGCCGACGTCGCGAAACTCGCCTACCGGGCGGAGGGGAAGTCGGTCTCGATCGCGCCGGTGCCGATGGCGCTCACGAAGCTCGGGATGGGACTCGTCGACCCCCTCCCCCTGATTCCGTTCGGCGCGGACCAGGCGCGCTCGCTCGAAATGGACAACACGGTCGCCGACAACGACGTCGCCGCGTTCGGTCGTGACGTGGGCGACTTGCGCTCGCTCGCCGACTACCTCGGGGTGGCGTAACGCGTCGGCCACTCGGCGACGGCGGGCCGCCGGCCCGGTGACCGGCACCCATTTGACGCCGAGCGGCCGAGCATGGCGTATGCGCGTCGTCGTCCCGTTCGCGGCCGAGCAACCGAAAACGCGGCTCGCGGACGTGTTCGCACCCACCGAGCGCCGCGAACTCGCTCGCGTCATGCTGGCGGATGTCCTCCGTTCGCTCCGTGACGCCGGCCACGCGCCCGAAGTTCTCGCGACGGCCAAAATCGACGTGGACGCACCCATCACCGTCGACGAGCGCCCGCTGAACGCGGCCGTCGATGCGGTGCTGGCGGCGGGGACGCCGGTCGCGGTGGTGATGGCGGACCTCCCGCTCGCGACTCCCGACGCGCTCGCGCGGCTGTTCGTGCCCGAGGCCGACGTGGTGCTCGCCCCCGGTCGGGGTGGCGGGACGAACGCCCTTCTCACGCGCCATCCCGCGTTCCGGGTCGATTACCACGGGGCGTCCTACCGCGATCACCGCGAGCGCGCCCACGATCTCGGCGCGAGCGTCGCGACGGTCGACTCCCACCGCCTCGCGACCGACATCGACGAGTGCACCGACCTTGCGGAGGCGCTGCTCCACGGGACCGGCGCGACGCGGCGGTGGCTCGAAGCGCAGGGAGTCCGACTCGACGCGAGCGGGGACGGGCGGGTTACCGTGTGTCGGGACCATCCGGCCGTGCGGCAGGGCGACAGGCCGAAATCGGGCTGATTCGGGTGAGAGTTGGGACAATCCTTTAGAAGAGTCGTGCCCGAGTCGGGACTGCGCGAACCCCCTTCCCGGTTCGCGCGAGCGATGTCGGCTGCGGTATCCCGCTCCCGGCCCGGTATTCCCCCACCTCCCCTTCCCTGGATACCGGGTCATTCCCCGCTGAGTGATAGCCTTTTGATCGTCCGGGTCCTCGCCGCAGCCATGCAAGGGGCCGACGCTCGTGACGCACTCCGCGAGCTTGACGTCACGCCGGGCGAGGTCGACCGGCTGTGTGCCGTCGGTCCCCGCGACGTCGCTCCCGCGCCTCACCTCTCGTTCGCGCGCAACGTCTTCGTCCCGCTGACCACGGCGTGTCGCTACACCTGCACCTACTGCACGTACTTCGATCCGCCCGGCGAGGCCAGCCTGATGAGCCGCGCGGACGTCCGGGGACTGCTCGAAACCGGGGCCGACGCCGGCTGCACCGAGGCGCTTTTTACTTTCGGCGACACGCCCGACGATCGCTACGAGGCGATCCACGCCCAGCTCGACGAGTGGGGGCACGGCTCGATCCACGAGTACCTCCACGAGATGTGCGAGCTCGCGCTCGACGCCGGTCTCCTCCCACACAGCAACCCCGGCGATCTCGGCCGAGAGACGATGGCGATGCTCGCCGAGGTGAACGCCTCGATGGGGGTGATGCTCGAAACGACCGCCGACGTCGACGCTCACGCCGGCCCCCGGCGGAAGACCCCCGAACAGCGCCTCGACACCATCCGTGCGGCCGGCGAGGTCGGGGTTCCCTTCACCACCGGCATCCTCGTGGGAATCGGCGAGGACTGGGAGGATCGGGCGGAGTCGCTGCTGGCGATCCGCGAACTCAACGAGCAGTACGGCCACATCCAGGAGGTGCTCATCCAGCCCGTGGTCGGAAACGAGCGGTGGGACGGTCCGACGCCCGACGCCGGGACGCTCCGGCGGGCGGTCGCGATGGCCCGCGTTGCGCTCCCGGAAGCGGTGTCGATCCAGGTGCCGCCGAACCTCGCGCCCGTCCGGGACGTTCTCGACTGCGGCGTCGACGACCTCGGCGGGGTGTCGCCCGTGACCGACGACCACATCAACCCCGACTACGCATGGCCTGGTCTCGACGAGCTCGAAGCCATCGCGGGAGAGGCCGGCGTCCCGCTCGGCGAGCGCCTGCCGGTGTACGAGCGGTTCGTCGACGACGGCGGCTGGATCGACGACCGGATCGAGGCGGCGCTCGCCGCCGACACCGCCCACGGCGAGCGCTTCCGATCGGTGCTCGAACACGGCGAGAACCCCGCCGAAGTGTAACAGCCAGAGCAAGAACGGAGCGGACGACGCTCGCTACCGACGTCCTGTCGGCTCACGTTCGCGCTCCCGATCGGTAGCAGAGCGCGATTCCGGGTCGGCTCGCTCCGGTGTGGGGTCGTATCGGTCGACCCCGTCGTCACCCGACGGTTCGTCATCGAACTCGACGGTGAGCGGCCGCGCGAGCCGGGCGGCTCCGGTCGCGGCTAGGCCCCGCGCTCGCGCCAGCGCGCTCGGTTCCGGCGGGGAGCAAACCCGGAGTTCGCTCCCCTCGCGAACGAGCAGGTCCCGATCGTCGAGCTCCGCGAGCGCGCGGTCGAGCGCCGCGTCGTCGGGGTCGAGTTCGGTCGAGAGCTCCCGGGGAGTGAGGGGGCGCTCGCGGAGCGTTTCGTCGACCTCCCTCGTGACGCAATCGTGATAGACGTCCCGACCGTCGGGGTCCTCGCCGTCGTCGGCGATGAAGAGCCCCTCGTGACGGAAGGTCTGGACAGCGTCGAGAGCGATCCAGCCGCCGATGCCAGCGAGGAGCACCGGGAGCCACCACACCCCACCGCTGCTGCCGAGCGCGAACAGGGCGACGCCGGAGAGCAGCACCGCGAGTCCGAACCCGAACGATCTGACCTCCCCACGGAGATCGTACACTTCCGAGAGCAGCTCGGACAGACCGAGAACCACACCCATCGCGAGGCTCGTTCCGACCTGTGCGATCGACCCATCGGCAAACCAGACCGAGAACGCAATGAAACCGAGCCAGATCAACGCCGCTCGAAGACTCACCCGATCCCGGACCGCAGCACGGACGGAGTCAGCCATCGATCAGCGATTTTCGCTCGACACGATTGATCCCTCGCTTTGGCGACGTTTCGGGGCGACGAACCGGCCGACTGGGGGCCAGCGTTGGCTACGCCGAGTGCGTCGAGCGGGCATCGGATGGCTCGCCGAGTTCTTCGTCGAGCCCCGACCAGCAGTCCGCACACATCATTCGGATCGACTCCTCGTCGCCGCCCGGACCGCGCTCGTCGATCAGGACTGCCCGACAGTCGGCGTACTCCTGGGGACTGAGGTCGGTTTCACAGAGCGCACACTCGGTGCCGGCGGGCGTCGAGACCGA
>PXSV01000136.1 GCA_003022685.1 Halobacteriales archaeon SW_9_67_24 | reverse complement strand
CGGGCTCATCCCCCTGGCTGTAATTACGCGAAGAGTCGTACAGGAAATTCGATTGTAGCCATTCGTTCCGACCGGACATCTACCACCGCTGTCTGAGAGGGTTACAGCCGGGGGTATCAGTAGCGCCGGACGGCGACGAGCGCTCCGAGAACGACGAGGAAGCAGAGCGCATGATTCAGGAAGGCACCGCGACCGCAGAAGTTTACGTTCAGGAATCCACCGAAGACGGCCAGGATACCACGGCCAACACCGTCGAGTACGGCGGGACGGGGAAAACCTACGAGTTCCCGTCGTCGGACAGAGCGACGATCGATCCTGGCGGTACGCTCCGGCTGACCACGGGAAACGGTGGCGAGACCATCGACCCGGGGTTCGGCGAGTTCTTCGCCGGATTCGAGACGCCGATGCTGAAAGCCGACGGCGGCGTCATCACCGTCACCGACCCCGGTGAAACCGTCGTTCTGAAAGCGAGGTACTGAGCGGCCGGATTTGTCCCCTAGGAACGGGAAACGAGTGGGATGACGTCCGGAGAGGACGAGGAACTTTTGCGACGCGCGCGTGGGGATGTACAGTATGGATCTCGATACGCCGGTGCTCGACAACCACCTTCACCTCGATCCCGCCCACGGCCAGGGAATCGAGGCCGTGAAGGACTTCGCCCGGGTCGGCGGCACCCACCTCCTCGTCGTGAACAAACCCTCGTGGCTGCTCGGCATCGACGCCGAGCGGGGTGCTGATTTCGAGGCGGTGGTGTGCATCCGGGCCTCGTCTCGAAGCTCGTCGACGATCGCGGGTTCGCGCCGGCCGAGGCGCGCGACCTGATGCAGGCGGGTCTCGACGCCGCCGCGAGCTACGTCGCCGACGGCCAGGCGCTCGCGCTCAAATCCGGCCGCCCTCACTACGAGGTTCCCGACGCGGTGTGGGACGCCTCGAACGCGGTCCTGCGCCACGCGCTCGCGCTCGGGGCCGAGTACGACTGCGCGGTGCAGCTCCACACCGAGGCGAGCGAGGACCTGACCGAGATCGCCGAGTGGGCCGAAGAGCGCGGGCTCGCTTCCCATCGCGTCGTCAAACACTACGCCGGCGGCCGGCTCGCCGGCCCGACCCCGAGCGTGATGAGCGACAAGGACCGGTTGACCGAGGCCGCAGAGCGCGCCGAAACTGTCGAAGAGCCGTTTCTGATGGAGACCGATTTCGTCGACGATCCCGACCGGCCGGGCGCGGTGCTCGGCCCGAAAACCGTCCCCCGACGGGTGCGGTGGCTCCGCGAGGAGGGCCGAGAGGGGGCGATCGAGACCGCCCACGTCGAGACGCCGGCCGCGGTGTATGACATCGATACGCGCGCGACGCTCGGGTAGACGAAAAGGTCTATCAACAGCGCAACGTTCGATGCGAGTATGAGCGCACCCGCGGACGGGTACTACACCGACGAACGCTGGCAGAACTGGCTCGACCGCCTCCGCGACGAGGACCTCGATCCCGAGGACGAGGACGCCGCCCGCCTGCTCTGGAACCTCCAGGAGGACGCCGCGATCGCGGTCGTGAAGATCATCTCCGAGTACGACGACGAGGAGCTCGACGCCGAGATGACGATGAACGAGCTGGCGAACGTCCGCGAGATCGTGCTCGCCGACGTCGACATCGACGACGAGGAGACGCTCCTGTTGATCGACGGCGTCCAGACCTCTCTTGTCTGTGTGTTCTACGCGGCGGAGCTGTACGTCGCCGAGGGCGTCGCCGACGCCGACGTGGCCGAGTGCCTCCGCGCCGCCGAGGCCGCCGAAGCGGAGGAGGAGTTCGACGACGCGCTCGCCCACTGCGCCCGGGCCGGAACCCTGCTGATCGACGGCGCGGAGCTCGACCGCTCGGTGATCGACGACGTGGGCTACGGCCCGGTCGCCGAGTGGCTCAACGGGTTGGGGAGTTTGGAGAGCGCGCTCAGCGATCCCGAACTCATCGAGGAGGACGAAGACGAAGACGAGGATGCGGACGGCGACTGACCGGCTCGACCGCGCCGGGCGACCCGAGCGATTCACCGACGAGTGTAGCGCGACCGACCGAACTGCCGGCTGACACGACGACCAGTGAGCGAGGACCCACACCCTCCCGGCTCCGACACGACGTCGCGGCGAGCACTGCTCCACGCGCTCGGCGTCGGCGCGAGCATCGCGACGACCGGCTGTCTGTCCGGCGTCATCGGGGGGCGGACCGGCTCCGCTCAGGACACCGCGACCGACAGCGACACCGACGCCCCGGCGCGCCGCACCGAACCGGCAGCCGAGGATAGCCGGACCGAGCGGACGACCACACACGAGCAGTCGATCGTGACGACGGCCGCGACCACGCAGCCGGCGGACGCCGCTGCGACCGCCACATCGACCCAGACTGCAACCGAAACACCGGCCGCTCGTCCTCCCCCAGCCGGGACCGTCACTGAAGCGCCGACGACGACTCCGGCACGGACCGAAACCACGCCACGAACCCCTCCGCCGACCGAGACCGCGACCACCACGCCGACCGAAACTGCAACCGAACCGCGGACCGCTACGCCGGCCGCAACCCCGACGGAGACGACGACTGTCCCGACCGGGACGCCGACCACGGCTCCAGCGGAACCGGCCGTCGGCGAGTGGACGGAGCGAACCCACTTGCCGGTCGTCGGGAGCGACGCCGGCGGCGCGGTGCTCGACGGCGAACTCTACTTCTTCGGGGGGATCGAGACCGGCACGGGCCTCGCCGCCACCCGTCGGACGTTCGCGTACGATCCGTCGGTGGGTGCCGGTGGCACGTGGGACCGACGCTCCGACTTCCCGCGGGCGCTCTGGGGACCCTGTGGAGTCGCGGCCAACGACGCGATCTACAGTTTCGGCGGCGCACCAACCGACGGCCCCTACAGCGGCCCGCCACCCACCGACGCGATCTTCCGCTACCGGCCGGGCGAGGGCTGGACCGACCTGACCGCGACCCGGGGCGTGCGCTGTCCGTACCCCAACTGGGTGATGGGCGGGGTGTACAACCTCGCGGACGGCTTGATCTACTGTGTCGGCGGTGGGACCGGCGATCACGATGCCCCCACCGCGACCGACCACGGGTTCGACGGTCCAGCGGCCGGAACCTTCGACGAACGACGGCTCTGGACGTTCGACCCCGCGAGCGAGTCGGTGGTCGATCCGGACCTCGCGCGAATGCCCGTCGCAAAGCGCTGGCCGACGGTCGCGCTGCTCCCCGACGCCGGAGACTGGTACGTCCACGTCATCGGGGGGCTGCTGGGAACCACCGGCCCGACCGACTCGAACGTCCGGTACGACATCGCCGCCGGCGAGTTCGAGCGCGCCACGCCCATGCCCGAGGCCGGCACCTACGCGACCCACGGCGACCCCGTGATCGGCAACCAGGCGTACCTCACGCACGGGATGTTCTGGCAGGGTCGGCCAACCGTCGAGCGCTACGAGACGGCCGCCCACCGCTACGATCCCGTGAACGACGCATTCGCGACCGACCTCCCCGAACCCACCCATCTCCGTGGCGGGGCCACGTCGGGCGTGGTCGACGGAACGCTATACGTCGTCGGCGGCCACATCAAGCGGTTCGATCGAAACGGGCTCCACGACTGCGTGGCGTACAACGAGGCGTACACGCCCCCCAAGTGACGGTCGCGCTCGACGGCCGCCACGACCGAAACGCTGGACTGACGCGTCGCCGTCGGGTTTATCCGCCGTCGCCGTGGATAGGACACTCATGAGCGACCAGGAACCGACCAGCGAGGCGCAGGGGCGGCGACTCGGCGAGGCGCTCGGAGAGCAGGTCGGCGGTCTGCTGGGACGTCGGCTCGGCGAGGCGCTCGCGGCCGGCGTCGAAGCGGCGAAACCGGGTAACGACACCACGGCCGGCTCGACGGCCGGCGGCGAAGACGACGCTACCGCGGACGGAAGTCAGGGAGACGAAACCGGCGGGCAGGACGAGTCCGGGGACGAGAGCGGTGAGGGGACCGGGGCCGTCGAGGAGTCCGGGCGGCCGTCGTCGCGTGCGGAGCTCGACGAGCTGTCCTACCGCGAACTCCAGCAACTCGCAAAGGAGGTCGACGTGACGGCGAACCTCAAGCGCGAGGAGATGGAAGACCGACTGGCCGCCACGCTCGACCTCGACGAGTAGCGCTACTCGATGGTCTCGTCGTCGGTGTCGCCCCGCCGGTATCGTCGGAGCCGGCGGTAGCCGGTGACGTTGGCGTCGGCGTCGAGGTCGAGCTCGTACCGCCCGAGGATGTCCTGGGTGTCCGGGATCGAGTTGCGCTCGATCACCTCGACCGTGGTGTACCAGCCGTCGTCGTCGGCCCGGACCTCGGTGATCCCGTCGAGCGGCCGGCCGATCAGATCGGCCGCCACGTTCCTGACCTGGTTGCGGACGTCGACGATGCCGACCCCGCTGCCACCCGTTTCGGTAGCGTCACTCCCGTTCTCGTCGTCCGTCTCGCCGCTCTCGTCGTCCGTGTCGCCATTCTCGCCGTTCGAGACGCTGTCGAGGCGGTCGTCGATCGCTTCGATGGCCCCGGTGCGGTCCTCGCCGCTGGTCTCCGCGTCGCGGATCTCCTCCAGGGCATCCGGGTCGTCGATCTCGTCGAGCTGGGCTTCGAGTTCGTCGATCGTGTGTTCGCTGGGGTCGAGGTCGGCCATTGCTGTATCGTGCGTCTCGGCGGGAGGTAATCAATCCCCGTCCCGGCATCGGCCGGCAAGGCCGGTTCTCGATTCGATGCGGCGCGGCGGACGGGGCGTTCGAACGGACGGACGGGGCAGTCCGACGAACGACTACTGTTCGGCCTCTTGTTCTTGCTCTTCCTCGTCTTCGTCGATGCGGACCTCCGGCTCGTCGGGTTCGGGCTGGACCATCGACGAGGTGCCGAGTTCGAGGTCCTTGAGGTCCTCGAGGTCGCCCGACTGGCTCGCCATCTCGAGTTTCGATATCTCCTTGCTGTAGTGGAGGAAGGTGTCCACCGAGGCGGCGACCACCCGTGCCTCCACGGTCAGGATCTCGATCCCCACCACCGACACCCGCGCCCAGATGTCGATGACGATCCCCTTGTCGAGGATGCGGTCGACCACTTCCGCCAGACTCGCCGTACTCGGCCGTTCACTTGCCATGACTCCCCACTACTCCGGCCCCCCTTATGGCTGTTCGGGTTGTGAGTGCCTGCACTCGTTTCTCGTCCCGGACGAACCTTCCAGCGCAGGCACCCATCTTTTAACCACTGGCGTCCGAGTTCCGGAACGGACGAACCCAGCAGTCACGCCATGGCCACTACACACCTCTACACGTACGGCATCACCGACGACGCGGACGTCGCGTTCGAGATCGACGGCGTCGACGGTGCGAGCGACGTCTACGCGGTCGAACACGGCAGCCTCGCGGCGATCGTGAGCGACAGCGAACGGATGGAACCCGATCGGAGCGACGAGAACCTCCGGGCGCACGACGACGTGCTCCAGGAACTGCTGTACCGCGACGGCGGCCGAACGGTGGTCCCGATGCAGTTCGGGATGGTGTTCAAGAACGCACGCGCGCTGAAGGGCGTGCTCCGCGGTGGCCGGCGGGCGTTCCGAAAGGCGCTGAACGACGTCGAGGGGCGGGTCGAGCTGGGGCTCAAGATCCTCGCCGACGAGGGTGCGACGGTCGACCGGGAGTCGATCGTCGCGACCGTCGAGGAACGGCTCGGGCCGGTATGCGTGAGCGAGACCGAAAACGGACTGTTCAGCGACCGACTGGTCGTGAACCGATCGTATCTCGTCGAACGCGAGGACCGAGCGGCGTTCGACGAGGCCGTCGACGAGCTCATCGACGAGTATGGCGAAACCCTCACGATCCAGTACACCGGTCCGTGGGCACCGTACAGCTTCGTCGACATCGAAATCGGGGCCAAGCGGTGAGATGTTCGTCGTCGACGACCTCCTCGTGCGGCCGTTCGTCTCGCTGCTCAACGTGGTCCACACGATGGCGATCGAGGAGTTCTACGACACCGAGGCGATCCGCGACGACATCAAGGAAAACCGGTTGCTGTTCGAGATCGACGAACGCTCGCGCGAGGCCTACGAGGAGCGCCGGGCCGAACTCGAACGTCAGCTCGATGTGGCCGAACAGGCGCGGGAGAACCTTCAAGGAAAGGTCGAGATCAAACGATGAGTAACAGAGACACGATCGGCGGACTGATCGGGACAGCACTCCGCGAGGCGCTCGAAGCGGTCGCCGACGCGGACGAGGAAGGGCGCGCGAGAAGAACCGGCAGCGTCACCGACGGCCGGCGGCGTGCGGAGTACGGGATCACGGTCGGCACCATCCGCCCCGGCGAGGTGCCGAGTTCCGCGGACGAGTCCGGAACGGCCGCCCTCGAAGCAACCGACACCGAGTACGCCACGAGCGTTCGCCGCGCCGAGGACGGACTCGTGGTCACAGCCGACCTACCTGACGTCGATCCCGCGGAACTCGCCGCCGGTGTCGAGGCGTCGTCGGACACGCTCGTTATCGCTGCGGACGATCGACTGCTCACCCGGATCGAACTGCCGAACGGCGAGTTCGCCGTCGACGGCGCGTCGTACAACAACGCCGTTCTCGAAGTGTACCTCCACCCCACCGAAACCGAGAAACAATGACAGACGACTCCGACACCACGACCGGTTGCCCGACGAACGAACACACCGACGTCTCGGCCGACGCGATCACGACGGAGCCGCCAGTCGTGCTGCCCGACGGCGGCGAGGACGAAGCCGAGAACGACGAGGAGACGGAACCGAACGAAGACGAGGAGAGTGCTGACGACGAGGCCGAAAACAACGGCGAGAGTCGAACGGACGAAAATGAGGGGAAGGACGAGGAAGAGGAAGACGGAGACGAGGACGGAGGCGACGCGGACGGCATAAGCGAGAAGAGTGCCCAGACCGAGACCGAACGGGATTCCGGCGGGGAGGGGACGAGTCTCGTCTATCTCGACCTCGAAGGGCTGTTCGTGGACCTGCTCGGCGTGGAAATCGACCTGAACGAGATCGAACTGGACGTCGCGGCCGTTCCGGGTTCGGGGAACCTCCTCGGAAACCTGCTGTCGGGTGTCGTGGGGCTGCTCGACGACGTGACGGAAGCGCTCGGCGGGCTCGCTCCCGACGGCGACGTCGGTCTTGGCGACCTGCTGCCGGAGATCGAGATCCCGTCGGCATCCGATGTCCTGTTCGGCGGGCTCAACTTCGTCCTCGACACGCTCCTCGACGCACTCGGGGACGACGAGAGCGGGGACGGAGACGAAGCCAGCACCGAAGAGGGGGAGAGTGCGGACGAAGATGCCGACGGGAGCGAGGAGGACGAAGAGGGCGACGAGAGCGAAGACGACGAGGAAAGCGATTAGCGGTCACGATCACTCATGAGCCAACGAGACGAAACCACGGAGAAGATCTCACAGTTGAAAGACCGCCTCGGCTCCAACGACGGGGGCGTGACTGACCTCCTCGACAGGGGCGACGACACCGCCGATACCGACGGGGGCGACGGGAGCGGGACCGACGCGTCGGAGACGTCGTCGAGCAACGCCGATCTCCCCGAGGTCGGGGAGTCGCTCGGCCGAACGCTCGGCGGCCTCGTCGGCCGACGGCTGGGCGAGGCTCTCGGCCGGAACGTCGACCTCGACGAGCGACTGGTCACGCTGCTGGTGAGCTACCTCGAAACGACCGATATCGAGGGGGCCGCCGAGAGTCTCGTGGGCGGGGCGTCCGATGTCGCCGACACCGACGACACAGCCGACGAGGGGACGGGGAACGGCGGCTCCGAGCCCCCCGAGGAGCTCGACGAGATGTCGACCGACGAACTCCAGTCGCTGGCCGATCAGCTGATGACCGAACTCGAGGAGCGTTCGGAGGACGGATGAGGCCGTGAGCGACCAGTCGGCCGACGGTCGCGAGGACGAGCCCGAGGACGTCGAGGAGACGCTCGACGATCTCTCCAGAACGGTCGAGGGGACGGACCAGGAGAGCGGGGGCGACGACGAGACCGACGAAGCCAGCGAGGCCAACGAGCCGTCGGCCGACGACGGGGACACGCTCGATAGCGACCTCGACGACCTGCTCGACCGCGCGATGGACGACATCGACGCGCTGCTCACCGCCCAGGAGAGCGACCACCCCTTCGAGGAGGTGCAGGAGGACGTCGAGGACCTCATCACGGTCGTCGAGGAGATCGAGGAACTCCTCGAAACGGTCGATCTCACCGACCTCCCGGATGCCGTCGATCTCTCGGAGCTGCCGGACGCGATCGAGGCGAGCGAGGTTCCCGACGCGATCGCGGAGGGCGACCCCGGCGGAGCCGTGAAGTATCGGAAACTCCTCCAAGTCGTCGAGCTCGGCGAGCTCTGGGATACGGTCAACGTTCGGGAGTTCTGGCGGAACAAGCGCGAGCTCGACGACGCGACCGACGACGTAACCGACGACGATGACGGAGGACCGATGGAGAAGCTCCGCGAGTTCGTGGGCGACGACGATGCCGATGCCGACGACGCCGGCAGTGTCGAGACCGGGGATACCAGTGGGACAGCCGACACCGAGGACGGGAGCGAGCGCGAGGACATCGACGTCCCGACCGAGACCATTCAGCAGCGGGTCCAGTCGAAGCTCAGCGACGCGGTCGGGGAGTTCAGGGAGAGCCTTCTCGACACGAGAGAGCGCGTCCAGGAGCTCAAGGAGGAAAACGAGGGGCGAGTCGAGGAGGTCGGACAGCCCGACTCGCGGAACCCGACGGCGTACTCCTCGATTCCGACGGCACGAAACGGCATGAGCGGAACGGCGAAGTTCTCGACGGTGCCCGAGGAGACGCGCTACTCGTCGGCCCCGAACCGGCCGCGGCTCTACGGCTCCCGCCTCGACCGGGCGGCGGAGGAGAACGATGAGTGATCGCAACCCGACGCGGCGAAGCGACAGCCTCGCGGACGTGGTCGAGATGCTGCTCGACAAGGGCGTCGTCATCAACGCCGACATCGCGGTCTCGGTCGGCGACACCGAACTCCTCGGGATCCAGCTCCGGGCGGCGCTCGCCTCCTTCGAGACCGCCGCGGAGTACGGGCTGGAGTTCCCCGACGGCACCGACATGCGCCGGGTCGAGGCGGCCTCCGGTCGGACCCCGATCGAGGACGACGACGAGAACGGCCCGCCGCCGATCAACGAGAGCGGATCGTGGCTCGCTGAACCCCCGATCACGAGCGACGAGAGCGGGGACGAGGGAAGCGAGGCGACCCCGGCCTCGGAGCCGGGCGTCGGTGCGAGGCCGCGGATCGGCGGGCGGTCGAGACGGCAGGGTAACGAAGACGACGGGAACGAGGACAGGAAGGAAAGCGAGAGCGAGGGGAAAGACGACGAGGGCGACGCCGAAACGAGCACCGACGGGGAAAGCGATGACGAAGATTGATCTCGACGGCGACGACGCCGCCGACGGGCTGATGACGCTGGTGCTCGCGGTCATCGAGATCCTCGTCGACGCCTTGGAGCGCGAGGCGATCCGACGGATGGAGTCGGGCGAGCTCTCCGACGAGGAGGTCGAGCGCCTCGGCGCGCAGCTCGCGTCGGTCGAGGAGGAGATCGATCGGCTCGAAGCCGAAGCAGAGGTCTCCGAACCCGTCGACAACCTCCGGGGCGAGCTCGACGGGCTGGTTACCGACCTCGTCCACCGGGCGAACGAGTCCGACCGGGCCGAGCGGGGCGTGATCGGGGATGAGTGTGAACCGCTCGACCGGACGGGCGTCGACGACGAGCCGGTGGCCCTCGTCGTCAAGGAGGGTCTCGGCGCGGTGGTTCACGAGTGCGAGGCGCTCTACGACGCCGCCGATCCCGACATAGTGCGCAAATGGCTCCTCGAACACCAGGCGACCATCGACGCGGCGGGCGAGCGCTTCGGCACGCCCTTGCCCTTCCGGTTCGACACCATCCTGACTGGCGACGACGAGCGCGTGCGCGAGTGGCTCACCGAGAAGGCAGGGACGCTTTCGGCGCATCTCGACGAACTCGCGGGTCACTGGGAGTACCGGATCGAAGTCGCCGAGGACGACGCGACCCTTGACGAGGGGCTCGCGAGCGACGACCGGCTCGCCGACCTCGCCGACCGGATCGAGACCGCGGGCGAGGGAACCGCCCACCTCCTCGAAACCCAATACGAGCAGCGCCGCGACGAGCTCCGTCACGAGCGCCGCGCCGAGCGTACCCGCGAGCTTGCCGAGCGACTCGAACCGCTGGCCCGCGAGGTCAGGGAGCTCTCGCCCGAGCGGACGACGACGCTCGACGACGGGGACAGCATCCCAGCGGGAGCAAGCGACCGCGAGGACAGCACCGCAGCGAGAAGCGAACGCAACCGCGAGGACAGCACGGCGGGGGACGGCCACGGAAGCGCGACCACTCAGGCGCGCGTCTCGGTGCTAGCTCACGAGTCGGCCGCGGACGCGATCGGTGAGGAACTCGACGCGGTGGCGGCCGAGCCAGGCGTCGAGGTGCGTTTCACTGGCCCGTGGCCACCATACACGTTCGCGCCGACGTTCGACGAGTGACTCACCGATGGAACCATCGAAACCAGAAGAGGGCGCGGTTGTCGACCTCGTGGACGCGATCCTCCGTGACGGAGTCGTGCTTCAGGCCGACGTCATCATCTCGGTCGCCGATGTCCCGCTGATCGGCCTCAAACTCAGGGCGGCGCTTGCGGGAATGGACACGATGACCGAATACGGCATCTTCGAGGACTGGGACCGAACCCATCGACGCCGGGCGCTCGACGACGCCGGAGAGTCCCTCTCCGTCGAGGCCGGGGACGCGACCGACGACGGGCGAACGAACGCTGAAAACGAGGAGTGACGGCGCGTTCGGTCGGACAGTATGGCTTTCTCGGCTGGCTTTAGGTCGACCAGCCATCCGGATGTGCACACGACGGGACGACCGGACCACGCCTGGCGCACTGTTTAGGAACGTCCGGCGACAACCCCCGACCGATGTCGCCGGCCGGGGACTACCGCGACGTTCGATCGATCGCGGTTCACGCCGATGACGTGGTGAGCGCGATCGAGGCCAACCGCTCCGACGGGCCGCGAACCGTGCTCCGGGTGACGCCGCCGTTCGACGGTCGAATGCGCGCGCGACTCCACGTCGAGCACGAGGGCGAGTACGCCGAAGGCGACGGTCAGACGCCGATCCACGTCCCGCCCTCGCGGCTCGTCGCGGATCCGCCGACCCGACCGACCCCGGACGGGACCGCCGACCGGCTCCGTGCCGATCCCAATGCAGCGTACTCCGTCGATCGCCACCACGAGCGCCACGCGGCGGCGGTGGCGGCGTGGCGCGAGGCGCTCGCCGCATCGATCGTCGAGTCGATCGCGCTCGACGGCGCGGCCGGTCCTCATCGGGTGGCGGTCACCGTCCTCGGCTGAGCGTCTCGCCTGGTTTATCCGGCGGCCGTGGCTATCGATCGGCATGACCGACGACATCCCGTCGATCCTGAGCCACGAGGAGGAAGCGATCGCGGCCGCGCTCGCTGCGGGGCGCGATCCGGTGAGTATCGCCGAGGAGCGCGACGCCTCACTCGCGGCAATCGAGGCGTCGATCGACCGCATCCGGGCAAAGACCGAGCGCGCGTTCGCCACCCTCGACGCCAGCCCGTTCGCCGCCGATCTCGCCGCGGACCTCGACCCGGAACGCCGCGCGGCGCTCCAGGACCTGTTCGTGGAGTGACCGGTCGATATATCGCTCCGGCCGGATCGGGCCCTGGATGATCGAAACCGGCTATGAACCCAACGAAGACCGAGTCTCGACACCGTTTCCCGACATGGAGACGACTCATTACCGGTCGAATATCCGCCACGAAAGCGCGTCAACGCTCACCACAGTATAAGTCGCTCCAGTGCGATAGATCGTTCGAGGCCGCTAATGTGTCACGGGAAACCGAACGAGTGCTCGCCGGCGGGGGCGACGAGACCGACGGGATCGGCGCAACGCTCGCGTCCGCGTACGCGAACTACCGGGACGATCCCCGGACCGAACGGGTCCAGGCGATCGCGTTCTGGCTGGCAGTCGTTCTCCCCCTCGTCCACCTCCCGATTCTCGCGACCGGGCTGTCGAACGGGGCCGAGACGACGCTGTTCGTCGGTTTGTTGGGGCTGAACGTCGTCGCGGTTGTCGCCGGTCACGCCCACCGCGCCTGAACTCCTACTCGCCGGAGAGCGCTGCCCGGACGCGGGGCCACTCCGCGGCGAGCGCGCGACGCTTGAGCAGCACGAATCCCGCGAAGATCAGGACGAAGCCAGCGACGGTCGCGACATCGATCGACTCGTCGAGGAGGAGTGCGCCCGAGATCGCCGCGAACACCGGCGCGACGTAGGAGACGAGGTTGATCTCGATCGGGCCGAGTCGGTCAAGCAGATCGAAGTAGATGAGGAAGCCGACCGCGCTCGCCGCGATCGAGAGATATGCGAGCGCCGCGATCCCGGCAGGTGTCACCTCGATAGTCCGCGGCGACTCGCCGAGGGCGACGCTCACGCCGTGCATCAGGAGCGCGCCGCCGACCATCGACCACGCCTCCATCGTCTCGATCGGGAGCTCTGCGGGGATCCGGTGGGTCAGCACACTGCCGAGCGCGAAGGACAGCGCTGCCGCGAACACGAGCCCCTCCGCGAGTAGATCCCCGTTCAGGAGGTTCGTCGGGTCCGGGCTGGGGAGGACGACGACGCCGACGAGGCCGAGGAGGATGCCGGCGATCCCGGTGGTCGTGAGGCGCTCGCTGGTGAGGAACACGCGCGCGAACGCGGTCGTCAGGACCGGCGAGAGGCTGACGACGACCGCCGCCGCCGCGCTAGTCGTCCCCTGCTCGCCGACGAACAGGAAGGCGTGGTACGCGGCGATCAAAAAGACCGCGCCGACCCCGACGAGCGCCCGCCTTGATCGCCATGAACGCAGTCCCCCACAGTCCGGCGAGGGCGAGAAACGCGAGCAGGTTGCGGTAGCGCACCACTCGATCTCCGCGGGGTGACGACCTGAACGTTACGCACTCGGTTCGTCCGCCGTCCGCTCGTCGCGTTCTCCCAGATCGGACTCGGTTGCCTGGGCTCGCTCTTCCGGGGATTCGAGCGGCGCGCTCTCCCAGTAGGCGTGCTCGTCGACCGCCCGGAAGCACGCCGCCTCGTGACCCGATCCGGCGTCGAACCGCTCCGGGTCCTCCTCGCGACACGCCTCGCGGGCGTGGGGACACCTGGTGTGGAACCGACAACCCGATGGGGGGTCGCGCGGCGAGGGCACGTCGCCGGCGAGCGCCTCGACCTCCCGGTCGCGCTCGGCGGTGTTCGCGCGCGGAACGCTTTCGAGCAGCGCTTGGGTATAAGGGTGGCCCGGACGCTCGAAGATCGCCTCCACAGGACCGATCTCCGCGACCTCGCCGAGATACATCACCGCGACGCGATCAGAGATGTGCCTGACGACCGAGAGGTCGTGGGCGATGAACAGGTAGGTCAGGTCGAACTCGTCCTGGAGATCCCCCAAGAGATTGAGGATCTGGGCCTGGACCGAGACGTCGAGCGCGCTCACGGGTTCGTCGAGCACCACGAACTCCGGGTCCAAGGCGAGCGCACGGGCGATCCCGACGCGCTGGCGCTGCCCGCCCGAGAACTCGTGGGGGTAGCGCTCGCGCTGGGCCGCCGAGAGGCCGACCCGTTCGAGGCGGTCGGCGACGCGCTCCTCGCGCTCCTCGCGTGTGTCGATGCCGTGGACGTCGAGCGGTTCGCGCACGATCTCGCCGACGGTCTGGCGCGGATCGAGACTGGAGAAGGGGTCCTGGAACACGATCCCTGCGCGTCTGCGGAACGCCTTTTCGTCGTCGCCGGACAGCCCCGCGACCGGCTCGCCGTCGAAGCGTACGGTTCCGGCGGTCGCCTCCCGCAGCCCCAGCAGGGTCTCGCCGGTGGTCGACTTCCCACAGCCCGATTCGCCAACTAGTCCAAGCGTCTCGCCGCGCTCGACAGTGAAGTTCACGCCGTCGACCGCCCGGACAGCCGTGGGGTCGCGGCCGGACAGCCGATCGAGCAGCGAGTCGTTCTCGTAGTAGTGTTTTTCGAGGTCCTCGACGGTCACCAGCGGTTCGTCAGCGTTCGCTGTCGAGGTTCCGTCCACGTCGCGCTCGTCGCGATCGAGTCGTTCGCTCATGTGTCCGTCCCTCCGTCCGACCCGCCGAAGTACCCCTCCGGCAGCGCGCGCGCCTGGCCGTACTCGTGGTCGGCGAGGTAGCACTTCGCGGTATGAGCGGTCGTGTCGGCTTTCCGTCCGTCCGTCCCTGTCGCGCTCGTTCCCGTCGGGTCCGTCCTTCCGGCGACGCCCGTACCGTCGACCGCGAACGATGGCGGCTTGTCGAGACACTCCTCCATCGCCTTCGGACACCGATCGGCGAAGTAACACCGGTCATCCATCTCCGCGGCGAGCAGGCTCGGAACGTTGCCCTCGATCGGATTGAGGCGCGGGGCGGGATCGTCGAGGTCCGGGATCGACCCCAGCAATCCCTGGGTGTAGGGATGCACAGGTGAATCGAACACGTCCGCCAGACTGCCGTGTTCGACGATCTCGCCGGCGTACATCACCCCGAGCCGATCGCAGGTTCTGGCGATCACCCCGAGGTCGTGGGTGATCAGCACGATCGCCATCCCGAGGTCGTCTTGGAGGTCGGCGAGGAGATTCAGGATCTGGGCCTCGATGGTGACGTCGAGGGCGGTGGTGGGTTCGTCCGCGATCAAAAGGTCGGGTTCGCCCGCGAGCGCCTGGGCCACCATCGCACGCTGGAGCATTCCCCCCGAATACTGGTGGGGGTACTCCTCGGCGCGGGCTTCCGGATCGGGGATGCCGACCTCGTCGAGGAGTTCGATCGCGCGCTCGTGGCTCTCCATCGTGCTCGCCACCATCGAGCCGAGCCCGAACCCCTGGGTGCGCGAGCGCGTCGAGCGGGGGTTCGCGCTCGCGCGGCGCTGGACCTCGACTGCCTCGGCGATCTGCTCGCCGACGGTGATCGAGGGGTTGAAGCTGCTCATCGGGTCCTGGAAGATCATGCTCACCGACGAGCCACGGAGCGACCGTCGGACTTCGGATGGAACGCGCCGGAGATCGACCGCATCACCGTCGACGGCCTTGGGATGATCGTCGGCCATCTCGCCCGCGAGGTCGGCGTCGCGATACCAGACTTCGCCCGCAACGATCTCGCCGGGCGACTCCACGAGGTCCATCACCGACAGTGCCGTGACCGACTTCCCGGACCCGCTCTCCCCGACCACGCCGAACACCTCGCCGTCGTGCACCGTGAAGTCGACCGACTCGACGGCGTTGACCCGGCCCTCCTCGGTGAAGAATCGCGTCGTGAGGTCGCGCACGTCGAGCAGGGGTTCGGAGTTCGCACCGCCGGCCATCACGCCCCACCTCCTTCGCCCTCGATGCCCGGATCGAGGGCGTCGCGGAGCCAGTCACCCACGAGATTTACGCCGATCACGGTCAGCACGATCGCGATGCCCGGCATGGTCGAGATCCACCACGCGGTGGCGAGGTAGTCACGACCCTGGGCGATGTCGAAGCCCCACGAGAGGGTCGCGCCCGAGAACCCGAGATACGACAGCGAGCTTTCGAGGAGGATGATCGCCGCGATCTGGATCGTTGCCAGCACCAGAATCGGGGTGGTGCTGTTCGGCAGCACGTGTTTCCGGAGGATGAACCCGTCGCTCGCGCCGACCGACCGCGCGGCCTTGACGTACTCGGCGTCGGTGATCGAGAGCGCCTCGCCCCGCGCGACGCGGGCGAACCACACCCAGTTCACCAGCGCGACCACGAGGATCACGGTGCCAGGCAGCGCGAACGAGTCGGGCATCCTCGGGGCGACCCCGAGCGCGACGATCGGATCGGGCACGCTGACC
>PXSV01000135.1 GCA_003022685.1 Halobacteriales archaeon SW_9_67_24 | reverse complement strand
CCGTCGAGGCGACCCTCGACATCGATGTCGGTGAAGAGGATCGCACCCGCGCCGCGTTGCTCGTACTCCGCCGCCGCCGTGGTGGGATCCAATCCGGTGCCCTCGGTCCAGCCCGAAATCATGACCTCGCCGCCCCTAGCGTCGAGGCTCACCACCACGCTGCCTGGATGGGTTTCGCTGATTTCCGCGACGAACTCTGGGTTCTCGACCGCAGCCGTCCCGAGGATCACCCGGTCGACGCCGCGGTCGAGAAGGTCGCGTGCGTCGCTGGCGGTGCGGATGCCGCCGCCGAACTGCACAGGAACGTCGATTGTCTCGACGATCCGCTCGATCGCGGCGGTGTTCGCCCGCTCACCCTCGAACGCCCCGTCGAGATTCCCGTGGTGGCGAGCGGTGGCGTGGCGACGATCGACGACATCCGTGCGCTCCGCGACGCGGGCGCGAGCGCCGCCGTGGTGGGCAGCGCACTCTACGAAGGGCGATTCACGCTCGACGATGCCATCGAAGCACTGGCGAGCAACTGATTCCTCGCCCGACTTGCCCGGATCGTCGCGAGTCCTCGCCGACCCGCGGCGGAGCACAACCGCCTTGTACGTCGGTCCGCTGGGACGTGCATGACGCGGAGCGCGACCGTGACCCGCGAGACCGCCGAGACCGCCGTCGAAATCTCGCTGACGGTCGACGGCGACGGCGAGTCGACTACCGAGACTGGCATCGGCTTCTTCGATCACATGCTCGACTCGTTCGCGAAGCACGGCCTGTTCGACCTCGAAGTCGCCTGTGACGGCGATCTCCACATCGACGACCACCATACCGTCGAGGACGTCGCGATCGCCCTCGGCGAAGCGTTCGACGAGGCGCTCGGCGACCGGGCGGGAATCAGGCGCTTTGCCGACCGGAAGGTGCCGCTCGACGAGGCGGTCGGGAGCGTCGTGGTCGACGTTTCGGGCCGGCCGCTGTTCCGGTTCGACGGGGGGTTCTCCCAGGACTCGGTGGGGGAGTTTTCGAGCACGATGGCCGACCACTTCTGCCGGTCGCTCGCGACGAACGCCGGGCTGACCCTCCACGCCGGGATCGAGGGCGAGAACGCCCATCACGAGATCGAGGCGCTGTTCAAGGCGCTCGCACGGGCGCTCGACGACGCCACTCGGCCCGACGAGCGCCGCGAAGGAACTCCAAGCACCAAGGGCGCGCTGTGACGGAGGACGTGATGTTCGACGAAATTATGGAGAAGTTCGAGGGCAGTCCGAGCCAGCAAGCGGTCGTCAGACTGCTGCTCGAACGCGGCTTCTCGGTCAACGCCGAGGGCCGAGTCGTTTCGGGCGACATCGAGATCCCGAACACCCAACTCGCCAGCGAGATCGGTGTCGACAGGAGAGTCGTGGATTCGACCACCGACGCACTGCTCGCGGACGACGAACTCCGTCCCATCTTTCGGAACATCTCCGCGGTCCCCAGTCTCCGAGACCTCGCGCCGGTGCTCGACCTCTCGGTGCTGACCGTTGAGGTCGCGGACGCCGAGCAGTCGGGGATCGTCGCGGCCGTCACCGGTGAGATCGCCGAGCGCGACATCTCGGTGCGCCAAACCATCAGCGAGGACCCGGAGTTCACCGACGAACCCCGGCTCTCGATCATCACCGACGAGCCGCTGCCCGGCGAGGTGCTGACCGCGATCCGCGAGTTCGGGTTCGTCCGCAAGCTCGAACTCGAATGAGCGGCACGCCCGACGCGGCAGCGGCCTATCGAACTGTCGCGGGGCGCGGCGAGGCGACCTTCGAGGTCCAGGGCTCGCGGTTTCTCGGTCACGTCGTGCCTGCGGACTCGACCGACGCGGCGGAGGCGTTCGTCGAGCGCGTCGAGACGGAGTACGCGGACGCGACCCACAACGTGCCCGCCTACCGCGTTCGCGCCGATCCGCTCCGAGAGTACGCGAGCGACGACGGCGAACCCGGTGGATCGGCAGGCAAGCCGGCGCTCACAGTCCTGAAGCGCGAGGACCTCGAAAACGTCGCAGCGGTCGTCACGCGCTACTACGGCGGGACGAACCTCGGCGTCGGCGGGCTGTCACGAGCCTACGGCCGCGCGGTGAACCTGGCGGTCGACGACGCTGGCACCCTCGAAGAACAGCCCCACGAGACCGTCGCGATCGCGGTCGAATACGACGATTCCGGGATCGTCCGCGGGATCGTCGAGAGTGCGGATGTCGGATTCGAGGGGACCTACGGCGAGTGCGTCGCGTTCGAGGTCCAGGTGCCGGTAGCGGAACGCGACGCGCTCCGCGAGCGGGTGTTGAGCGCGACCAGCGGGCGGGCAACGATCGACGCTGATGACACTGGATGACGAACGTGAACGACCGAATGTGTAGGGATGAGCAGGGTTCGACAGTCGTGGTACATTGGCGGCGACTTCACACGACGAACTGTGATGTGACCGCGAATGCCGATGCAAGGGAGAAGCCGCAGGCCACTCCCTCCTCAACCGATTCGCTCGCTTCGCTCGCTCATCCCTCGCAAGAGTAGCACGCCTCCGGCGTGCTCCCGCGCGCCGACCGCCCGCTGGTGGACAAGTAGCTGTTTCCGGCCACTGCTAGGCGAATCTCCACCCGAAACACGGGGGTTCGACGGGCGTCGAACCGAACGGTCGTTTGCGGGTTACTGCGTGCGGAACGCACGGTCGCCCGCATCGCCGAGCCCTGGCACGATGAACCCGTCGTCATCGAGTTCGTCGTCGACGCTCACCGTGAGGAGGTCGGCCTCGGGGAAACGTTCGCCGACGCGGAGCAGGCCCGGTGGCGCGCTCACCGCGGAAAGCACGAACAGGTTCTCGGGTTCGGGCCCATCACTGAGAACGTGTTCGAGCACCCGGCACATCGTGGAGCCGGTAGCGAGCATCGGGTCGGCAACGATCACGGTGTCCTCGACGGTGATCTCGGGGAGTTTAGTGTAGTCGATCGTGATCGGGAACTCGCCGTCGGTCATGCCCGCTTCCTCGTCGCGCCCGGCGGAGATGACGCCCTGTTTCGCGCGCGGGAACGCCTTCAGGAGGCCTTCGACGAACGGCGTCGCCGCCCGGAGCACGTTCACGATCACCACGTCGTCGAGCCCCGTGACGTGCTCGCCGGTTGTTTCGGCCAGCGGCGTCGTGATCGAGACGTACTCGGTCTCCATCGCGCCGTCGATGATCTCGTAGCCACAGATCCGGCCGAGTTTCACGAGCCCTTTCCGAAAGGCGACCTGTTCGGTTTCGACGCTTCTGAGTCGCGAGAGCGTGTCGCGGGCGAGCGCGTGCGTGACAAGCGCGGCGGGATCGCGGTCCTCGATGGGCATGGTTGATGCGCTCGGCGGAAGGGTATAAAATCACCCGTCACGCGCCGCCCGATCTGGCGGACCATGAGGAAAGCGAACGATCGACACCGAGGAGCACGCGGCGCGAAGCGCAAAGGGGAAAGCCGAACGGGGAGAGTCGGTGAGTATGGACGGTGAAACGGGGCGAGACCACCGGGAATCGGGAGGCAACCCCGGGAGCTACCCGTGGCTGGTTTCGAAACCAGTGGACACGTACGGGCCGCTGGTCGTGGCGCTCGTCTCGACCGTCCTGCCGTGGGCAACGGTTCGAGTCCCGCTGGCGGCGTCCCGGCGCGTCGTGGGTCTCGATCTCCTCGCCGGCCGGGCGGTCGCGGTCGTCGTTGCCGTCGCCGCGCTCCTCTCGTGGCGGATCGAGGGGTGGGTGGCCGCGTGGTGTCGGGTCGCGGGTGGGCTCGCCGTCGCCGGGCTAGCACTCTCCCAGCTGCGGTGGAACGGCGCGGTCACCCAGCGGACGATCGCGGCGGCCGCCGAATCGGGCAACCCGCTCGCGGAGGGAACGGCCTCGGCGTTCTCGGCGACGCCTGGCACCGGGCTGTGGTTGGCGCTGCTGTCCGGCGTCTCCTTGCTGTTCGTCGAGTACTATCGCTGGCAGATGTCCTCGTCGTGACGCTCTCTCCCTGACGCGATCGACTCCTTCCACACGGATCGTGGCGACCGGTGACACAGCCGCCGATCTCACGGGACGGTCACTGCCGGTGGAGCCAGCGCTTCCGAATCGATATATCACGGTAAGAATTGGTAGTGAACGCTGATCCGAGCTTCCGGGCCGCTTCGACTGCTCGATCCTTCACTACTCGACCCGTCTTCGGGGCCGTCGCCCGCTCAATCGGAGATAAACCTGTTATCTCGCCAGTCGACGCCCTTGCTCGCGGCCGGGCCTTCGGTGGGGTCCTCGACGACTTCGAGGGAGGCCGGGCGCTCCTCGCCGTCGACGATCCTGGTGGCTTCGAGGTCGCCGTCGACGGCGGCGATCGCCGTCAGCGTCCCCTTCTCCGCGATCCGCGCGATGTCGTGCAGCACCTCGAACATCGGGTACTGGAGGGCGGTGTTCTGGAGGACGGTTTCACGGTCGCCCTTGAAACAGGCGTACTCGACGAGCTCGGAGGGTGGGGGTTCCTCGTCCTCGCCGGGCCCGCCGCTCCACTGGGGGCCGCCGGGATGGGGTGGCTGCTCGTCTTCGGGGAGCTCCTCGTAGACCCGGTTTTCGGTCACGCTGGCCTTGAGCTGGGCGGTCGGGGTGTACTTGCTGATGGAGTCGTCGGCGGCGACCGCACGGACGATCAGCGTGTTGTTCCGCCTGGTGAAATCGATCGATTCGACGTTCTCAGGGAGATCTGGGTCCTCGAGGAACTCGTGGACGTCTTCGAGGGGCAGTTCGAGCGTGGAGTGGAGCTGGAATACGCAGTTGGTCATGGTGTTACCGGCAGTCGGGCGTGCTGCCGACGCTGCCTGTCCGACAGATGATACGGACCCCGTACGTATATCCTCTGTCCTTCGGTCGCGGCCTCACCCGGTCGCGAGCGTGGTTTCGAGGTCGCCCCGCTCGTCGAGCTCCGCGAGCACGTCGCTGCCGCCGACGAACTCGCCGTCGACGAACGTCTGGGGGGTCGTCTCCCACCCGCTGTGGCGTTCGAGCGCGACCCGGTACTCGTCGAGCGATTCGAGCACGTCGACGGTTGCGAACTCCTCCCTGTACTGGCCGATGAGGCCGAGCGCGCGATCGGAGTAGCCACACTGGGGCATCAGCTCGTTGCCCTTCATGAACAGGACGACCTCGTTGTCCTCGATCGCGGTGTCGACGCGGTCGTTGACCGTTGCCTGGTCGAGGTCTTCGCCGCGTTGGAACGCCATATTCAGTGTATTCGCTTTCGACACAAAGACGTGTCGCCGCCGGGATCTCGTTCGTCCCTCGGACTGCTTCGCCAGTATACTCGATCTCGAACAGTTGTGCGTTGTGTTCCCCGCAATCGACCGCAACGACATTGACGGAGCGACAGCACGATTCGATGGTCTCTTTGCCGAACGCGAGGGGGCCCTCGCAGACGGGACAGGTGTCGAGAAAGAGCCTGAGGCCGGCGAGCAGCGTTGCGGCAGCGGAGTCTGCGAGCAACGCAGCGTGGAGGGCCACTGTCCGATGAACCGATCGCTGGTACGTGCGACGAATACCCCGCCGCGTTCCTCAACGAGAGTCGGTCGTCGGCGACCTGATCGCCACCGCCACGCGACGAAACGAACTGCTCGAACTCCTGGAGTCGCCGCTCGACAAGCACGACCTCGTCGACGAGCTCGGTCAGTCGTGGTCGACGATCGATCGAACGATGCGGGAGATGGAGGTCCTCGGTGTCGTCGAGTACGTTTCGGAGGGGTTCGTCCCGACCGACGCCGTCGAACGCTCGTGGCGGAGTACGAGGGGTTCGTGGACCGCCTGAACGGGATCCTCGCCGCGTCGAACCTGCTGTCGGCGCTCGATCCGGGCGTCGAACTCGACACCGCGTTGCTGGCCGGCGCAGAGATCGTCACCCAGGAGCCGGTCGCGCCACACGCTCCCGGAACGCACCTGAGCGAACTGATCGAGGCGGTCGATCGCATGAGCTGTGTGACTTGTGCACACAGCCATTCCCGAGCAATGGAGATCGTCCACTCGTTGGCCACCGACGGCGTCGAGATGGAGTTCGTCTTCCCGACAGCCCTCTTCGAGTACGTCCGTTCGTCACGTCCCGACCGGCTCTCACAGCTGCTCGAACTGCCGAACTACGAGACCCGGGTCGTCGACGAGACCCCCTACGGGCTGTTCCTGCTGGAGAACGGCGACGAAACCAGGGTCTGTCTACTGATCTACAGCCCGGACAACGAGACGAAAGGCGTGATCTCGAACACCTCGGAGGAGGCCGTCGAGTGGGGCGAGCGGGTCTATCGCTCCTACGAGAGCCGTGCCGAGCCGGCAACGGTCTGATTCGTGCCGACGACGCGGCGAGCGAGTCGCGCCCTCCTGTGGAGGGTTCTCAATCGTCGGCCGGCGCGGGGTCGCCGGCGCTCGCGTCGCCCTCGATGCTCGGCGGGTACTTCCCCCGGTCGAGCCTGAGATCCGAGAGCGGCCGAGCCATGCAGGTCAGTGCATAGCGCTCGGCCTCCGCGTCGGAGAGGCCGCGCGCCGCCGGCTGTGTCACCTCGCCTTCGAGGATCTCGGCCGAGCACGCGAGACACATCCCGACCCGGCAGGAGTACTCCTGGGCGATCCCCTCCTCGATACACCGGCTCAGGATGGTCTCCTTCTCGGAGACGGTGATCGACTCGCCGGTGCCCACGAACTCGACGGTGTGGTCGGTCATACCCGGTGTGGGTCGGGCCCCAACAAAACCCTTTACCTCTTCTTCGGGAGGAGCGCCGCGCCACGACCGGCGCACACCGAGGGGGTTTGGACCGTCGGAGCGGTGGAGAAGAGTTTTGCACCCACCCCGCAATCACCAACCAATGACGACTCACGAGCCGGACGTCGCCATCGTCGGCGCTGGCACCGGCGGCTGTTACGCCGCGGCGACGATCGCGCGGGCGGGCTACGACGTCACGATCGTCGAGCGCAAATCACAGGACGAAGCGGGCCACATCGCCTGCGGCGACGCGCTCAAGGGAGCCGACGCCTTCCCCGAGGCGATCCCGAAGTCCGCGATCGAACCCGCGTTCACGAACACCGACGTCGATCACGGCCGCTTCGAGATCCCCCAGGAGAACGCCGTGCTCGACATCCCAGTACCAGGGGAGCTCGCGGTCATCGACCGCCTGGAGTTCGGGAAGCTCATCATCGACGGCGCGGAGCAAGCGGGCGCGGCCGTCCACTACGACACGGTGGTCCAGGACGTCATCCAGGACGACGGCCGGGTGACGGGCCTGCGCGCGACCCGCGAGGGCGATCCGGTGGAGTATCGCGGCGACGTGGTGATCGACGCCGCCGGCGCGCTCTCGATTCTCCAGGACAAGGCCACCCTCGACGAGGCGACCTTCGACACCAACGTCAGCTACTCGCAGTTCTCCTCGGCCTACCGCGAAGTGCTCGAAGTCGATTCCCCCGTGGAGTGGGACGACGCACTCGTCCTCAAACCCACCGAACGCGCCGCTGGCTACCTCTGGTACTTCCCCCGCACCAGCACCGAGATCAACGTCGGCCTCGGGTTCCAGATGGGCGAGGAGCCGATGGAACTCGTGGAGTCGCTGAAGCGTGACCTCCGCACCCGCCCGGAGTTCGAGGGCGCGGAAGTGAAGGACAAACTCGGGGCGGCCCTCCCCACGCGGCGGCCCTACGACTCGGGGATCGCGCCTGGGTTCATGGCGATCGGCGACGCCGCGGGCCACGTCAACCCCACCACCGGCGGCGGGATCGCGGGTGCGGCCTACGCCGGGAAGTACGCCGGCGAGGCGGCGATCGAGGCGATCGAGACCGGCGACACGAGCGAGGCCGGCCTCTGGGCGTACAACGAGCGCGTGATGGACCACTTCGGCGGGCGCTACGCCGCGCTCGACGTCTACAACATCCTCGTGGGCGCGACCGGCCTCGACGACCTGATGGGGCTCTTGGCTACTCTCCCCGCCGAGAAACTCTCGGACGCCCTGTACTCCGGCAGCGCGAACGTCGGCCTCGGCCTCAAACTCCGGACCGCGGTCAAGAGCTTCGGCCACTGGGGGACGCTTCACGACCTCTATCGGACGAAGGGCGAGGCCGATCGTCTGCTCGATCACTACGAGGACTACCCCGATCATCCGAACGAGTTCGACACGTGGCAGGCCCAGCGCGACGGCCTGATGGACGTGGTCTACGCCACGACCGGCGCGGACGCGAAGTACTGAACTCGCCAGGACGGTTTTGGAGTCGTCGGCCGCGGCTCGCCTGATCGGATCAGAAATCCGCCATCGAGAGCCACTGAACCGCGGCGAGCACGAACCACAGCATCCAGATCGTGAACACGACGAGCCACGCGCCGTACCGGACGACCGGGTGCGAGACGAACGTGTACGCCCCCACGAGCACCGTCCCGACGGCCGCGAGCGCGGCGAGGTTTCGTCGGTTGGGACCGAGAATGCGGACCGTCCTCGATTCCCCGTTCATCGGAATTACACTCCCAACGCTATTCGAGCTGTTCGGCCGCATCGCGCTCCAGTAGCGGGGTGGCGTTCACTTCTGGAAGCGTGACGACGTCCTCACTCGCGAGGTGGTAGGTCCGCTCGTCGACGCCCATGATCTCGCCAATGTCGCGCGTGATCCGGACGGTGGTTCGGTCGGTGTCGTCGCTCTCCCGCTGGGCGGTCTCGCTGCCTGCATCGTCGGCTCCGGCCGACGCGCGACCGGCCTCGGACGACCGCTCGCTGGCCGACGGCTCGTCGCCGCGGGCCTCATCCGACAACGATTCATCCGCGGCCGCACTCGGTGTGTCGCCCCCCATCGCGTCGGCCGCGGTGACACCACCCTCGGCCGCGCCCGACTCCGCCCGCCCGGCCGTCCCCTCGGCGTCAGCGACGCTGCCATCCGGTTCGGCGGTGCCAGCTGGCTCGGCAGTATCGTGTGCAGTCGCGTCGTCCGACACGGTTTCGGCGGCGGGGCCGGCATCGGTCGGTGTCGCGCTCTCCTCGCTGCCAGGCGCGGGCGACGTCTCGGCGGCGTCGTCCGTCGCGGTCGCGTCGCCCTCGCCGGCGAGCACGTCCTCCAGAACGTGCGCGCGGTTCGACTCGATCGAATCGACCAGCGTGTCGAAGAGGTCGCGTTCCTCGCTCGTGAGGCCGTCCTCGTCGGCGGGCATCCCGGCGGCGTCGAGGCTGGCGAGCTTGACGAGTTTCCCCACACGGCGCTCGTAGATCGCCTCGACGGTGTTCTCGGCGGTCTCGATGTCGTCGGTCAGCCGACGGACCTCGGGTGCGGCGAACGGGTCGTCGGCCGCGGCGGCCGCGCGCTCGCGTTCGGTGCGAAGTTCCTCGACGAACCGCCCGACGTCGGCGTAAAAGTCCTCACGGAGGTGCTGGAGGCTGTCCTTCTGGCGCTCCTTGCTCCGCGCGGACTGGAGATCCCCGAGGTTCATTCTTCGCCCTTCTCGGCGTGGCCGCGTGCCATCAGGAACACGCCGACGTGTTCACGAACCGCATGTGTACCCGCCGGGAGTGTAAAGCTATCGCCGTCGAGTTCGACGGTCGTCTCCTCGTCGAGCTCGACCGCGATCTCCTGGCCCCGGAACGTCTCGGGGATCGTCTCGCCGAGCGGGTCGAACGCTCCGACGTGATCGCGATCGATCGGCGCGACGCGGAGGCCACTCCCGCCGTGGAGGCTTCCCGGAAGACGGATCAGCCGGTTCGTGTCGGTCGTCACGGGTTCGTCGATCGGGGCGTTGTCGGCCGCGACGACTGCGGGAACCAGGCGCTGCGCGAGGCCGTAGAACGCCGGATGCACGTCGATATTTCCCTGCTCGATCGACTCGTAGTTGGTGCGCGCGGCGCGCAGCACGGCCTCGGCCTTCCCCTCGCCGATCCCGTCGAACTCCCGGAGGCGGGCGAGCGCCGCCTCGTCGTCCAGTTCCAGCAAGTCGTCGACGAACCCGAGAAGGTGGCGGTGCGCGCGCGCGCTCCACCCGCCTTCGGTCCGAAGCGTGCGCTTCTGTGCCGGACTCGTCCGCCCGGCGGTCCCGCCGACGGCCTCCGTCGCGATGAGACCGTCGAGGTCGAGCCCGATCCCGCGGACGTAGTCCACGATCTCGCGTCGGGCGTCGCGTTCCAGGTCCTGAACCCCCTCGTCGCGGACGTGGACGTGATACCCTCGGCCGCCGGAGAAGACGATGTCGAGTTCCCGAAAGCCGAAGTCGTTTTCCAGAAAGTCGAGCAGTCGGAGCAACGCGTCCTTACACTTGTCGAGCATTTCCGCATAGGAGTCCTCGCCGAGTTCGACTGAGGGGAGATGGTCGGCGTCGAGGTCGAAAACGAGATCCGAGCCCTGCCAGCCCTTCTCGGCCATGCTTCCCGCGTCGGGGTCGTCATAGCGCCCTGCCGAGAAGTAGACGTGGCGCGGGCGCTCGCGGGCGAGGAAATCGCCGAGATCGCCGAGGTCGAGGGTCGATTTGTGCCGGACCATTGTGGTTCCCGGACCCGAGGTCCACGGAACGTATCCCCACTCGCGCGCGTCGGCGTCGGGCGGCGGCGTCGGCTCCGTCCGGCGGTAATGGTCCCGGAATCGCCCTCGGAGATACGCACGCGTGCGCTCTTCCATCTGGCACTCCCGTTCGGGAAACGTCGGCAAAACGTTGCCGCCTCGGTTTCGTCGGAGGCTGGCGAGTTGCGGTTCAGTCGGTCGGTGGTCCGTTGACGAGTTCGTGGATCCCGACCACCAGCGCCGGCACGACGATCATGAAGACGTGCTCCTCGATCGGGATTCCCAGGAACTCGACGCCGGTGCGTAGCGGGATCGCGAACACCCCGACTTCGAGGGTGTACCAGTCCCAGACGTACGCGATCGGGTAGAGCGCGACGACGGTCCGCGCGGCGCGGCGGAGTGCGTCGGTCGCGAGGAGCAGCCCGAGCGCGAGCGCGCCGAAGACCCCCTCGGTCACGAGATACGTGTAGGGACCGAACACGCCGATGTCCGGCAGCAGATCCGGCAGCACTCCGCCCCGTACGCGGCCAGGGGGCAAATGCGTGACGGGGAGTTCCGGCAAAGTGTTGATTACCCCCGGCAGCGAAGGTGGTGGAGTGAGTACGATGGACATCGCCGACATCGCGACCCCGGACCACGCCGAGGTCACGAGCGACGAGCGGCTCGGGAAAGTGCGCGCGATCTTCGAGGAGGGAAACCCTCGGGGGATCATCGTCGTCGACGACGGCGAGTACGCCGGCGTGATCACCCAGCGCGCGCTGATGCAGTCCCACGTCGAGGACTCGACGAAGGTGAGCGCGCTCGCCGACACGGCCCCCACCATCGACCGCACGGGCGACGTCCGTGACGTCGCCCGGATGCTCGTCGAGGGCAACACCAAGGTCGCGCCGGT
>PXSV01000134.1 GCA_003022685.1 Halobacteriales archaeon SW_9_67_24 | reverse complement strand
GGTCGCTCGCCGGCACCGTCACGCGACCGCTCACGCTCGCGCCGCTCGGTCTCTATGCGCTGTATGTGTTCATCCAGTACCAAGACGTCGTGGAGTACGAGTCGGGGGAGCCAGCCGAAGAGATCGACGTCGCGCGGGAGTGGGCGGTGCTCGCGGCGAGCCTTGTGATCGTCGTGATCGCAGTCGAGGGGCTGGTCCGGGCGGGGATCGGCTTCGGCGACCTCTTCGATACCTCGAGTTTCGTCTGGGGGCTGACCACCGTCGCGGCCGGCACCAGCCTGCCCGACGCGTTCGTGAGCGTTCAGGCCGCTCGCCGGGGCGAGGGTGTCACCGGTCTCGCGAACGTCCTCGGAAGCAACACGTTCGACCTCCTCATCGCGGTGCCCACGGACGTGTTGGTCGCCGGCACCGCCGCGACCGACTTCACGGCCACCGTCCCGATGATGGGGTTTCTGACCGTCGCGACGCTGGTGCTCTTCACCGTTCTCAGGACCGATCTGACGCTCACCGAGCGGGAGGCGTACGTCCTGCTGGGCGTCTACGCGGTGTTCGTCGCGTGGCTCGTGCTCGAAACGGTCGGTGTCACCGGGTTGATTCCTGGCGCATGAGCGAACGATGTGACCGCCGACTGACGGACGTTACTCGATGTTGTCGACGATGACGTCGGCGAACTCGCTGGTGGCGAGCTTCTCCCCGCCCTCGATCTGTCGGTGGATGTCGTAGGTGACCTGCTTCGAGGAGATGGTGGCCTCGACGGCGTCGTAGATCTCCTGGGCGGCGTCGTCCCAGCCGAGTTCCTCGAACAGGATGCGACCCGAGAGGATCAGCGCGGTCGGGTTGGCCTTGTCCTTGCCGGCGTGTTTGGGCGCGGAGCGATCCCGAGCCCGCCGATCTGCGCGCCCGCCGAATCCGAGAGGTAGTCGCCGTTCAGATTCGGCATCGCCAGCACGTCGTACTCCGTTGTTCGGGTGAGGATCTGCTGGAGCATGTTGTCCGCGATCCGGTCGTCGACGACGAGCGTGTTCTCGGGGGCCTCGCCGTCCTCGTCCTCCCAGAGGGTGTCCTCGGTGATGACCTCGTCGCCGTACTCCTCTGCGGCGACCTCGTAGCCCCAGTCGCGGAACGCGGCCTCGGTGAACTTCATGATGTTGCCCTTGTGGACCAGGGTAACGGAGTCGCGGTCGTGTTCGAGGGCGTAGTCGATCGCCTTGCGGACGAGGCGCTTGGTGCCGAACTCGGTGATGGGTTTGACGCCGATGCCCACCGCTCCCTCGTGGATCGACTCGTCGAAGCCCATTTCGCCCTCGACGAACTCGCGGACCTGCTCGACCTCGTCGGTGCCGGCCTCCCACTCGATGCCGGCGTACACGTCTTCGGTGTTCTCCCGGAAGCTGACCATGTCCATCTCGCCGGGGTCTTTGACCGGCGAGGGCATCCCGTCGATGTGGAAGGTCGGGCGGACGTTGGCGTAGAGGTCGAGGCGCTTGCGGAGCGCGACGTTGAGGCTGCGAAAGCCCGCGCCGACGGGCGTCGTGAGCGGGCCCTTGACCCCGACGTTGAACTCCCGGAGCGCCGCCAGGGTGTCGTCGGGGAGGTTCTCGTCGTAGCGCTCGCGGGCAGCCTCGCCGGCGTAGAGGCGCATCCAGTGGATCTCGCGGCCGGTGGCTGCGGCGGCCGCGCCGAGAACGCGCTGGGCGGCGGGCGCGACGTCGCGGCCGATGCCGTCGCCGTGGATGATCGGGATGATCGGGTCGTCGGGGACGTCGAACGCGTCGCCGTCGGCCTCGATGCGCTCACCCTCGTCCGGCACTGCGACCTGATCGTAACTCATATCGGCGGAACTCGTCGGGGCGCGCTCAAAGGTCTGCCGTTCTCCGGTTGCCAACGGGCGGCCAGCGCGCCCGTTCGTGAGGGTTATGCGATCCCCTCTCGATACGCGATCCGTGCAACTCATCGTTCACGGCGGAGCGGGCAGCGCGCCTGACGAACCCGCATCGCGCCAGGCAGTCCTCGACGAGGCCGCGGCAACCGGCACGGGAGAATCGACGCCGACCGCCGCGGTCGTCGCCGCCGTGAGCGTGCTCGAACGCGCTCCCCGATTCAACGCCGGCGTCGGCGGGGCGATCCAGAACGACGGGGTCGTCAGGACGGACGCCGGGATCATGACCGACGAGCGCGAGGTGGGGGCGGCGTGTTCGATGCCCGGGGTCCGCGATGCCGGGGCGGTCGCTCGTACGGTGATGGACGAGACGCCACACGTGCTGGTCGCGGGCGAGCACGCGAGATCGCTGGCCGAGGGGTTCGGGATCGAGAGCGAGGTCGATCTCACGACCGAGCGGACCCGCGAGCGGTGGGCCGAGCTCTCGCCGCCCGATGGGGGCGACTCCGAGGAACGGCTCGCGTGGGTCCGTGAACAGTTCGGTGGATCGGATACGGTGGGGGCGGTCGCCGTCGAAAACGGTGCGGTCGCGGCGGCGACCTCGACCGGCGGGCGGTGGTGTGCGCTCGCCGGCCGGGTGGGTGACGTGCCCCAGATCGGCAGCGGGTTCTACGCGATGCTCGCCGGCGGTGCGAGTGCGACCGGCGCGGGCGAGGACATTGCGCGGGTGACGCTCTCGCGCCTGGCGGTCGAGCGCCTCGAATCGGGTGATGGGCCCGAGGCGGCCGCCGAGCACGCGATCGACGAGCTGGCGGCCGTGACCGGGAGCGAGGCGGGGATCATCGTGCTCGACAGCGAGGGCCGGGCGGGCAGTGCGTACAACACCGAAGCGATGCAGACGAGCACCGCGCGGGACTGAGATCGAGCGTCGAGCGAACGGCAGTTGTTTTGGTGATCCGGTCCAACGTCGAGCCATGAGCGACGTGGACCTTTCGTCGGCGCAGTACGAGAACCACCGCGAGGCGGGCGAGATCCTCGCCCAGGTGCGCGAGGAAGCGGCCGAGCGCGTCGAGGTCGGCGCGAGCCATCTCGAACTCGCGGAGTGGACCGAAGAGCGCATTCGGGAACTCGGTGGCGAACCCGCCTTTCCGGTGAACATCTCGATCGACGAGGAGGCCGCCCACGCCACGCCGAGCGCCGACGATTCCAGTACGTTCGGCGAGGAGATGATCAACCTCGACATCGGGGTGCACATCGACGGCTGGCTCGCCGACACGGCCATTACGGTGGATCTCTCGGGCCACGCCGACCTCGCGGAAGCGCCCGAGGCCGCGCTCGATGCGGCACTTGATCTCGTCGAGCCAGGCGTCGAGACCGGGGAGATCGGGGCGGCGATCGAGGAGGTCATCGACGACTACGGCTACAACCCAGTGGTGAATCTCACGGGGCACGGACTCGGCCGGTGGGACCAGCACACGCCGCCGAACATCCCGAATCGGGCGGTGAGCCAGAGCGTCGAACTCGAAGCCGGCGACGTGGTCGCGGTCGAACCGTTCGCCACCGACGGCGGGGGGAAGGTCTCGGAAGGAAGTGACGAACAGATCTTCGCGCTCGACCGCAAGCA
>PXSV01000133.1 GCA_003022685.1 Halobacteriales archaeon SW_9_67_24 | reverse complement strand
GCTCGAAGAGGAGCACATGTGACGGTCGGCCGATAGCGTTAAGTGTGACTGCCCGTTGGGTACGAGTGACGCTTCGCTTGGAGGGCCGAAGCGTCAGCGGGGACCAATTCAGGGCGGCAAGCTGCCGTCGCGGGCTTTTCTCCCGCGTCGGCCGCTTTCCATCGAATCGAACCGATCAGCCGACGGTGACTCCACGAGCGCCGTGAACGTTCTCGTTGGCGAGCGTCGACCAGCCGTGGCGACGAGCCGCTGGCAACGGTACGACCCGTGATCCCGGGCGTTCGTGATCGTTCGCGACGACGGATATCACGACCCACGTCTCGTGAGTTTGACGATGGTGCAAGCCTGATACGAGTGCGCCAGGCGGGAATCGAACCGCCACGAGCGCGATATACGTCCCCGATCCTCGATGGGTTCGTCCTTCCCGACGCCGGACAACTCCGGTATGTTTATCCTAACCAAACACGTACTGCCGGGGCGTAGCATGCACGACCTCACCGGCTTCCAGCGCGACCTGCTCTACACGATCGCGGGCCACGACGAACCCCACGGGCTCGCGATCAAGGACGAACTCGAGGAATATTACGAGTCCGAGATCCACCACGGCCGGCTGTACCCCAACCTCGACACGCTCGTCGAGAAGGGCCTCGTCGAGAAGGGCCAGCTCGATCGGCGGACCAACTACTACGACCTGACCCGTCGGGGACGGCGCGAGATCGAGGCGCGGCGCGAGTGGGAATCGCAGTACGTCGACGCCTGATGCAAGAGTTGTCCGAACCACAACGAATTAGTTAAGGAGCCGGCCCGCCCGAGTGTGACATGGACCGCAATAGGGCGGAGCCACGCGTCCGGGGGTTCCCGGGTGAGCGTGCGCGGGAGTGGGTCGAGCGCCAGCACCGCGTCGCCGCACCGAGCACGCACGTCTACGAGTTCGTCTGGGACCCGACCGCACCCGCGGACGGCCCGTTTTGCACCGACGTCGACGGCAACGTGCTGCTGGATTTCGCCTGCCACGTCGGGGCCGCACCGCTCGGGTACAACAACCCCAAGATCCTGGAGCCGATGGCCGAGTTCGACCTCGTGGACCCGCTGAAGATCGCGGGCCAGGACTTCTACGCCGGCTCGGGATCGGCCGACGATCCCGACTTCCCGGGGCCGGCGGGGCTGATGGAGCGACTGACCGAGATCACCGGCGAGTACGGCATGGACACGGTGTTCCTCTCGAACTCCGGCGCGGAGGCGGTCGAAAACGCGATCAAGATCTGTTACGACGGCGGCGGTTCCTACGGCATCACCTTCGAAGGCGCGTTCCACGGCCGAACACTGGGAGCGCTCTCGCTCAACCGCTCGAAACAGGTGTACCGCCGCGACTTCCCCGAAATCGCGGGGATTCACGACGTGCCGTTCTGCCGCGATCGAACGTGTGACGCCGATTCCTGCTCGTGTGGCTTCTTCGCCGGGGACACCTCCCAGCTCCGCCGAACCCTGAGCGAGGCGGTCGGCTCGATCGCGTCCGACGAGGTCGCCTATCTCATCATGGAACCGATCCAGGGCGAGGGTGGGTACTACCCCCCGAGCGAGGCGTTCATGGAAGAGGTCACCGCAGTGTGTGAGGAACACGACCTCACGCTCGTGGCCGACGAGATCCAATCGGGAATGGGGCGCACAGGGAAATGGTGGGGGGCGGATCATTACCCGATCGAACCCGACGTCATCACCGCCGCGAAGGGGCTTCGTGTGGGGGCAACGATCTCCCGGTCGGACGTCTTCCCCGAGGAGGAGGGCCGGCTCTCCTCGACGTGGGGGGCGGGCGACATCGTCTCGTCGATGCAGGGCGCGCTCACGATCGACGCCATCCGCGATCACGACCTGCTTGCGAACGCCACCGAACGAGGTCGCCAGTTCACCGAGCGCGTCGTCGACGCCGACCCGGAACCCGTGATCGACGTGCGCGGCAAGGGCCTGATGCTGGCGCTCGAATTCGACACCCCGGAGAGCCGTGACGCCGCGCTCGAACGCGCGTTCGAGCAGGGACTCCTCACCCTGGCTTGCGGGCACAAGACGCTTCGAATCCTGCCGCCGCTCGACGTCACCGAGCGCGAGATCGACCTCGGCGCGACCCTGCTGCTCGACGCGATTGGAGCGTAACTCAGACGACCTCGTTATCTCGGAGGAGATCGGCGAGGACGTGGACGTAGAGTACTGCGCCGGTCAGGGCCCCGAGCCGCCGATCGACGAGCCCGGTTAGTAGGGTGAGCGGACCGGCGATGAGGACGTGGCTCAGGAGGCGCAGGCTCTCCATCTCGCCGGCTCCCTCGAACAGGCTTCCCTGATCGAAAACCACTCGCTGGGGGTCCCGGAGACAGTTTCTGGCGTGTCGCCAGTCGCCGACCCGGAGCCTCGCGACCGGGAAGTGATCGAGGTCGATCAACACGCCGAGTCCGAGACCGTAGCCCGCAAGCGCCGCTCGCTGACGCGGGGAGTAGCGATCGCCGATCGCCGCGAGCACCACGCCGACAACCGGAACGCTCGCCAGGAAGTGTTCGCCGGAGTTCATTCGTTCGTCCAGTCGTGTCGCGATACTACGGGTGTTTCGGTGTTCGCCCGTCCTTCGCTCGACGTTCAACCGGCGTTTTCGAGAGCGAATCGGGGACCGTCATCGGTGTCCTCGATCGCCACCCCGAGCGCCTCCAGGCGAGCGCGGAGGTCGTCGGCCCGGTCGTAGTTGCCCGCCGCGCGCTCGGATTCGCGCACGTCGAGCACGAGTTCGACCAGTTCGTCGGCGAGGCGCACGTCGCTCTCGGTGTCGTCGTCGCCGAAGGTCAGGCCGAGCACGTCGCCACCGAGTTCCTCGAACGCCTCGATTCCCGCTTTGAGTCCTCGATAGTCGTACGGCTCCCCCGTGTCGAGGTGAGCGTTGAGAGCGGTCGCGATTCCGGAGAGCGCCGACAGTGCCGCCCGCGTGTTGAAGTCGTCGTCCATCGCGGTCTCGAAGGCTGTCCGAGCGTCCGCGACCCCCTCCCGAAGTTCGGTGTCCTCGACTTTCGCCCCCGCGTCGGGACCGTCGACAGCCGCGACGCACCGCTCGTGGGCGCGGTCGAGGCGCTCCCAGCGCTCAGTGGCCTCTTCGATTGTGGCGTCGCTGTAGGTCTGTCGTTGGCCGTACGACGCCGATAGCAGGAACGTTCGCAGGGCGTTCGTACCGAGCTCCGCGACCGCCGCCTCGACGGTGGCGTAGTTCCCGAGGCTCGAACTCATCTTCTCGCCGCCGGTTTCGAGCAGCCGGACGTGGAGCCAGTAGCGCGCGAACGCCTCCCCGGTGGCGGCCTCGCTCTGGGCGATCTCGTTCTCGTTGTGCGGGAACGCGATGTCCTGGCCGGCGACGTGGATGTCGAGGGTCTCGCCCAAGGCACTCATACTCATCGCCGAGCACTCGATGTGCCAGCCTGGCCGGCCCTCGCCCCACGGCGAGTCCCACGTCTCGCCGCTCGGCTCGGAGAGGGGGTCGGCATCCGCCGGTCGGTGCTCCGTGAAGTCCTCTGGCGGGACGGCCCCGGCCTTCCAGAGCGCGAAGTCCGCGGGGTGGCGCTTCTCGCCGCGCTCGTCGTGATCACCCTGCTCTTCGAGTTCATCGAGATCCGGATTCGAGAGTTTCCCGTAGTCCTCGAAGGCCGTGACGTCGAAGTATACTGACCCACCCGATTCGTAGGCGTACCCCTTCTCGATCAGGGTCTCGACGAGGTCGACGATCTCGGGGACGTGCGTCGAGACCCGGGGGTAGACCTCCGCGCGCTTGAGGTTGAGCGAGCGCATGTCCCGCAGGGTCTCGTCGATGTACTTGCGGGCGACCGCCGCCTCCGAGTCGCCGTGCTCGCCCGCCCCGATCCGGGCGACGATCTTCTCGTTCACGTCGGTGAAGTTCTCGACGTGGCGCACGTCGTAGCCACGATACGAGAGCCAGCGGTCCATGACGTCGGCGTGGACCCAGAGGCGCGCGTGGCCGAGGTGTGCCGGGTCGTACACCGTGAGCCCGCAGACGTAGAGCGACACCGCGTCGGGATCGCGTGGCTCGAACGGCTCCTGGTCCCCGGACAGCGTGTTCGTCACGCGCAGCGTCATCACTTCCTCCTATGGAGGCCGGCGTTTCAATCCCTCGGAGTCACATTTCGGGCACTGCTGACAGCGCATCCTCGACGATCCGCACAGCATCAGGCCCGTCGCGGCGCTCGACCGCCACGACCATGGCCTCGCCCGCGACGCCCGCCGCGACGACGGCGACGTCCGCGACCGCGAGGCGATCGAGCGCGGCCGCAAGCGCCCGGGGGTCGACGTCGCCGACCACGAGGCCGCCCGTCAGCGAGCCGCCGTCGATGAGCCTGGCCCCGCCGACCGCGAGCAGCGCGTCCCCGTCGTTCCTGTCGTCCTCGTCGCCGATTTCGTGGCTCTCGGAGTCGCCCCCGCTCTCGATACCGAGCCCGCTCCGCATCGTCACTCGCGCTTCGTGGGGCGCAGTCTCGTACTCGGGGAGATCCTCGGCGTAGCGTCGGAGCGCCGCCACGACGGCGTCGGTCTCGCCCACGTCGAGAAAGCGGGCGGCGGCGGTGTAGTTCAACACGCCGGCGCGGAGCGCGCGATGGACGAACGGGTTCCGCCGGACCGCTCGCCTGGTATCGGCTGCAAGCGTCATGGCTCCACCCGCACACCGGAACCCGAAAAACCCGTCGCGAGAGCGACGATGCGGTCCTGCCGATCCGTCTCGATCGACGATTCCCGGCAGTCCTCCAACGAACGAAGTGCTTTTCCACGAGACTGACCGAGTAGTCAGTATGAGCCGCGTCGCATCGATCGGACGGCCGGGAGCTCGCGGAGCCAGGGCGGAACGCAGCACGCCGGTTCGCGACGCCGTGCTCGGATCCACCGGATGAGCGGTGTCGATTCCGGTGGAGGTGACGTCGCCGGCACCGATCACTCGGTTCGGTACGTCGCGGGAGCGCTCGTTGCGGGCGTGTTCTTCGGTGGGGTCGGCGGCGGCGTCGCCTTTCCCACCCTGCCTGCGTTGGGCGACGTGCTCGGCATCTCGGCGCTGCTGGTCGGGCTGATCCTCTCGACCAACCGGATCGTCCGGCTCGTGGTAAACACGCCCGCCGGACAGATCCTCGATCGGGTCGGTACCCGCCGGCCGATGCTCGCTGGCTTCTTCCTCCAGGGACTGGCCCCCTTCGGCTACGTTCTCGGCCTCAATGCAGCACTCGTCCCGCTGCTCGACGCCGGCGGGGTCTTCCTGCTCTCGCGGGCGGTGTGGGGCGTCGGCTCGGCGTTCGTCTTCGTCGGCGCGTTCAGCACCATCACCCGGGTCACGAACCCCGACAACCGCGGCACGTGGGTCGGCTACATGCGCGGCGGCCAGAGCCTCGGTTTCCCCGCAGGGCTCGTGCTCGGCGGACTCCTCGCCGACACGCTCGGCTACACTGCGGCCTTTCTCGTTGCCGGCGGTGCAGGGCTGTTCGCGTTCGCCGTCGCGTTCGTCGTGCTCCCGAACATCCGCCCCGACGCCGGAGAGCGCAGCGGACTGACCGACCTCCCGCGGATGGTGCGTGCGGACGTCCGGATCTTTACTGTGGGCGCGGTCAACTTCACCGTCCGGCTGCTGTTCGCCGGTGTGTTGCTCTCGACGGTGGTGCTCTACGCCGAGGCGAACGCCATCGAGATCGCCTTCCTGAGCGGTGCGGGCGCGAGCGGGATCGTGATGGCCGTCGGCGTGCTCTTCTCCAGTGTGACCACCGTGATCGTCGGCTCGGTCTCCGATCGCCTCTCGAACCGCGCACTCCTGACGCTGCCCGCGCTCGCGGTTTTCGGGAGCGGGTTCGGGCTGCTCGCGCTCGTGCCGACGCTCCCGAGCACGCTCGCCGGCGTCGCGCTCATCGGGATCGGCGTCGGCGGCACCAACCCGCCGCTGCTCGCCTACCTCGGCGACATCAGCCCCGCCGACGACACGGGCAAACTCGGCGGCGTCTACAACGTCTTCGGCGACCTCGGATCGAGCGCCGGTCCGCTGATCGCGCTCCCGCTCGCGAACGTCGTGGGGTTCACGGTCGAGTACCTCCTGTGTGTCGCGCTGGTGGTGCTCGCCGGCGTGCTCGTGGCCGCGACGCTGTTCGGCGAGGAGGCGACGGTTTCCAGCGCGGCAGTGCCGAGCGACGACTGAGTGCCGGAGGCGAAGCCACTAAGCCCGTCGCACTCCTCAACTGGCGTATGCCGGCGCTCGTCATCGCCGCCCACGGCTCGCACCTGAATCCCGGCTCGCACGATCCAGCCTTTGCCCACGCCGACACGATCCGTGCGGCCGGCGCGTTCGAGGAGGTCCGCGAAGCGTTCTGGAAGGAAGAGCCCTCCTTCCGCGAGGTACTCCGCACGCTCGACAGCGAGGAGGTCTACGTCGTCCCGCTGTTCGTCTCGGAGGGGTACTTCACCGAGCAGGTAATTCCGCGCGAACTCCGCCTCGCGGGCTGGGACGTCGCGGACTGGAACTCCGAGGGGACCGACGCCGACTACGTCACGCTCACCGCCGAGGACGTGGACAAGACGGTCCACTACTGCGGTCCGGCGGGCACCCACGAGTCGATGACCGACGTGATCGTCCAGCGCGCCGAAAGCGTCACGGGCGACCCTGACGTGGGCGAGGGGGTCGGGCTCGCGGTCGTCGGTCACGGCACGAAGCGCAACGAGAACAGCGCGAAGGCAACCGAGTATCATACAGAACGAGTCCGCAAGACCGGCCGGTTCGAGGAGGTCCGCGCGCTGTTCATGGACGAGGAGCCAGAGGTCGACGACGTGACCGACTACTTCGAGTCGGCGGACGTGGTGGTCGTCCCCCTCTTCGTCGCCGACGGCTATCACACCCAGGAGGACATCCCCGAGGACATGGAACTGACCGACGACTACCGGGAAGGATACGACGTCCCCACCGACGTCGACGGCACCCGGATCTGGTACGCGGGCGCGGTCGGGACCGAGGCGCTGATGGCCGACGTCCTCCTCGAACGCGCGGCCGACGCCGGCGCGGACGTCGGGAACGCCCTCGACCTGGTTCGCCAGCGCACCGGCGGGACCGCCGCGGCGGGCGACTGAATGAACGACACCCAGCTGCGCGCGCTCCGCGAGGCCGCCGCCGACGGCATTGCGTGTGACGGGCTCCACGTCGAGCGAACCGAGGACGGATACACGTTCGCAACGCCGGAGGCGACCCACGAGGGGCTCGACGAGAAAGCGTTCGATGCGCTCGCCGAGGAGAACCCATGGTTGGTCTCGAACTGGTACTACTGGGCGGACGCGAACGGCGCGAGCCGGGCGTATCGTCGGTGGATCGAGCGCGCCGACGAGTTGGGTGTGCGCGAGCGCTACGAGGAACTCGTCGACGGGCTCTCACGGGAGTGGGGCCAACTCCTCGTCACGGCCGAACTCGGCGAGGACGGCGAGCGTGTCTACGAGCTCCGTCATGTCGACGACGCCGACATGGAGCCCGACGCGCTCGCGCTCCACGACGACCTGCTCGACGCCCGCGAGATCACCACGCTCGACGAAGACGGCCAGTACCGACCGCTGAAGACCGCCCCGACGCTCCGACGGGGCTGGCGGTTCGTGAGTCTCGATGGCCGTGACCTCACCAGGACTGTGGAGTTCTTCTACCCGGCGACGGTGGCGAACTGGTCCCGTGAGCGCGAGGGCGACCTCGACGTGACGCACTTCCGCGCAACCGCCGAGCGCCAGACCGGGATCTATGACGTGGTCGACGAACTCGATGCGGAGGGTGTCGGGAACATCGCCCGGGCGTGTTGTGTCGACTCGCAGTGCCTCAAGCGCCGGGAGTGGGACGAGGACGACGAGACGGAACTCGACGCCCCGCGTGGCGACGGGGCGTTTCCCTGTCGAGAGCCGTGCTCGCTCGTGATCGCCGCCGCCCGCCAGTGGGCGATCCTCGAAAACGAGGACTCGCGCACCTACGAGTTCGAACTGACGCCGAGCGAGAAGGCCCAGTTGGAGGAGATCGTCGACGCGGTCGCGGAGGACCGGACCGACGAGATCCGCGAGGCCGACGTCGGCGACGGCGCGAACCGGTATCGGGCGCGGTATCTCCGGGCGAAGCGGACCGACGAGGACGGGCGTTTCGAGACCGTCGGCTCGTCCGCGGGCGATAGTCAGTAGAGCAACAGGTAGCCCGCGACCACGAGCCCACCGAGCACCGCGATCGTGCCGACGAACATGGCGGGTCCGTCGAGAAAGAGCAGTCCGATACCGACCAGGATCACCAGTGCGGTGCCGGCCAGTAGGCCTGGGGTTTCGATGCCCGACGATCGTCCGGTCCCCGACCGCGCCGTGGTCGATGGAGGACTCGATGAGGTCGATCGTGAGGTCCCGGAAGCGCTCGTCGTCGTACTCGCCGTGCCGGACGAGCGCGTGGTGGTCGAGTTGGATCCCTCGATCAGCGACTCGTCGATCTCGACGGCCTGCTTGCCGGCGGCCGGCTCGACCGCGACCTCGATGTCGTGGGTTTCGCTGCCGTAGGCGGTGGCGACGGTGAGCGTTCCCGTGAGGGGACCGGGATCGCGAACGCTGATCGGCACTCGTTCGACCGTGCCGGTCCGGACGTAGTGGTTGCCCGTCGGGAGCGAGGCGATCTCCGCGAGCCCGTCGTCGAGTCGGAGGTGGGCGTGGGCGGCCTCGCCGTGGTTCTCGATCTCGACGACGAACGAGTCGGCGGTCTCGAAGCTGTCGGGAGCCTCGATCGCGTGCAGGCGGTCGCGATTGAGGTGGACGGCGAGCGTCTCAGGCACGGTCGACTCCCCGCATCTCAGGCCGGCGCGTCGTCGCGCATGTCCGGCGGCAGGAGGTTCGGAATCCCTTCCTCGATGGGGTACTCCTCGCCGCATTCGGTGCAGACGAGTCGCCCTTCGAGCACCTCGTCGTCGTTTCGCTGGATGGGTTCGAGTTCGAGTTCCTGCTTGTCCATCGGACACCGGACGATGTCCATCAGCGACTCCTTCACCGGCGCTCACCCCTACTCATACGCGAGGCGAGGTCCGGCGGTGATAAAAACGTGGCGTTCGCCCGCGGTGCGTGGTCGTGGTGGCGGCGCGGTTGCTGGGCGGTGCCGTCCTGGCGGATGAAGGGCGAGGGCGCGAGTGAAACGAGCGCCCGAGGGCTTCGGCGGTATTGGGGCGGTGCGGTTCCTCGGTGGATCGAGGGCGAACGACCGAAGGGAGTGAGGGCTCGGGCGGTGCTGTGCGCCGCGGGAAGCGTAACATCCGCGCGAGCGGTGCGAGGCGCGAACGGAGTGAGCACCTCGATGCGAACGGCGAGGAACGAGCCGTGAGCAAAGCGA
>PXSV01000132.1 GCA_003022685.1 Halobacteriales archaeon SW_9_67_24 | reverse complement strand
TCGCTCGCGTTCGCGAACGGACCGTCGGCCGCGACGGTCGCGGCCGCCCCGACCGGCAGCGTGACCGTGCCGTTGGTGGTGGCGAGCCGCGCTGTCGTCCGGTTTTCGAGCGCCACGTGGAACGCGCGCTCGGTGCCGACGGTCGTGCCGTTGACCCCCTCGATCGTCGTCCCGGTGGCGAGGGGGCCGTCGACGACCGCGCTGGTGACGATCACGGACCGCCGCACGGTGGTGGTGTTGCCGTCTTGGAGGGAGACGTCCACCGTCCTGTCCGCGTCCGCGAGCGCGGCGTCGAACTCGCTCGCATTCGCCACCCGATCGCCATTGACGCCGGTGATGACGTCGCCGCGGTCGATGCCGGCGTCGGCCGCGGGCGTGCCGTTGAGCGCGCCGCTGACCGGCACGCCGGGCGCGACCGCGATCGACCCCACCACCGGGCCGAAGAGGAGCGCGAACGCGAGCACGGTGATCGCGAAGTTGTTGGTGACGCCCGCGGCGAACATCCGGGTGCGGTCCCCGCGGTCGGCGGTCGCCTGGCTCTCCTCGTCGGGTTCGACGAACGCGCCCATCGGGATCACCGCGAGCAGCGCGAGCCCCATCGACTCGATGTCGATGTCCTCGACCCGACAGAGCAGGCCGTGCCCGCCCTCGTGGACCACCAGTCCAACGAGGAGCCCGAGCACGATCTCGGGGGCGACCGAGAGCGGCAGGAACTGGTTGACGCCGGGGATCACCAGCGCGTCCTGGGGCTGGGTGATCACCGTGGACTCGGGCTGGTTGAAGATCGTGACGGCGCTCAAGAGGACGGCGGCGAAGGAGCCGACCATCACCACCAGCGCGATCCCGACACCGACGTTGGCCCACGCCCGCCAGAGCCGCTTCGGCGTTGCGAGCCAGTCGAGAAAGCGCTTCCCGCGCTGGGTGTGGATCGTCGTGATCGGACCCGACACCCGGACCGAGCTCGGCAGGATTCCCCACGTCTGGAGCGCCGTCGCGACGAGGGTGTAGGCGAGGAGACCGGCAAGCACCCACACCAGCGTGCTAACCATCACCCGTTCGGACGGTCCTCGCGGCCATGAGGGTTTGGTTTGCCCGCGACGCCATGAAATCGTCCGCCCACCGCGTCGTCGCGTTGGGAACTGACGAGACGACTTACGCCTCGCGCCGGAGGCGATCCACCACGAACGCGCGGTCGAGGTCCGCGAGGAAGGTACCGAGCTGTGGTCCCTGGTCGGTGTCGAAGAAGAGTCGGTAGCCCGCGGCGAACAGGTCGCCCGGATCGAGGTCGTGGTCCCGGGCGGTCTCGAAGATCTCGCTCTGGATCTCCTCGCCAGCGTGACCCGCTTCGACGAACTCGGCGAGATCGTCGAGCGCGGCCTCGGTGGCGGCGTCGAACTCCGTAGTAGGAAGATCGGCCGCGAGGCGGTAGTTGTAGGCGTTGTCGACCCGCTCGGCCCACGTTCGCGCGCGATCGACGCGCGCGAGCGCGTCCGCGACGGCCCCCGTGGAAGCGTCCGCGGGGATGTGGTCCTCGCGGCGCGCCATCTTCTCGCGGAGTTCGGCGTCGTCGGTCATGCCGAGCACGGCGGCGAACGTGTAGGGAAGGAGGAGGCGTGACTCCGCGCTGTCGGCGACGATCGCCGGGTAGGCGATCTCGACGGTCTCCCTCGATCGGGCTTCGGTGCCAGACCCATCGAAGTACGCCCGCTCGAACCGGTCGAACTCGTCGACGAGCTGGTCGATCCGCTCGACCGAGAAGTCCCGCGCCGTGCTCGGGTCCTTGGTGAAGAAATACCGGAGGACTTCGGGTTCGATCAGTTCGAGCACCTCCTGGACCATGATGACGTGGCCCGCTGAGGACGAAAACGCCTGGCCGTCGAGCGTGAACCACTCGTACGCCATCGGCACTGGTGGAACGTCGCCGAGGACGTTCCGGGCGATGTCGGCCCCGCTCGGCCACGACCCCTCGGCGTGGTCCTTCCCGAACGGCTCGAAGTCGACCCCGAGCACCCGCCACTGGGCGGGCCACTCGAAGCGCCACGGGAGTTTGCCCTCCCGGAGGGTTGCGGTTCCTTCGTGGCCGCAGCCCTCGATGACCCGATCGCCCGCCTCCATGTCGGTGCAGACGTACTCGACGGTGCCCCCATCGAGGTCGATCGCGGTCACAGCGTCGGTCTCGGCCACGTGGCCGCAGCTCGCACAGATCGGCCGGAACGGGACGTAGCTCTCGTCGACTTTGTCCTGGTACTTTGCGAGAACGTCGCGCGCCTGGTCGCGGTGTTCGAGCAAAAATCGAGTGACGTCCTCGAACGCGCCCGACTCGTAGAGGTCGGTGTTCGAGACCGTCTCGACGGGGATATCGAGCAGGTCGGCGGAGCGCTCGATGAGGGTCACGAAATGGTCGCCGTACGAGTCACAGCAGCCGAATGGGTCCGGGATCGCGGTGTAGGGTTTGCCGAGGTTCCGGCCGAGCGCGCCGGCGTTCACGTCGCCGAGGTCGACGATGTTGCCGTCGAGGTCGGCGAGTTTTCGGGGGAGTTTGCGGAGCGGGTCGCGGTCGTCGGCCGCGCCGCCCGCCGATCACGCAACGCCTCCGCCACGAAGTACCCCCGCGCGATCTCGTTCATGTTCCCGAGGTGGGGCACTCCCGACGGCGAGATCCCACCTTTGATCACGATGGGATCGTCGGGGGCCCGTTCGAGGATTCGTTCCGCGACCGATGCAGCCCAGAAGTCGTGTGACTGTGGGCCGCTGAGGACGTACGGGTCGTCGATGGCGTCGTCGGCCGTTTCGCTGCCGGTCGGCCCCTCGTCAGTCATCCATCGCCCAGTAGGTCGGTTCGTCCGCAGTGGCCGGGATGATGTCGGTGCCGTCGTGGCTACCGGAGTCGACGACCTCTGCGATCCGGTCGGAATCGGTGCCGTCGAGGACCACGGTTCTGACGCCCGAGCGCTCGATGATCTTCGCCGCGAGCAGGTCGACCGGCGCGCTCGCACCGGCGGTCATCTCGATGTCGGCGATCACGTCGACGAGCTCGGTGGCCGAGAGCTCCTCGTAGCGGTGTGCACCATCGTCCTCGGCGGGGTCGGCATCGAACACGCCGGGGACGCTCGTGGCATAGACGAGCAGATCCGCGCCGGCGTACTCCGCGAGCGCGGCGCTCACCGCGTCGGTTGTCTGGCCCGGCGCGATCCCGCCCATGACCGCGATCTCGCCGCGCCTGAGCGCTGCGCCGGCGGTCTCGTAGTCGCGTGCGGGCCTGGTCGCTGCGCGCTCCGAAAGCGCCGCGATCAGGAGGCGGGCGTTGAGCCGGGTGGTGTCCACGCCGAGCTGGTCGAGTTCGATCTCGTTTGCGCCGAGCTCGCGTGCGGTGTGGATGTACTCTCGGGCGACGGTGCCGCCGCCGACGACCGCGCCGACGGTGTGGCCCGCCGCGACGAGGCTCTCGATGACGGCGGCGTGTGCGCCGACGCGTTCGGGGTCTCGCGGTGCGAGAACGCTCCCGCCGAGCGAGAGAACGAGTTTCATTGCTGCCGGGTTGCCCGGACGCACGCATAAGGGTTGTCAACCCCGCCGAAGGGTACAAGCACGTCGCGGCCTCCCGATCCGATATGAAAACACTCGCCGTCGTCGGTTCCTCCGGGGCGGGGAAGACGACGCTGATCGAGCGGCTCGTCGACCGTCTCGACGAGCGCGGGTCGGTCGCCACGATCAAACATCTCGACCACGCGCCCGACATCGATACCCACGGCAAGGACACCGATCGCCACCGCGCTGCGGGCGCAGCGGTCACCTACGGCATCGACGACGAGGGCTGGTTCGCCACCGGCGACGCACGCGACCTCGACGGGATCCTCGACGAACTCACACCCGATCACGACTACGCGATCGTCGAGGGTTTTTCCGGCCGCCATCTTCCGGCGGTGGTCCTCGGCGACCGCGACCACGCCGGTCGCGAACTCGCGGCGGCCCCCGGCGCGGATGGAATCGACATCGATTCCCTCACGGAGCGGATCGACGATCTCGGACCACGCGTCACGCTCGAATCGCTCGTCAGGGAGATCAAGACGGCCCCGAACGCGGACCGTTCGGGCGCGATCGCCACGTTCACGGGTCGCGTCCGGACGAAGGACGCCGACGACGACACGCCGACCGAAAGCCTCGAGTTCGAGGCCTACGAGGGCGTCGCCGACGAGCGCCTCGCGGCCATCGTCGACGATCTCGAAGCCCGCGACGGCGTCCAGCGGGTGCTTGCCCACCACCGCACGGGCGTCGTCGCGGCCGGCGAGGACATCGTGTTCGTGGTGGTGCTCGCGGGCCACCGTGAGGAAGCGTTTGCGGCCGTTTCGGACGGTATCGACCGGCTCAAGAACGAGGTTCCGCTGTTCAAAAAGGAAGTCACGGCCGACGAGCAGTTCTGGCTCCACGAGCGCGCGTGAGCC
>PXSV01000131.1 GCA_003022685.1 Halobacteriales archaeon SW_9_67_24 | reverse complement strand
AGAACTACGTCGACGGCGAGTGGCGCGCAAGCGAGACCGGCGAGACGTTCGCGGTCGTCAACCCCGCGAACACCGACGAGACCGTGGCAGAGTGCCAGGATTCGAGCAGTGCCGACGCGCGGGGAGCCATCGAGGCTGCCGCGGCCGCCGAGGACGCGTGGGCGGACACGCCCGGTCCCGCCCGCGGGAAGCTCCTGCGCGAGACCGCCAAACGGATGGACGACCGCCGCGAGGAGCTCGCCGAGACGCTCGCGCGCGAGGAAGGCAAGACCCGCGGCGAGGCGGGCGGCGAGGTCGGCCGTGCGGTCAACATCTTCTACTACTACGCCGAGCGCGCGATGGACTACGCCGGTGAGGCGAGCAACCCGAGCGCGTCGGGCCAGAACCTCTACACCGTCCGCGAGCCGATGGGGGTCGCGGGCCTGATCGTGCCGTGGAACTACCCAATCGCGATCCCCTCGTGGAAGATGGCCCCGGCGCTCGCGACGGGCAACACCGTGGTCTGCAAGCTCTCGCGGGACGCTCCCACCGTGTTCCTGAAGGTCACCGAATGCCTCGCCGCGGCCGCCGACGCCGTGGACGCCCCCGATGGCGTCGTGAACGTCCTCACCGGCGGCGGCGAGGAGGTCGGCACCCCGATCGTCGAACACGAGGCGGTCGACGCCGTCTCGTTCACGGGGAGTCGCTCGGTCGGCGACATGATCTACGAGCAGGCCACCGACGCCCACAAGCGCGTCCAGACCGAGCTCGGCTCGAAGAACCCCACTGTCGTGACCGAGAGCGCCGACGTCGAGGAGGCCGCTCGGATCGTCGGCGGTGGTGCGTTCGGCGTCACCGGCCAGGCGTGTACCGCGACCGAGCGGGTGATCGTCCACGAATCGATCCACGACGAGTTCGTCGATTCGCTCGTCGAGTACGCCGACTCGCTGGAGATCGGGGCCGCCCTCGACGGGGCCGACACGAGGCCTACGAGAACGGCTACTTCGTCGAGCCGACGATCCTCACGGGGCTCGATTCGGACGCGACCGTGATGCAGGAGGAGGTGTTCGGCCCGTTCGTCGGGATCATGACCGCGAGCGACGTCGACGAGGCGATCGAACTGGCAAACGACGTCGATTTCGGGCTTGCTGCTGGCATCGTCACCGACGATCACACCGAGGCCAACCGCTTCGTCGACGAGGTCGACTTCGGCGTACTGAAGGTCAACGAGGCCACCACCGGCCTCGAACTCCACGTCCCGTTCGGTGGGATGAACGCCTCCTCCTCCGAAACCTACCGCGAACAGGGTGAGGCGGGGATGGACTACTTCACCATCATCAAGACTGTTTACGACAACTACTAGAAACCCACCTTTTTACTGCGGGGGGTCGCGCTCGCTTTGCTCACGGGTCGCTACGCTCCCCGTTCACATCGAGGTCCTCCGAGAGAGCGAAGTTCTCTCGGGATGACGAGACGCCGGAGGCGTCTCGAACCACGCTCACTTCGCTCGCGCCTCGCACCGCTCGCTTGACCCCCGCTTGCAAAAACCTGGCGCAAAAACACCCGCTCGCTCGCCGCTTCGCAGCTCGCTCATAGTACAGTTGCTAGCCTTCTCCGCCACCGCACAGCACCGCCGAAGCCCTCGCTCCCGCCTGAAGAGCGAAGCTCTTCCGTGCTCTCGCTCGCTCCGCTCGCGAGAACGCTGGTCGCTCGCCCTCCATCCGCCAGGAACCACACCGCCACCGCACCGCGACCGCAACCGTCCGCGGCGGCCACGTCAGTCGTCGCCAGGAGCGGCGGTGCAACCCGATCCGACTCCCGACCGGGGAACCGGCATGACACGGGCCACGACGTACAGCCCGGCGGTCGCAACCGCCGTCTGCACGAAGGCGGCGACGAGTACCGAGAAGTTCGGCAAGAGCCCGAAGACGCTGAACGCCAGTGCGACGACGGTGGCGAGAACGACCCACGTGAGAACGGGAACCGCAACGACGGGCGACGCCGCGGTAGATCACGAACACCACCGCGGTGGCGGACCCGACGATCCGAAAGCCGACCGAAAGCGTTCCGAGGAACGACCCGCTTGCGATCACCGCGACGAACGCACTCAGCACGTGCCACGCGAGCAGCAGGCCCTCGATGAGCACGCTCTCTTCCAACAGACGGTGCGATTCGAGCGGCATGTTCTCCCGTGTCTCAGCAGAACATAACTGGAGTATCCAACGACGCGTTTTTCACCGACCCACGGCAGGGGAGCGCATGAAGGCAGTCACGCTCGGGCCCGAAGGCACGTACTCCCATCGGGCGGCGGGAGCGATCGCCGACGAGGTCGAGTTCCGCGAGTCGGTCACGGGGATCGTCGCGGCGGTCGCCGACGGCACGGCCCCACAGGGCGTGCTCCCGGTCGAGAACAGCATCGAGGGCTCGGTGACCGAGAGCCTCGACGCGCTCACCGAGTACGAGGTCGCGGTCGTGCGCGAACTCGTCACCCCGATCCGCCACGCACTGTTGGCCCAGGGTCCCGACTTCGACACCGTGGCGAGTCACTCCCAGGCGCTCGCGCAGTGTCGAGCGTTCCTCGACGTCGAGTACCCTGATGTCGGGCTCGAAGCGGTCGCCTCCACCGCTCGCGGCGTCGAGCGCGCCTGCGAGGACCCGAATATGGCGGCGATCGCCCATCCCGACACCGCCGGCGACGACCTCTCCGTTCTCGCCGAGGGGATCCAGGACCAGGCCTCGAACGCCACCCGGTTCGTCGCGATCGCGCCGACCGCCGAACGCTCGGCGGCCGGCGGGAAGACCTCGCTCGTCGTCTACCCGAACGACGACTACCCCGGCCTCCTGCTCGACCTCCTCCGTCCGTTCGCCGACCGGGGGATCAACCTCACTCGGGCCGAGTCACGTCCGAGCGGCGAGCGCCTCGGCGACTACGTTTTCCACATCGACGTCGCCGCCGGCCTCTACGAGGAACGCACTCGGGAGGCGGTCGAGGCCATCGAGGCCATCGCCGAGGACGGCTGGGTCTGCCGGCTCGGCTCGTACGACACCGAGCACGTCGTGGAGTGAGCGTGCAGGGGTGCACACTCGGCTCCCTGTCAAATTTAAGTTCACCGGCGGCGTATATCCGCTCGAACACCATGTCACGACGCAACCCCTTCGAGGAGATCGAACGGATGTTCGAGCGGATGAACCAGCAGCTCGGCCAGTTCGAGGACACGCCGGTTCCCGGGACCCAGCAGCTCTCGATCGACCTCGCCGACCGCGACGACGCCTTCGAGGTCACCGTCGACCTGCCGGGCTACGACCGCGAGGACATCGACCTCTCGGTGGCCGACCGCACCCTCCGGATCAGCGCCGAACGCGACGAGTCGACCGAGGCGGGGGAGGGGGAGTACCTCCGGCGCGAGCGCCGCCGCCGATCGGTCAGTCGCACCCTCTCGCTGCCCGAGGACGTCGAGGAGGAGGAAGCCAGCGCCGGCTACACCAACGGCGTCCTCACCGTGACGCTCCCGAAAGCCACCGGTCACGACGAGTCGCGCAGCATCGACATCGACTGATCGGGAACGGTTTCACCCTCGACACCGGAACGGGGTCATGACGCTCACAGCCGGCGACCCCGCACCCGACGTCTCGGCACCCAACCAGGACGGCGAAGTGGTCGCGCCCGCCTTCGACGACCCCACGGTGGTCTACTTCTACCCGCGCGACGACACGCCTGGCTGTACCATCGAAGCCACCCAGTTCGAGCAGGAGTACGAGAGCTATCGCGAGGCCGGCGTCACGGTCTACGGCGTCTCGACCGACGACGTCGATTCCCACCGCGCATTCGCCGACCAGGAGGGCCTCGACTTCGACCTGCTGGCCGATCCCGACGGCGAGGTCGCCGACGCCTTCGGAGTCAGTACCGAAAGCGGTGCGGCCGCACGGACGACGTTCGTCATCAGCGATGGCGCAATCCAGCGGGTCTACACCGGCGTCGATCCCGACGGCCACGCCAGGGCGGTGCTCGGCGACGCGCTCGATGGGGACCTTGCGACGCTCGACGACTGAAACGGGGCTGTCGAGGAGTAACGAGTCGTATCAGAGCCGGGCCGTGATCGTTCGAGCGGTCGCGTCGGCGACGGTTCGCCAGTCATTGGGGCGTTCGCCGCCGCGCTTCGGTGGATCGAGTTCGAACTCGATCGGTGTGTAGATGAACCGATCGAGCGCATCGCGCGCCACCCGACCGACGAACTCGGCGTTTTCCCGTTTCGCCGAAATGCCGCCGCTCGCGAGATCGTAGTAGTCGGTGAACACCTGAAAGACGGTGACGTGCTCGGGGTCGGCCGTGTCATCGGTGTCGAGCGCGCCCTCAGCGAGATGGCGGAACAGCTTCGCGGTGTTATCGGCCGGATCGGCCCGCCGCCATTCGAGTTCGACGAGCACCCACTCCCCCGAACGGGCACCCACGAGCTCGCGGAGTCGCTCCCGACGCCTATGAGTTTCGGGCCGATCGTCGGATGGACTACCCCTCGTGGATCTCGATCGCGGGTCGGCCCGGTCGTGCCTTGCTCGCCAGTTCTTCTGAAGCCTCGGCGGCGCGTTCAAGCACGATCTCGGCGTCGAACTCCCGATCGAGCAGCCACGTTGCGCGGTCGAGCGCGTCGTACTCGCGGTCTGGCGAGAGTGGCTCCGAGAGCGCTTGGTGCTCGGGGGCGAGGTCCTTCGCGTAGTCGGCGGCGGCCTCGCCGTGCGTCCGGAGTTCATCGTCGGCCATCACCGTACCAACCACGTCGTCGTCGGCTTCGATCGCGACCCTGAGCGCCCGGTGCTTCCACTCGGGGGCAACCGCGACCTCGATCGTCTCTGGATCCTCGATCCCGGCGATGTCGATGATGTCCCGGACGTCCTCGCGGGTGTTCTCGACGAGACCTCGTTCGGCGTCGTACTCCCCGGCTTCCTCGGCGGGCTTGGGCCACGCAGCCTCGGCCACGAACCCCTCGTTGCCGAGCGTTGCCCACGACTCCTCAGCGACGTGGGGTGCGACGGGTGCGAGCAGCCCCACCGCCGTCCGGAGGCCGCGCTCGAAAGTCTCGGCGTCGGGGGTCGTGTACTCGCGGTACTGGCCGAG
>PXSV01000130.1 GCA_003022685.1 Halobacteriales archaeon SW_9_67_24 | reverse complement strand
GAACGCGACGACTGCGAGGCCGGTGCTCGGCGGGAACACGCTGGCGAGTGCGCCTGCGAGGACGCCAGCGAGCGCGAGCGCCACGAGACCGTAGGCGGCCTGGCGGGCGCGCTCGCGGCCGAGCACCACGGCGACGGTCCGCTTGTCGATCGAGCGATCGTAGGATCGGTCCTTTGCGTCGTCGATGATCTTGATCCCCGAGAGGAGCACGAGGAACACCGCGGCGAACGCGAGCGCCGTCGTCGAGAACGCACCCGCTTGAACGTAGTACCCGCCGAGAATCGAGAGCGCGATCCCGAGCGGGTAGCCGACGGTCGCGCCCACGGGATGCATGTCGAGCTGTGGTGCGTGGAGGTAGCCAACGAACCACGTTGGCAGCGTGACGAGTGCCGCACCGGGTCCGATCACGAGCCAGAGCCAGGCGAGACACGCCACGAACCCGGTCGTCGCAAGCGCGAGTCCCAGCCGACAGCCCCCCGCCGTGAGCGGGTGGTCGTCGTCCTCGCCCCGAACGTGGAAATCCACATAGCCGTCCTTGACGTGGGCGGTGTAGACCGCACAGAACATCGCCGCCATGTGGACGATCCCGGCCGTCGGCCAGATCGTGGGCGCGAGCGCCGCGCCGAACCACGACGCCGCGAGCGGCGGCAGCATAAAGACTGGATGGACCTGGGAGGCGAGCGCGGAAAGCGCCGCCCCGATGCCCGGGTCGTGGCGTGCGACGGCCATGCCACACGAACGACCCACGGGCTGATAAATCGATAGGCCGCGAACGGATCGGTCGGCTACCCTCACGTCGTTCAGTCGTCGCGTTGTTCGATCGCCGTGGAGCGAGCCGGTCGCGGTCAGCGGACCGCGCTCGCGGCGTCGTCCATGATTTCGAGGGCGTCCTTCAGGTCCTCGATGCCGGCGGCGTAGGAGATCCTGGCGTAGCCGTCGCCGCCGTCGCCGAACGCCTCCCCCGGAACGACGACGACGCCGCGATCGAGGCATTCGTCGACCCACCCTTCCGGAGCTTCGGGCATGGCGTAGAACGCGCCCTCCGGGGTCGGGGTGTCGAGATCGGCGTCGGCGAGGCCGTCGAGCACCACGTCGCGGCGCTCCTCGAAGGCGTCGACCATCTCGTGAACTCGGTCCTGAGGGCCGGCGAGGGCGGCCTCGGCGGCGTACTGGGCGGGCGCGCTCGCGCAGGCCTGGACGTACTGATGGACTCGGAGCATCCGGTCGATCCGGCGGTCGCTTGCAGCGACCCACCCGAGCCGCCAGCCCGTCATCGAGTAGGACTTCGAGCAGGCGTTCACCACCACCACGTTGTCCGACTCGGCGAAGTCCATCGGCGAGTAGTGATCCCCCTCGAAGACGATGTGCTCGTACACCTCGTCGGAAATACAGAGCACGTCGTGCTCGTCGGCGATCCGCGCGAACTCCCGCATGTCTTCTTCGGACTGGACCGCTCCCGTGGGATTGGCGGGGCTGTTGACCACGAACGCCGCGGTGTCGTCGGTGATGGCGTCCTCCACGTCTTCGGGACTCATCGTGAGGTCCTCGCGGAGTTCGATGGGGTTCGGTTCGCCGCCGGCGAGGTGGGTGAGTGCGGCGTAGGAAACGAAGCCGGGATCGGGGATGATGACCTTCTCACCCGCGCTCACGTGGGCCTCGATGGCGAGGTGGAGCGCCTCGCTGCCGCCCGCAGTTGCGATCACTTGATCGGGACCGACGTCGAACCCGTTGTCGCGGGCGTGTTTTCCGCTGATCGCCTCGCAGAGCTCGGGGGTGCCCGCGTTCGAGGTGTAGCCGTCGGTCGCGCCGCTCTCGATCGCGTCGACCGCTGCCTGGCGAACGTGCTTGGGTGTCGGGAAATCGGGCTGGCCGAGGCCGAGATTGATCGCGTCGCCGCCCGCCGCCTCGAACACCTCGCGAATGCCGCTGACCGGGATCCGCTCCACTCGGTCGGCAAAGTCCGTCATGGTCTCACAGGCGGCGTCGGGGCCGATAACTGTTCGTGTTTTCCCGGTTCACTCGGTCGCCTCGCGCAGCGTCTCGACGTGGTGTTCGAGCGTCACGAGCGCCGCATCGGGATCGACGTAACCCTCCTCGTAGTCGGTGAAGACGTCGTCGGCCCGATCGAGAAACGTCTCGACGGCATCGCTATCGGTCATATTCGTGGTAGCTTCGCGTGGTACTTGTGTCTGCTTGTCGCTGGCGGATGCTGTGTGAGGGTGGTTGCGGTCGTAGTGCGGTGCCTAGCGGATGAAGGGCGAAGTCGCCCGAAAGGCGGAGCCTTTCGGGATGACGAGAGAGCGAAGCTCTCTCGAACCACGCGCGAGCGACCGCAGGGAGCGAGCAGCGAACGAAGTGAGCGCGCGCCGAAGGGCTCGGGCGGTGCTGTGCGGATAGCGGTGTCGTCCGCGCGAGTGACGCGAGCGCGGTTCACGCGAACGAACGGAGTGAGTGAGCGGGGTTTTTTACTCCAGGTTTCGCGAGGAGAGGTGGGCGAGCGAACGAAGTGAGCGAGCGCACTCGACGAAGAAAAAAAGGTGGGTGCTTACTCGTAGGCCAGCTGCATGATCCACTGCGAGAAGGCGTCGCTCTCGGGTTCGACGTCCTCCTCGCCGACGAGCGGCGAGAGGTTGTTCCCTGCCATCAACAGCGAGAAGTCGAGGTCGCGCGCGGCAGGGGCGATATAATAGGTGTTGTGGCCGTCGTAGACGGTGTCCTCGCGTTGGACGAGCCCGCGGTTCTCCAGTGACTCGGCGATCCGGCTGCCCTTGCGCGAACTCACGTCGAGTTCCTTCCAGAACTCGCTTTGGTGGATCCCGCCGGTGGTGCGAACGAGTTCGAGGGCATCGCGCTCCGCCTCCGAGAGGTCTTCCTCGGCTGCCATGCTCATGGAGTCCCCACGTCGGGGGAGGGGTTAAAACTGGCTTTCGACGGGTTCGAACTCCGTTCGGCACGGCGGCCCGTCGGCGTATCGGTAGTCCGCGCTGTCGTCGGCGTCGATCGTGACGAGCGACGACGATCTGGTGCCGAAGTCGAACTCCTCGTGGTGGATGCAGACGCCGTAGTCGTGATCGCCGAGCACGTCGGCGGCCCGGTCGCGCCACTCCCGAGCGTGCTCGCCCGGTTCCGGCTGGAGCGTCTCGCGGACCCGCCGCCCGTTTGCGGCCTGCTGTTCGCCGCGCTCGGGCCACGACGCCGGGATCGTGACCCGGCCGATCGCGCCGACGTTCATGACGACGTGGACGCCCGGATCGAGGTTCCCTACCCGAAGTCCGCCGGCCCACTCACACAGCACGGCGGCGTTTGCGTCCGCGACGAGGAGGTTGAATCCCTCGTACTCGTCGGTCTCGACCGCGCCTTCGGCGAGTCGGGCGGCCTCCTCGGCGGACTCGCAGTCGAGAGCATCATGAACCAGCAGCCCGCGCGAGCGCTCGCCCACGAGGTCGGCGTCGGTCCAGCGGTTGGTGATCGCGACGAAGGTTCCATGCTCGTTGTAGCCGATCCACGTCCCGCCGGCGTCGGCGTCGCGTGGCGCGATCACACCCGGGTCCTCACCGATCACCGCGGGTGGCTCCGAGGGCCGATCGAGTGCCTCGTCGCGGTTGGCCGCCACGACTACGGGGTGGTCGGTGAAGACCTGCCAGGCGACGACGAGCGTACACATGGACTCTCGTTGGCGATGCAGAACCTAAACGCCGCTGGTGGGGAGTCGCAGGGGGAGTCACAGGGTCGGTTGGAAGTCTTCCGGGATCGACCGCACGATGGCGTGCGGTCGCACCGGTAACCGCTTCCAACCGACCCTATCAGTGCCGATAGCGTGCGGTGGCGCGCGGCTGCGCGCCGCTCCGTCGGTGCGCAACTCTCGTGTAAGGGATGAGTAGCGCAGGAACGAAGTGACGAGCAACGCAGTCGTCTGGGGAGGTGCGTGGTGCAGTGTCGATATTTACGATCAATAATTTCCTCATCTCGCTGACCGCTCGGTTTGAATTTGTCGTCCAGGTTCGATACCTCAACAGCCAACGGCCAATCGACTACTCGCCACGTTCGCGGAGGGTCTCTCGGACTGCATCGCGCTTGACGGTGCCCGAAGCGGTCCGCGGAAGTGCAGCGGCGAACCCGATCGTCCGCGGAATCTCGAAACCAGCGAGACGTTCCCGGCAGTAGGCGCGCAGTGTCTCGCCGTCGAGATCCTCCCCTGCGACGACGAGCGCGCCGACGCGCTCGCCCCACTCAGGATCGTTGAGGCCCACGATCGCCGCGCCGTCCACGGCCGGATGGTCACGGAGCACGTTCGCGACCGCTTCGGGATCGACGTTCTCCCCGCCGGTGACGATCCGTTCGTCGAGCCGGCCCGTGACCCACAGCCGGCCCTCGGCGTCGCGGTAGCCGATGTCGCCGGTGTGGAATCCGTGTTCGGAGAACGCCGCCGCGGTGGCATCGAGATCGTTGTAGTAACCCGCGAACACCGTCGGTCCCGAGACGACGAGTTCGCCCGTTTCGCCGCGCTCGACTCGGTTTCCATCGGGGTTGACCACGGCGAGGTCGGTCCCGAGGAGCGCCTGGCCGACGGTCCCCGGGTGGGCGAACGCCGTCTCGGGACGGCCGGTGGCGACCTGGGAGGCCGTCTCGGTCATGCCGTAGGTCGGATGCACGGGGACGTTTCGGCGCGCACAGCGCTCGATGAGGTCCGTCGAGGCCGGTGCACCACCCAGAAGAACGAACCGGAGCGAGTCGGGAAGGTCGCCATCGTCGAGCAGCCGTCGGAGCATGGTCGGAACGAGCGACACACCGGTGCAGCCGTACTCGGCGAGCGCCTGGCGAGCCGTCGCGGCGTCGAAACCTGTCTCGTCCCCGCCGACGATTACGACTGCCGTTCCGTAGAGCGCGGAGCGAACGATCGGCGCGAGCCCGCCCATGTGGTAGATCGACAGCGGGCTCAGCCACCGATCGTCGGGATCGAGGCCGAGCCGGAACGCCGAGGCGACCGCACTGGCGAGGAGGTTGCCGATCGTGAGCACGACGAGCTTCGGCCGACCGGTGGTGCCGGAGGTGGCGAGCAGCAGGCACGGATCGTCGCGGGACCACGTCGCCGGCTCGAATCCGACTGTCTCGACATCGGCGAGCGCGGTGACGTCCGCCTGTTCCGTGGCATTGACGGACGCGACCGGAACCTCGCTCGCCATGACCGCGCTCGCTTCGGTGTCGGTCCCACAGACCAGGCCCGCGAGGTCGGCGCGTTCGATCCGGTCTTCGAGTTCGCTCGTGGCCAGTCTGGTGTTCAACGGGACGAACACGCAGCCGAGCCGCAGCGCGGCGTGGAGCAGTCGGACGGCGGCGGCGCGGGTATCGAGGAGGCAGCCGAGGTGGTCGCCCGGTTCGATCCCCAGTCCCGCGAGGCGTCCGGCGGTTCGATCGACGGCCGCATCGAGTTCCGCGTAGCTCCACTCTCGGCTGGAGCCGGCATCGATCATCGCGGTCGCGTCGGGTGTCGCGCGGGCGCGATAAGCAAGAACGTCGTTCATCGCTCCCCCGGGGTCGGTGGGTCCGAAACGTTGCCTGGCTCCTGTGGAACATGCGCCTCGCCGGCCGTGATCGGGGCGGGGTCGGAAACGAGATCCTCGGCGAGTCTGTCGGCGGTCGCCAGGCCACAAGCGGGCGGATCGGCGAGGCTCGCGACGACGTGGACCGCCCCCGCCCGCGCGAGTGCGCCGTCGATCGTCGTCGTGATCACCGCGTCGAGGGCGGCCTCGCGGGCGCGTAGCGCCGCCCCCCTCGCGCGATCCGGCCCGCCGAGCACCATCGGTTTCACGACGAGCACGTCCGCCGCATTCGCGTCAAGCACGGTTCCGACGGAATGTTCGGCGAGTGCCTCATCGAGCGCGATCCCGACCGATCCTCCGCGAAGCGCGGCGTGGCCGGCGAGGTCGTCCGCGGCGAGCGACTGCTCGACGAACGCGACATCGAGACCGGCGAACCCATCGAGCGCCGTCCGCGCTTCTTCGCGACGCCACGCGCCGTTCGCGTCGGCACGCAGTGCGACATCGTTGCCGACCGCGTTCCGAACGGCGTCGATCCGGTCGACGTCCTCGGCGACCTCCCGTGCACCGACCTTGATCTTGAGCGTCGAGAAGCCCTGCCCGACCGCCTCGATGGCCTCGTCGACGGTCGCCTCGACCCCGCCGTCGCCGACGGTCGCGTTCGCGGGGACGCGCTCGGTGTGCCCGCCGTCGAGATAGCGGTACAGCGGGACACCGGCTGCCCGCGAGCGCGCATCGCAGAGCGCGAGCACGAGTCCGTGGCGGGCCGCCGGCGCGTCGGCGTCGGTGAGTGTTGCGAGCGCCGCGTCCCAGCCGTCGGTTTCGACCGTTCGTCGGGCGCGATCGAGTGCGTCCTGGCAGGTTTCGAGCGATTCCGTCCAGCCAGGCAGTGGCGTCGCCTCGCCGACGCCCCGGGTCCCCTCGATCTCGACGAACACGAGAAACCCCTCGCGGGCGTCGATGGTGCCGTGGGCGGTCGCGAGCGGCGTGGCGAGGTCGAGCGAGAACCGCTCGAGTCTCACGCGAGCACCCCCGGCAGGGCGAGACCGATCGCGAACAGGATGGAGTGGGCCGCGAGCAGCTTCCCCATGCGTTCGAGCGCGGGGTTGAGCGCCGCCCCCTCCGTCCTGTTCAACACGGTGCGAGCGATCCGCGCGGCGGAGGGCAGGGTGAGCAGTGGGGCGAGCACGAGCGGGCCGTACTCGGTGAACCAGAAGATCACCGGGACGATGTACGCCATCCCCGTCAGGAGGAGAAACTCGATCCGGCTCCACCGGTAGCCGATCAGCACGGCGAGCGAGCGCTTGCCGGCCGCCCGGTCGGTTTCGAGATCGCGAACGTTGTTGACGACGAGGATGTTCGTCGAGAGCGCCGCGGCCGGGAGGCTGGCGACGACGGCCGCGAGCGGGAGCGTTTCGGGCGGGGGTCGGAGCGGGACTCCCGAAACTGCGGCGGCCGCCTGGACGTAGTACGTTCCCGTCACGGCGACGAGGCCGAAGAAGACGAACACGAACAGGTCGCCCAAACCATACGAGCCGAGCGGGTAGGGACCGCCGGCGTAGAGAACACCGGCGGCGACGCTCGCGAGGCCGATCACGACGATCGGGAGGCCGCCGACCCACACGAGATAGGTGCCGACGAGAATCGAGAGCCCGAAGGTCCCGATCATCGCCCACCGGACCTCCGCGGGGGCGATGAGGCCGGACTGGGTGACCCTGGTAAACCCCTCGCGGTCGTCGGAGTCGACACCTGATTTGGCGTCGTAGTAGTCGTTGGCGAAGTTGGTGCCGACCTGAATGAGGAGCGCGCCGACCAGCGCCGCGAGCGCGGGTAGCGGGGCGAACGCGCCCGCACCGAGCGCGAGTCCGGTGCCGACGATCACGGGTGCGGCGGCCGCGGGCAGGGTCTGCGGGCGGGCGGCCATCAGCCACGCCTCGCGTCGCGAGACCTCCTGCGTGCTCATTGTCGGGAGATGGGCCTCCCGCCGCATAGCGACTGCGGTTTTTGGAGGCCCAGCGAGCCGCGGTCCCCTGGGCGAATCGAGATCGGGGACGATCGCACCTGTGGGAACGACCGTTCACCGAGGTTCGAGCGGGGCGATACGGCGACGAAGCGAAAACGAAGGCGTTTGTAGCCGACGGAGGAACCGATCGCCGTGAGCGACCCAGCAACCGTGGATCGTGGGTCCCGGTACGAGACGGCCGGCCTCGTCGCCGGCTTCTTCGTGCTCTCGGCGGCCGCGGCGGCCTACGAGAGCCCCACGACGCCACCCCTGCCCGAACGACTTATCCGCGCGTTCGGAACAGTACGAACGTGACCGACGCCGACTTCGACGACTTCGACCACGAATCGCACATGCAACGGGCGTTCGACCTCGCGCGCGAGGCCACAGAGCGCGGCGATCGACCGTTCGGCTCCGTGCTCGTTCGCGACGACGAGATCGTGATGAAGGACTCGAACCGCGTGCTGACCGAGGACGACGTTCGTCGCCATCCGGAACTCCACCTCGCGTATCGCGCGTGCCGGGCGTTCGATCCCGACGAACGCGCCGCGACGGTGATGTACACCAGCACGGAGCCATGCCCGATGTGTGCCGGCGGGATGCGGACTGCGGGATTCGGCCGGGTGGTCTACAGCGTCGGCGATGACGAACTCGCCGAACTCGGTGGCAGCGAATCTCCAGTTCGATCAGCGGCGATCCTCGACGGCGTCACCGAGGTCGTCGAGCCGATCCTGAACAACGAGGGGCGACGGATCCACCGCGAGTTCGCGTGACCGAGCGTTCGGATGGTGCCGTGCGGGGCGGTCGCGGAGAGGGCTAGTGAATGTACCGCGAACGAGCGAAGCGAGTGAGCGGGTGTTTTTGGCCCACCGGAAGACTCACTTCGCTTGGCAGAACAGGTTTTTTGCGAGGAGTGGTTCCCGCAGCGAGTCAGCAAAGCCGACGAGCGAGGAAACCCGACGAAGTAAAAATGTGGGTCTCTAGATCTGATTCAGCTTCCGGAGGATCTGGCCCTGGCGCTCCTCGTCGCTCCGGATGCCCTTGCGTTCGAGCACGTTGCGTTCGAGTTTGTCGAGCGCGACCCGGAAGGCGCTGTCAGCGCCGTAGCCCTCGCCGGTGCCAGCGACCTGACCCTGATCCGTTCGCAGGCGGATCTGGGTCTGGATCAGCGGCGTGCCCCGGAGTTTCTCCTTGTGCTTGTGAAAGCGGACGTGGGCGTGTTGGACCTGCATTGCTTGGTACTTATCGGCGACCTGGGTGATCGACTCGCGGATCGACTCCCGGGAGATGGTGTCCAGCAGGTCGATGTTGGTGATCTGAACGTCCATGTGGTCGTCCTCGGTGTAGCTGAGCGCACGGAGAACGTCGGTCTTGGTAAGGACGCCGGCGACCGTCCGATCGTCCTCGGGTGGGGTGACCACGACGCCGTTGTAGTCGTTTTCGAGCATCCGGGAGACTGCCTCACGAACTGAGGACTCGCTCTCGATCGTCGCTACGGGGGAGTTCATCATGTCGTAGATCGGGATGTCGAGCATCCGTTCGGAGTCGCCCGATCGGTCGCCCTCGGTTGGCTGGTCCATGCTACGCACCACGAAGTCGACGAGGTCGTGGGTCGTGACCATCCCGGTGAGGTAGCCCGCCTCGTTCTCGACCGGGAGCCGGGAGATGCCGTGCTCGCGGAGGAGGTTGATCGCGCGCCCCACCCGGGTATCCTCGGTGACGGTGATGACGTCCTCGGTGTGGATCTGGTCGACGACGAGCGCGTCGAGATGTTCGAGCACCGCCTCCAAGATCGCGTCGGCGGTGACGATCCCCCAGAGCGCGTCGTTTTCGAACACCGGCGCGACCTTGGTGTTGCCCTCGACGAGCATCCGCGCGACGTCTCGGACGTCCGCCGTGCGGTCGATGGTGGGGGCCGTGTCGGCGAGCGCGCTCACCTTCGTCGAGTCCTCGACGTGAGACTGCATCAGCGCACGCTGGGTGATCACGCCGGCGTACTCGCC
>PXSV01000129.1:8363-9499 GCA_003022685.1 Halobacteriales archaeon SW_9_67_24 | reverse complement strand
GAGGGCGGCCTCATCCGGCAGGGCTACGACGACGATCTCGACGAGCTGATCGCGGGCCACGAGGAAGCGCTCGATTGGATCGACGGGCTCGCCGACCGCGAGAAGCGCCGGCACTCGATCACCCATCTCAGCACGGGGCGGAACAAAACTGATGGGTACTACATCCAGGTCGGCAACTCCGAAACCGACGAGGTTCCCGAAGAGTACGAGCACATCAAGTCGCTGAAGAACGCGAACCGCTATACCACCGAGGAGCTCGAAGCACGCGAGCGCGAAGTCTTCCGGTTCGAGGAGCGCCGGAGCAACCTGGAGTACGAGCTGTTCTGCGAGCTTCGCGAGCGGGTCGCGGACGCAGCGGAACTCCTCCAGGACGTCGGCCGCGCGCTCGCCGAATGCGACTGCCTCGCGAGCCTCGCGGTCCACGCCGTGGGCCACGACTGGACCCGGCCCGAACTGGTCGATGCGGGGCTCGACATCGAGGGGGGTCGCCACCCGGTGGTCGAACAGGCAGTCGAGTTCGTGCCGAACGACCTCGCGCTCACCGACGACCGTGCGTTCCTCGTGGTGACCGGCCCGAACATGAGCGGGAAATCCACCTACATGCGCCAGACGGCCCTGATAACGCTGCTCGCCCAAATCGGGAGCTTCGTGCCCGCCCGGAGTGCCGAAATCGCGCCGGTCGACGGGATCTATACTCGCGTGGGTGCGCTCGACGAACTCGCTCAGGGACGATCGACGTTCATGGTCGAGATGAGCGAACTCGCGAACATCCTCCATTCGGCAACTGCGGAGTCGCTGGTGATCTTAGACGAGGTGGGTCGGGGCACCGCAACGTACGATGGGATCTCGATCGCGTGGGCCGCGACCGAATACCTCCACAACGAGGTGCGCGCGAAGACGCTCTTTGCGACCCACTACCACGAACTCACGGGCCTCGCCGAACATCTCGACCGAGTGGCGAACGTCCACGTCGCGGCCGACGAGCGGGGCGACGAGGTCACGTTCCTCCGGACCGTCGAGGAGGGACCCACAGACCGCTCGTACGGGATCCACGTCGCGGACCTCGCGGGCGTGCCGGAGCCGGTGGTCGGGCGCTCGCGAGACGTGCTCGCGAAGCTCCGGGCGGAGAAGGCGAT
>PXSV01000129.1:0-8210 GCA_003022685.1 Halobacteriales archaeon SW_9_67_24 | reverse complement strand
GCGGTGAAGGAGCTGGTCGAGAACAGCCTCGACGCCGACGCCTCGCGGGTGCGGGTCGTGGTCGAGGCGGGCGGCACCGACGGGATCCGCGTGACGGACGACGGACGGGGAATGACCGAGGCGGCGGTCGAGCGCGCGGTCGAAAAGCACACCACGAGCAAGATCGCGGACATCGACGATCTGGAGGCCGGCGTGGGGAGCCTGGGCTTCCGGGGCGAGGCGCTCGCGGCGATCGGCGCGATCTCGCGGCTCGCGATCCGGACCAAAGCTCGAGGCGCGAGCCGTGGCACCGAACTCCGGATGGCCGGCGGCGAGATCGAGAGCGTCGAGCCAGTGGGCTGTCCCGAGGGTACCACCGTCGAGGTGGAGGACCTGTTCTACAACGTCCCGGCGCGCCGGAAGTACTTGAAACAGGACGCGACCGAGTTCACCCACGTAAACCGGGTGGCGACGGGGTACGCGCTCTCGAACCCCGACCTGTCGCTCGCGCTCTCCCACGACGGCCGCGAGGTGTTTTCGACGACCGGCCAGGGAAGTCTCGAAGCCACGATCCTCTCGGTCTATGGCCGCGACGTCGCCGAGGCGATGCTACCGGTCGGAGTGCGCGCGGATAGCGGGGATGGCGCGGACGAGGGACCGATCGAGGGCGACGGACCGCTCGACGAACTCTCCGGGGTCATCAGCCATCCCGAGACGACCCGCGCGAGCCCGGAGTACTGTACGGTGTTCGTCAACGGCCGGTACGTGAGCGCGACCGCGGTCCGGGACGCGATCGTGGCGGCCTACGGCGACCAGCTCGCGCCCGATCGCTACCCGTTCGCGGTCCTGTTCCTTTCGCTGCCGGCGAACCAGATCGACGTGAACGTCCACCCCCGAAAGCGCGAGGTGCGTTTCGCCGACGAGGCGGGCGTGCGCGATCAGGTCCGGACGGCGGTCGAGAGTGCCCTTATGCGCGAGGGTGTGGTTCGCTCGGGCGCTCCACGCGGCCGATCGGCGCCCGACCAGACCGAGGTGGAGCCCGAGCACATGGGGACGGAGGGGGCCGACGAAGAAGCGTCGGCGAGTGGGGCCCGACCTGCCGACGCGGACGAGTCGCGGTCGCAGCCGACCGATTCGGCTGATGCAACGGGGACGAGTCACCCCGATTCCACGGCAGACGAGCCGAGAGCCGACGAACGATCGTCCGACGGCGGAGCGAACGCGGCGGACGATCGGGCAACGGAGGCAGGCGATTCGGGGGCTGCGGTGGCCGACCAGGCCGCGAAGCCGGCAACCGACGAGGAGTCTCCAGAGGAACGTTCGACGGCCGAGTCCGACGACCGTCGACACGCCCCGGCGGGAACGGAGCGGAAGTTCACCGACGCGGGCGAGCAGACAACGCTCGCTGGCGATCGGGTGTCGGACGAGGGTGCGTTCGATCGCCTCCCCCGACTTCGAGTTCTCGGCCAGCTCCACGACACCTACATCGCCTGCGAGTCGCCCGACGGTCTCGTCCTGATCGACCAGCACGCCGCCGACGAGCGGGTCAACTACGAGCGCCTCCGCGAGCGGACTGCGGGTGAGACCACGGTCCAAGAACTCGCCGATCCAGTGGAAATCGAACTCACGGCGGCCGAAGCCGAACTGTTCGGGACGTTCGCCGACGCGCTCGCGGAACTCGGCTTCGAGGCGTCGCGGGCCGGCGATCGGGCGGTCGAGGTACGGGCGGCGCCGGCGGTGCTCGATGGCGCGGCCGCCCTCGATCACGGGCAACACCTCGCTTGCCGAGGGCAGCGTGATCGAGCTGCTCCGCGCGCTCGACGACTGCGAGAACCCCTATGCCTGCCCCCACGGCCGGCCGGTCGTGATCGAAGTCGGGAAGGGAGAGCTCGACGACCGCTTCGAGCGCGATTACCCCGGTCACGCCGGCCGACGCGAGTGAACGCTAGAGTGAACCGACCCCGGGAGTTATTGTCGGTGGTTTCGATAACGAAACGATGACCGACCTCCTCGCGTTCGGTGCGGCGGCCCTCGAACTCACCCCACCAGGCCGCGAGCGGCTCGAAACCGCCGACCGACTGACCGTCGCGGCGACGGGTCCGGCAGCGAACGCCGCGGTGACGGCCGCACGGCTCGGGACCGACGCGGCGTGGCTCTCGACGTTGCCCGACACCGCACTCGGCCGACGCGTCACCAGCGAGATCGCGTCTCACGGGGTCGAAACCGCGATCCAGTGGACCGACGAGGGTCGCCAGGCGCTCGCGTTCGCCGAACGGGCGGGACCGCCGCGCGGGAACGCGCGCATCGAGGACCGGACGGCGAGCGCGATCACGTCGGCGACCCCCGAGGAGCTTCCGCTGTCGGCGGTCGGCGAGCCAGGGACGGTGTTCGTCGACGCCGCGCTGCCGACGCGTTCGGCGACGCTCGCCGACACGACCGCGACCCTGTTCGACAAAACCGGCGACACGGGGACCGAGACCGTGCTCGGACTCGGGCGTCGGGAGCCATCGGCAGCGACGATCGAGGCGGCCGAGGAGGTGCTCCCCGCCGTGGACACCCTGATCGCGGCCGAGACGGGCGCGGCGGCGCTCGGCGGCCGCGCGAACCCGACCGAGACCGCCCACGCGCTCGCGGCCGAGCACGATCTCGAAACGGTGGTGATCGCACGCGAGGAGGGCGGCGTGGTCTGGGACGATCGGACCGTCCACGAGCGCGCCTCGCCCGCAACCGAGACGGTCGACGATCGCGGGGCGTTCGACGCGCTGTGTGGCGGGTTCCTCGCTCGCCGCGCCGCGGGGGTCGAGACCGGTGCGGCGCTTGCGGCCGGGGTCGCGAGCGAGGCGCTCGCCCGGACGGTTCCCGGCCCGGCCCCCGCGATCACGTCCGATGAAGTCGAGCGGTGCGTCGCGTCGATGGCGGCGTCGGGGACGATCGAGTGAGCTGCCGGCGGCCGTGTGTCGCCACGGCCCGAACGGACAACGGCTAAAGCCGTCGGTGGCGTAGGACCACCATGCACGTCGTACGTCGAACTCACGCTGGTCGACGACGGCGAGCCGGGCGGCGGATTGTGTATTCTCCGTGGCTGCATGCCTTCGAAGGAGGTGCTCTCGGCCGGCGCACACCGCTTTCAAGCTCGCCACGACGGCCGACTCACGGGATCGCTCCCCGAGGTCGACCTCGAATCGGTGGTCGAAATCAAAAACGAACACACCTCGAACTTCGCAGCCCACCGCCGGAGTTCGGTCCACGACCTCGCCGAGCGCGAGAACGTCGAGTTCCACCACGAGACCGCACGACTGGTCGACGATCACACCGTCGCCGTCGGCGATCGGACGATCGAGGCCGACTACGTCGTGATCGCCACCGGCTCGACCGTGAACGTGCCCGACCTCCCCGGAATCGACGACGTCGAGTACATGACCAGCGCGGACGTGCTCGACAGCACGGAATTCCCCGACAGTGGGGTCGTGATGGGCTTTGGCTACGTCGGGATCGAGATGGTGCCGTACCTGAGCGAGGCGGCAGGGATGGACCTCACCGTGATCGAACACGACGCGCGCCCGCTCGACGAGGCCGATCCCGCCTTCGGCGACGCGCTGCTCGACATCTACCGCGAGGAGTTCGGCATCGAGGTACTGACTCATACCTACGAGCAGTCGGTCGAACCCCTCGGGGACGGCGTCCGCCTCCACGTCGAGCGCGACGACCAGGAAGGGACGGTCGACGCCGACCAGCTCTTTCTCTTCACGGGTCGGCGACCGACCCTCGACGGACTCGGGCTCGAAAACACCGGTCACTCGGTGGCCACCGCGACGGTCGGCGATCGCGACGAGCCGGTCCCGCGCCCCGAACCGGGCTGGGTCGGGCCGACGATGCAGGCCGCCGACGACCCCCGAACGTTCGTCGTCGGCGACGTCAACAGTCGCGAGCCGATCCTCCACGTCGCGAAAGAGCAGGGGTTCACCGCCGGGCGGAACGTCCTCGCCCACGACGCCGGCGAGGAGCTCGAAGCGTACGAGAACGTCCACCACCACGTGATGTTCTCGGGGCTCGGAGTCTACCCGTTCGTGCGGGTGGGCCACTCCGCGGCAACGGCCGAAAAAGCGGGTTTGGATGTCGTGACGGCGACCCGCGAGGCGGCCGACGACGGCGTGTTCAAGACCAAGGACGTGCCCGAGGGCCTCGCGCGCCTCGTGGTCGACGAAGCGGACGGCACGGTGCTCGGCTACCAGGGCCTCCACTACCACGCCGACGCGATGGCGAAGACGATGCAGGTGATCGTCGAGGGTGGGATGGATGTCCGCGAGCTACCGGACAGAGCGTACCACCCGACGACGCCGGAGATCCTGGACGGGTTGTTCCGCGAGACGAGTGCCGAACTGGAGTGATCGGGCGGCGAACGGCGCGAGCAACTACCGAGCCGTCCGGACGGCTCCGGAGAAGCGATTAATTGGCCGGCGAGCGGAGCGGGCACATGGCCGGCGAGCCAGCCAGCGACAGTGCTACCGGCGAGCCCGCAAGCGTTCGCGACCGGATTCGAGAGCTGTTCGCGCTCGAACGCGACGTGCTCGTGCTCTCGGTCGCGATGTTCGCGTTCAGCCTCGGCTTCCAGATGACGAGCCGGTATCTCGGGGAGTACATGGTCGCGCTCGGCGCGAGCGCGGTCGTCGTGGGGCTGTACGGCACCTTTTCGAACGTTATCAGTGCGGTCTACCCCTACCCGGGCGGCGCGATCTCGGATCGGATCGGCTCGCGGTACGCGCTCACCGTCTTCGGGCTCCTCTCGACGGTCGGCTTCGCGGTGTGGCTCGGCGCGCCGGCCTTCGGCGTGCTCGCCGTGCCCCTGATCTTCGTCGGTCTCGTGTTCGCCCAGGCGTGGAAGTCCTTCGGCCTCGGCGCGACCTTCGCCATCGTCAAACAGAGCGTCCCGCCCGCGCGGCTCGCGGAGGGGTTCGCCAGCACCGAGACGTTCCGCCGGACCGCGTTTCTCGTGGGGCCGCTGCTCGCTGCGGGCGTCTTTGCCGTGTTCGCCACGACCGACACCGGGTCGATGGCCGACGCTCAGGTGGTGGCGGCGTTTGCCGCCGTCCTTGCGGTCGCGGTCGTCTTCGCCCTCCTCGGCACGCTCGCCCAACACACCCTCTACGATTCGGCGGGCGACGACTTTGGGAAGGCGTTCGAGGGAATCGAGGGAATCGCCGACGACCTCCGAAACCTCCCCCCGGAGCTCCGGCCGTTGCTGGTCGGCGATACGCTGGTCCGCTTCGCCAACGGGATGGTGTACGTCTTCTTCGTGATCGTCGTCACGAGGTTTCTGGGCGTCGGCCTCTCGACGACGCTGCCCCTCGTGGGGACCGTGGATCTCTCCCCTCAGGCGTACTTCGGCGTGCTCCTCGGGATCGAGATGGCGGTCGCACTCCTGACGATGCTCCCCGTCGCGAAGCTCACGCGGCGAGTGGGACTCAAACCGGTGGTCACGGTCGGGTTCGCCGTGTACGCGGTCTTCCCCGCCTTGCTCATCGCCGCGCCGCCCGATGCGGGGGTGCTCGCGGCGCTGTTTGCCTTCTCAGGCCTGCGATTTGCGGGACTGCCCGCGCACAAGGCGCTCATCGTCGGGCCGGCGGAGCAGGGGGCAGGCGGCCGGGTCACCGGCTCGTACTACCTCGTTCGCAACGTCGTCGTGATGCCAGGCGTCGGCACGTTCGCCGGGAGCCCGTCGCTCGCGTTCAGCACGGCGACCGTCGTCGGCCTCCTCGGCACGGGCTACTTCCTCGTCTTCGGCGAGGAGTTCGCGGCCGCCGATGGCTGATCACAGGGGACCCGAACGGCCCGCTACCACGCCGAATAGCCGTCGTCGACGACGAGTCCGTGGCCGGTGACGTAGGAGGACTCGTCGCTGGCGAGAAAGGCGATGCAGTCGGCGATCTCCTCGGGGTCGCCGAGCCGGCGGAGGGGGTACTGATAGGGCCGGTTGGAAGTCCGTCCGGGATCGACCGCACGATTGCGTGCGGTCGCACCGGTAAACGCTTCCAACCGACCCTATGAGCCAGCATCCGCTCGCGGGCGGTTTCGGGGTCGTCCTGGCTCTCGAAGAACTCCCGGCCGAGCGCGGTGTCGGTGAACCCCGGACGGACGGCGTTCGCACGCACGCCGTGTGGCCCCGCCTCGGCCGTCACCGCCCGGGTGAGGTTGAGCACCGCCCCCTTCGTGAGCGAGTACACCGACTGTTTCGGCAGACCGAGCACGCTCGCCAGCGACCCGACGTTCACGATCGCACCCGACCACTGGGCTTTCATCGCCGGCAGGGCGGCGTGACAGCGGCGGGTGGCCGATGCCGGCGTTGTTGACCAGTGCGTCGAGGCCGTCTTCCTCGGCCGTGGTCTCGACGAGGTCCGCGAACGCATCGGCGTCGCGCACGTCGAGTTCGTGGAACGCGGCGTCGCCGTCGGCCGCTTCGATCCGATCGACGGTCTCCTCGCCACCTTCGCGGTCGACGTCGGTCACGATCACCCGCGCGCCCTCCGCGGCACAGCGCTCGGCGGTCGCACGGCCGATTCCCGCGCCTGCACCCGTCACGAACACCGTTCGGTCCTCGAATCGCATGGCAGGTCGCCACAGCCTGACGGTATAAACCAGCCCGGTCGTGGACGAACGATCGTCACTTTTGGATGGACTGTTGGCGATGAGAAGTACGACGGATCGGAATCGACTCCGACGGGTCGCCGAAAGAACGAACCACGCTGCCGTCCATCGGGGGATATGGCAGCCGACCAGCCACTCGCCGACCATGCGGCGATCGTCACCGGAGCCAGTTCACGGCGTCGCGACCCTCGTCGCGCCGACCGACGTCACCGAGGAGGACGCGGTCGCGGAGCTGATCGACGGAACGGTCGACGCGTTCGGCAGCCTCGATGTCCTCGTCAACAACGCCGGCCTCGCACGCGGGGCCGACGTCGAAACCCTCTCGACCGAGGAGTACCGCACCATGATGAACGTCAACGTCGATGGGTGCTTCTTCGCGACGCGCGCGGCGCTGCCGCACCTTCGGGCGTCAGCGGGGAACCTGATTTTCGTGGGGAGCTTCGCGGGGCAGTACCCCCGCCCGTTCAATCCGGTTTACGCCGCGACGAAGTGGTGGGTCCGGGGGTTCGCCCACAGCGTCGCGGGCGCGGTCGGGGAGGCGGGCGTCGGCGTCACCGTCGTCAATCCCTCGGAGGTCCGAACGGAGTTCGGCGACGACGAGAGCTTCGCGGAGCGCTTCGACCAGGGTGAGGTCACTGAACCCGACGAGATCGCCGACGCGATCGCGTTCGCCGCGCGCCAGGACCGCTCGACCGTGAGCGAACTCGACCTCTTTCGGCGCGACAAGTTCAGCGATTTCTGAGTTCGACCGCGAGCGCGTCGGCGGGGTCGGCCGGCCCGCGGACGTATCTCGTGGGATCGCGCTCGATCCCGAAGGTGTGGATCGTGACCACCAGGCGACCGGAACCGAGCGTCGCGCGCAGGACGGGACCGACGCTCGTGATCGCGACGTAGGGCGGTGCGGCGACCGGCTTGGCCGTGAGTTCCGCATCGAGCGCGTCGACCGCCCCGACGAGGACCACCGGCAGGCGATCGAGCACGCCCGCCTGATCGAGACCGCACTCGAACGGCTCGACCACCGCCGCGCGGTCGGTCCTCGCGTCACCGTCCCACGAGTCGGCAATGTCGTCGGCGCACGCGAGCACGGTACCGAGCAGGTCGGTGTGCGTGTCGAGAAGATACGTACGAACGGTGGCCGGTGCGGACGTGGATCGGGTCACTTCGTGGGCGCGGCGGCGCAGTTGTTCGGCCCGAGTTCGAGTTCGAACGCGGTCTCGTCGTCGGGGTTTTCCCGTCCACGGTTGATCGCGACGATCCGCTCGTGGTTCGCCGGTCGCGGCCCCATCCCGTCGAGCACTCGCTCGACGAACGTGTCTCGTTCCATCGAGAAGGCGGGGAGTCGCTCGTGGAGGTCCCCGAGCCGCGCAGTATAGGGACTGTCGGCCGGTAGCCGCTCCGACGGACCGTGGTGGCCTGGCGCGACGAGCAGGTCGGCGTCGGTGTCGAAGCGCCCGGTCAGGGTGTCGTGGAGCGTGTTCGCGAGGTCCCCCGCGCCGTCGGCACCGGCTTCGAGATCCGGGCGCGGCACGCCATCGAGAAACAGTGAGTCGCCGGTCAGCAGAACATCACCGACACGGAACGCGAACGCG
>PXSV01000128.1:9649-26503 GCA_003022685.1 Halobacteriales archaeon SW_9_67_24 | reverse complement strand
GCGACATCGTGATGGTGGTCACCGAACGTGAGGAACGCGAGCGGGCCGTAGCGATCGTTCACCTCGAGGTCGAACACGTCGGTGTAGAACGCGACCGCGCGCTCGACGTCGCGAACCTTGAGATGGACGTGACCGAGATGGGGCGTCGAGCGACTCATGCGCGTTCGTGGCACGGGATGGAAGTAAGCGCTCTGCCGTCTCTGGCCGGCGAAATCTGATCGTCACAGCCATATCCCGGTCTCGGTATCGGTTCGTCTGTCGCCTGGTTCACTCGTCGTCGTATCGATCGGCCGCCGACGAGAAGCCGAGTTCGTCCTGTTCGCGGCTCCGTCGCCCCTCGCGCGCGGCGATCGCCTCGGGATCGGGACTGGCGTCGTCGCCGAGTCGCGCCCACGAGTCGTGGATTTTCGCGTGACACCACCGACAGAGGAAGACCGTGATCTCGTGGTTCGGGTCGTCGTCCGTCCTCTCGCCGTTGCGAGTTTCGCCGGCGCTGGTGTCAGCGTACGAGAGGTGGTGTTCTTCGAGCAGTGGCCGTTCGTCGGAGTGGGCCATCCGGCGCTCGTCGAGCCCACACCGAACGCACTCCCGAGAGCGGTTCCGCGCCCGGAAGTGTGGGCAGTCCTGCCACGCCCACTCGCCGGCGGGATCGGCCGCCGGACAGCGGACGTCGTCCGCTTGGCGCTCGGCGGCGAATCCGGGATCGTGTTCAGCGTGTTCGATGGCGTACCGACATCGACCGTCGTCGGTGAGATGGTCGCAGCGCTCGACGAACGCGTAGGGGTCGTCGACGCCGACCGACGTGCCGGCGGGCGTCTTCTCCATACTCGTTCTGCGGACGGTAGCCGCTTCAATTTCGGGGTGATGGAGGAGCCAGCCTTTGGCAGAGGGGCCGGAAGGTTTAGGTCGCTATAACGTTAACGTAGATGTAACAGATGCCGACCGACGTGATCCGGATCTCCGACGAGGCGAAAGAACGGCTCGAAGCCCGCAAACGCGAGCACGAGAGTTTCACCGACGTCGTGCTTCGGTTGACCGACCGCGACGACGATGTGGAGCGGTTCGTCGGGAAGTACGCCGACGTCGATCTCGCAGCCGGTGTCGAGGCGGTCAAGGAGCGCGCCGACCGCGACTTCCGGGAGTCTACAGCGGATGTTCGTCGACAGTAGCTTCCTCGCCGATCTCGGTCGTGGGCACGACGAGGCCACGGCATTCTACCGAGAGCACGCTCACGCCGAGTTCAGCGCCACGACGATCGTGGCGTACGAACTGTTCGGCGGCCTCGTCGAACAGGGGGCTACCGACCTCGTGACGGAACTCCAGCGCGACCTCGACTGGGTGGATTTCGTTCCGTTCTCGGTTGCGGATGCCGCCGAAACCGCCCGCATCGAGGGGGAGCTCCTCGCGCGTGGTGAGCGCATCCGGGTGTCCGATACGATGATCGCCGCCGCGGCACGCAGCCGCGGCGAACGGCTCGTTGCCGCCGACGAGCACTTCGAGCGCGTCGCCGACCTCGATTACATCGACTTCCGGTCATGACTTCCCGCCTCCAATTTTGCTTCCTGACGCGGCGAACGGCTCGAACGAGCACAATCGTCTTGCATACCGACGCCTGTACAGGATTGTATGAGCAAAAGCATCCCTGTCGACGAAGACACGCATGCTGCGCTCGCAGCGCTGAAGGGCGACGACGAGACGTTCGACGAACTCCTCTTACGGCTCATGCGGGAGCACCGCGAGAGCGTCCATGAGGGCACTGGACGCTGGGCAGGAACCGACGCAGCTGACAGCGCCCGCGAGGCCCGAGAGGAAATGAAACGGGACGTCGGCGCTCGATGACGCTGTACGACAGCAGCGTTCTCGTCGACTACCTCGACAGATCGACGACGCCGTGGATTACGTCGTGGATCGTTTCGACGAGCGGGCGATCGCTCCGCCGTTGGTGCTGCTCGGAGTCTATCAAGGAGAGGTGTTCAAATCGGGACCGACCGACTTCGATGCCGTTGACGGTGCTCTTGGGTGGCTGACCGTCGTGGACGAAACGCCGGCGATCGCGCGCGCAGCCGCCGAACTCCAGGCCTCGCTCCAGGAGACGGGCGAACCGCTCGCCGCACGCGACGCGTTCGTCGCCGGGGCAGCGAAGAGCCTCGACGAGCGGCTCGTCGTGGCCGATGCGGACTTCGACGTCGACGGCATCGCGCAGGCCCTCGACATCGATTTCGTCTGAGTGGGACGGGCAACGGACCGGACAGCAACATCTGTCGGAAAGCACCCTTTTAAGAGCCTGCCGCGCGGCGATGCGAGTGGCTATCATGACCAGTGACCGATTTATTCGGGGGCCTCCCCGAAACCACTCCGCTGTCCGACGCTGACGTACAGTTTCTCGATACCACGCTTCGCGACGGCGAACAGGCTCCAGGGGTGTCGCTCGCGCCCGACGAGAAGATCGACATCGCGCGACAGCTCGATCGGGCCGGCGTGTCGACCGTTGAGGCCGGCAGCGCCTGCACCGGCGCGGCCGAGCGCGAGTCGATCTCGCGGGTCACTCAGGAGAACCTCGACGCCAGGGTGACGAGTTTCTGTCGCGGGGTCCGCCGCGACGTCGATCTCGCGCTCGACTGTGACGTCGACGGGATCAACCTCGTCGTGCCCGCGAGCGACCGCCACATCGAGGGGAAGGTCGGCTCGACCCGCGAGGACGTGCTCGCGGACGCGGTCGAGCTCGTCGAGTATGCCCGCGATCACGGACTTTGGGTCGAACTCCTCGGCGAGGACGGGAGCCGCGCCGACATCGACTTCCTCTCGCGGCTCGCCCGCGCGGGGTTCGACGCCGGCGCGGACCGGGTGTGTTACTGTGACACCGTCGGGCACGCGACGCCCGAGCGCACGGTCGAGGTGGTCTCGACGCTCGCCGAGTGCGGCCCGACGAGCACCCACACCCACGACGATCTCGGCCTGGGGGTGACGAACGCGCTCGCGAGCGTGGCGGCCGGCGCGGACCTCGTCCACGCGACCGTGAACGGCGTCGGCGAGCGGGCGGGCAACGTCGCCATCGAGGAGGTCGCAATCGCGCTCGCGCATGGCTACGGGATCGAGACCGTCGACACCACCCTACTGTACGATCTCGCCCGCACTGTCGCCGACGCGACGGGGATCGCACTTGCGCCCAACAAGGCGGTGGTCGGCGAGAACGCGTTCACCCACGAGTCGGGCATTCACACCGACGGCACGCTGAAGGACGAGGCGATGTACGAGCCCTATCCCCCCGAAACGGTGGGCCGGGAGCGCCGGCTCGCCCTCGGCAAACATGCCGGCCGCGCGGGCGTCGCGGCAGCGCTCGAAGAACACGACGTGGCGGTGACCGACGGCGAACTCGCCGACATCACCGATCGGGTCACTGATCTCGGCGAGGGCAAGCGCGTGACCGACGCCGACGTGCTCGCGATCGCCGAGACGGTCCAGGGCCGCGAGCGCGAGCGTCGGGTCGAACTGCTCGATCTCACCGCCGCGAGCGGCAGCGGGACGCCGACCGCGAGCGTCCGACTCCGGGTGAACGGCGAGGAGCGCACCGCGAGCGGCACCGGCAGCGGGCCGGTCGACGCCGCGGTGGGGGCCGTCCGCGAGGCGCTCGGGCCTGGCGGCGACGCGACGCTCGACGCCTATCACGTCGACGCGATCACCGGCGGGACCGATGCGGTCGTCACCGTCGAGGTCGAGATGAGCCGCGACGCACAGTCAGTGTCGGTCGCGGCGAGCGACGCCGACATCACCCGTGCGAGCGTCGAAGCGATGGTCGAGGCGCTCGACCGGCTCCACGCCGCGTAGCGTGCAGTTCGGCCACCCCCGTTTCGCGTCGCGGTGCCGAATGGAGAGGACAGCGGACGCGACGGCCTTCAGGCAGTTGTTCTCCGTTTGATCGTCTTCAGCCGAATCGGTTTCGAACGGTGCCGTAGATTCCCGCAATCAGGAGCAGCGACCCTCCCGCAGTAGGAACGCCCTCGATGTCGTCTATCGGCGATGCACAGCCGTCGTTGGAGACGGCCCCGGCCAGATACCGTTCACCCTGATAAATGACGATCGTCGGCCGCTCGAACGCCGACGGAAGGGGTTCGTTCGTCGGCACGCGCGCTAACCCATCGGTGTCGAGCGCCGTCTCGAAGAACTGCTGTTCTCGTTCGGTCAACTCACCGAACTGCGTTCGTGACAGGTCGCTCCCACCCTCGGCGCGGTCGACATCGATGAAGGTTCCGCATTGTGAGGATCCGAGACCCCCGGCGACGCCGTAGCCAGCCAGCAGTAGCCCCACGACGATCAAACCGGCGCTCATGAGTACTGTCCTGTTCGTCATTTGGTTTTACTACACATGGACGACCCAGCCGGCATATGTCTTGTGCCCCGATCATTTTTGTTCGGTGACCAAAACCCCCATCGTTCGCCTCCAGTGCGTCGATTCGGCAGCCGTCGCCTGGTTTCGAGGGGGTGATCCGTCGCTTGGCTTCCGTCGGCGGGGGACGGTATCGGGTGGTCCAGCAGGCTTACCAACGATCCACTCGGATCGGACGTATGCGCGAACTCGATTCGATCGAGCGGGTGGGCGTCGTCGGCGCGGGGACGATGGGCAACGGCATCGCCCAGGTCGCCGCCACCGCCGGATACGACGTGCTAATGCGCGACATCGACGAGGAGTTCGTCGAGCGCGGGTTCGACGCGATCGATAGCAGTCTCGATCGGCTCGTCGACAGCGGGACCCTCGCCGACGACGAGGCGACGGCGACCCGCGAACGCATCACGGGCACCACCGATCTCGACGCCCTCGAAGACCGTGATCTCGTGATCGAGGCCGCGGTCGAGGAAACGGAGATCAAACAGGAGGTCTTCGCCGACCTCGACGAGACGCTCCCCGATGAAGTGGTGCTCGCAACCAATACTAGCACGCTCTCGGTCACGTCGATCGCAAGCGCGACCCAGCGGCCGGAACTCGTCGTCGGCATCCACTTCATGAACCCCGTGCCGGTGATGGACGGCGTCGAGATCGTCGTCGGCGAGCGCACGGGGGAGGAGACGGTTGCGCTCGCCCACGAGTTCGCCGAAGAACTGGGCAAGGAGACATGGGAGTCCGACGATAAGCCGGGCTTCGTCTCGAACCGCATCCTGATGCCGTGGATCAACGAAGGCATCAGGGCCTATGACGAGGGCGTCGCGACGAAGGAGGACATCGACCGCGGGATGAAACTCGGGACGAACGTGCCGATGGGGCCCCTCGAACTCGCCGATCACATCGGTCTCGACATCTGTCTCGACGCCACCGAAACGCTTCACGACGAGCTTGGCGATCGCTACACGCCGGCGTATCTCCTGAAACGCAAGGTCGAGGCGGGGGATCTCGGGAAGAAGACGGGGCGTGGGTTCTACGACTACGACTGACTGCCGAACGGCAGGCGGTCGATCGAAAAGCGTACGAATCGGGGGCGGTATCCGGAAGTCGGCACGGAGCTGGTCCGCTTCGAGAAACGACTGTGAGTCGAGCGATCGTGCCGATCAGCCGACGAGGACGTCGCCGTTGTCGGGCTGGTCGGGCGAGGCTTCCTGGACGCGAACGGTCGCCGCGGTGTCCTCGGGAAGCGAGATCGCTTCGTCGCCGTTTTCGCCAATGGTGACGGTGACCATCCCGAACGGGGCGATCTCAGTTATCTCGATCCGGGTACCTGGCGTGATGCCGGCGTCGGCGAGGTACTCGAGCACCGCGGCGTCGCGGTCGGCCACCTCGGCGACGATCACGGCGTCGCCCTCGTCGTATTCGTGAAGCGGCGCGTGATCGTCCTCCGGTGTGGCGAGATCGGCGGTCGGGATCGGCGAGCCGTGCGGGTCGGCCGTCGGCTCGTCAAGCGCGGCGGCGAGCTCGGTTTCGAGGCGCTCGCTGATGTGGTGTTCGAGCCGGTCGGCCTCGTCGTGGACCTCGGTCCAGTCGTAGTTCAACTGCTCGGTGAGGAACAGTTCGAGCAGGCGGTGGTGCCGGATCGTCTCGATGGCGAGGAGTTCGCCCTCCTCGGTGAGGTGCGAACCCTTGTACTCCTCGCGCTCGACGAGGCCCTGGTCGGCGAGGCGCTTCATCGTCGCGGTCACGGTCGGGGTCGTCACGCCGAGCGCCTCGGCGATCGTCGAGGGCGCGACCGGCTCGTCGCCGTCGCCGAGCTGGTAGACCGCCTTGATGTAGTCCTCGGCCTTCGCGCTCGACATACCACTATTAGTAGCGTCTAGCGCTTAGATGTTGTGTCCGCTCCCGTCCCGAGACGGGCATCGTGCGTCCCGTCGAGCACTCCGCGGACTCTCATCGGTCGGGTTCGATCCGGGAAAGCCGCATCGCATTCCCGGTCACGCCGACGGTCATCCCGGCGTCGCCCGCGAGAACAGCGAGCCAGATCGGGACGTAGCCGAACGGGACCGCGATCGCGAGGCCGGCCTTTACCGCGAGGCTCGCCCAGACGTTCTGCCGGATGACGCCGTTTGCATCGTTCGCGAGGTCGTAGAGATAGGGAAGTTTCGTGAGGTCGTCGCCCATCAACGCGATGTCCGCGGTTTCGAGCGCCGTGTCGGTGCCGGCAGCCCCCATCGCGACCCCCACCGTCACGGTCGCGAGCGCCGGTGCGTCGTTGATCCCGTCGCCGACCATCGCCACCGCGCCCGACTCCTCTAGGTCCTCGACCGCCGCGACCTTCTCGTCCGGCAGGAGCTCCGCGCGGTGCTCGTCGACCCCGACTTCGTCGGCGATCGCGCGCGCGGTGCGGTCGTTGTCGCCCGTGAGCATCACCGTGCGCTCGACGCCGAGCTCCTGCAGTCGGGCGACCGTCTCTTTCGCCGCGGGGCGCCCCTCGTCCGCGACGGCGACGACGCCCTCGATCTCGTTCTCGGTTCCGACGAGCACGACGGTCTTGCCCTCGGCCTGGAGGTCAGGCACCGTCTCTTCCAGCAGGTCGAGGCAGTTGTTCCGATCGCAGAGTCGCTGAGCGGTCCGCGTGACGACACCGCCATCCGTCGTGGCGTGGACGTGCGAGAGGTCGAACCCGAGGTCGTCGAACAGGCCAGGCTTCCCCGCAAAGTGGGGCGTGCCGTCGAGCTCGGCCTGCACGCCCTTGCCCGTGATGGCCTCGAACTCGTCGATCTCGCGCTCGGCGACGCCCGCGCCCCCGGCCTCGGCGACGATCGCCTCGCCGATCGGGTGCTCGCTGCGCGCTTCGAGGCCCCGCGCACACCGGAGGACGTCCTCCTCGGTGTTGCCGTGGAGCGGAACGACGTCGGTCACGGTGAGTTCGCCCTTCGTGAGCGTCCCAGTTTTGTCGAACGCGACGACGTCGACCGCGCCCATCGCTTCGAGGCGGTCGCCGCCCTTGATGAGCACGCCGTTGTCCGCGGCGCTCGTGATCCCCGAGACGACCGAGACGGGCGTCGAGATCACGAACGCGCACGGACACGAAAGGACCAGCAGCGTCAACCCGTAGACGACCGCGGTCGACCACGCGGTTCCAAGCACGAGCGGGCTCCCCAGGGTGACGAGGACGGCAAAGGCGACGACGACGGGCGTGTACCACGCCGAGAAGCGCTCGACGAACTGCTCGCGCTCGGTCTTGTTCGACTGGGCGTCCTCGACCATCTCGACGATCCGCGAGAGGGTGTTGTCCGCGGCTGCCGACGTGACCTGGATCTCGAGGTACCCCTCCTCGTTGATCGTGCCGGCGTACACCTCGTCACCGGCGGTCTTGTCCACTGGAACGCTCTCGCCGGTGATCGGGGCCTGGTTGACCGCGCTCTCGCCGTCGAGGACGTCGCCGTCCATCGGGATCTTCTCGCCCGGCCGCACGACCACGATGTCGCCGACCGACACCTCCTCGACCGGCATCGTCTCCTCGCCTCCCTCGTCTTCTTCGTCACCCTCGCGTTTGACGGTCGCCTCGTTCGGCGAGAGGTCCATGAGTTCCTGGAGCGAGTCCCGGGCCTGGTCCATCGAGGCGCGTTCGAGCAGCTCGGCGACGCTAAACAGGACCGCGAGCGTGGCAGCCTCGAAGTAGAGCGCCTCGCCGAACGCGAGGCTCGCGACCAGCGCGCCGAGAATGGCGACCGACATCAGGAAGTCGATGTCGAGATTGAGATTTCGGGCGGAGTAGTAGCCGTTGCGGAGGATCTCCTGGCCGCCGATGGCGACGGCGATCGAGAAGAGCACGTCCGCGACGAGGAGTTCGCTCCCGAGGACGGTCCCGACCCCGGCGTTCTGCGCCGGGAGGACGAACTCGAGGAGGAGCCCAAGCGCGAGGAACCCGCCGCTGACCCACGTCTTGAGCGCACGCGAACTCGTCCAGATACTGTCGTTCGAATCGGGCGTCTCGGCCGTCCCTCCGCCGGCCGCTTCGTGGCCTGCGGTGTCGGTGACGGCGTAGCCCGCCTTCTCGACCCGCTCGACGATCGCCGCCCTCGATGTCCGCTCGTCGTCGAAGGCGACGGTCAGTGTCCCGGTCGTCGCCTGCGGATCGAGGTCGTCGATCCCGTCCAGTTTCCGGACGCTGCTCTCGACCTTCCCCGCACACGAGAATCAGCGTCACTGGAGTCCATTGCCGACCCTACGAACCGTACTTTTATCAAAATAACTGCCAAGGTGGCCGGTCCTGGTGCTAGCGGTTATCAATCAGCCACCGGCAAGCTAGTAAGTGCGTCGGTTCAGACGACGTTTTCGGCGGGGGCGCTGACCGTCACGATGGGAACCGCGGCCGCTCCGGCGACGTGCTGAGTGACGCTCCCGAGGAGGCGGCGTTCGACCGCCGAGTGACCGTGGGTTCCCCTCACGACGAGATCGAGTTCGTTCTCGGCGGCGTACGCGACGCTCCGGCCGTCATAGGGTCGGTTGTAACCGTTTACCGGTATTCGCCGACCTCGTGTCGGCGAAATGCAGGAAGGACGTACAACCGACCCTATCAGGCGACCTCCGGAACGTCAGTGACGAGTTCGACGCCGGCATCCGCGGCCGCTGACTCGGCCTCGCGGAGCGCGCACTCGCTCGTTGGCCTCCGTTCGGGGACCGGAACGAACTAAAAAGGTCAGTCGAGGCCGGACTCCGGCGGGCGTCCGTGGAGCATCGCGCGGAACATCGCCGCGAAACGGCCGGTATCGAAGGCCTCCACGACGGTCGTGCGCGGCTCGCCGTCGGTCACGCGGTGCTCGTCGACCGCCGAGTACCCCCGCGTGAGGCCCTCGCGGTCGTCGACTTCGACGTGGTACGTCCCCGATTCTTCGACGAGCGAAGGCTCGATGAGGGCCGCCATCGTCCCGGAGTCGGGCTGTGTGGTCTCGTCCCTGCCGAACGAGTCGCGGTTGAACGCCCGCACCGACGCCGCGATCTCGTCGAAAAAGGTCCCGAACTCGGTGTCGATGGCCGTGAACTCCTCGAGCGTATCGCCATCGAAAACGGTGTCACGGGCGGTGACGCCCCAGTCGAACAGCGTCACGTCGAGGTCGGCGAGGACCTTCTTCGCCGCGTGGGGATCCACCCAGAAGTTGTACTCGGCGGCCGGCGTGACGTTCCCGACGCAGTTCGCGTTCCCGCCCATCACCCAGACCTCATCGAGGAGGTCGCCGAGATCGGGCTCGCGCTGGAGGGCGAGCGCGACGTTCGTCAGCGGCGCGATGCAGACGAGCGTCAGTTCGCCCGGGTGCTCGCGGGCACGCTCGACGATGTAGTCGGGTGCGTACTGACCGCCCGACCGAATCCCGGTGTCCGGAAAGCGCTCGCCGCCGAGGCCGCCCTCGCCGTGGACGTAGTCGGCGTAGTCGTGGGTAGCGAGCAGGGGTTCGGTGGCCCCCTCGTAGACGGTCACGTCGTCGGCGACGCCGGCGAGATCGAGCGTGTACTTCGCGTTCTCGACCTCGTAGTGGAAGTCGACGTTCCCCGCACAGATCGTGACGCCCTCGATCGCGAGGCGGCCGGAGGCAGCGGCGAGCAGGAGTGCCTGGGTGTCGTCGCCCGCGGTGTCGGTGTCGACGATGACGCGGCGCGTTCGATCGGTCATGTGTCCTCTTACCGACGAACACGTGAAATAGACACCGGCGACGCACCGAATGGCGTGAAACCGAACGATTCCCCGGGCGACAGTATATGCCCCTCCGACCCGAATCCGATCCGTGCCCGAGTTCGATCTCGGATTCCGGTCGCTCGACGAGGAACTCGCGGGTCACGACCTCCCGATCGAGGGGGCGTTCCCAGCGTGGCTCTCGGGGCAGTATGTCCGAAACGGGCCTGGCGCGTTCGAGATCGGCGGCGAGCGCGTGGCGCACTGGTTCGACGGCCTCGCGATGCTCACCGCCTTCTCGTTCGGCGACGGCGTACGCTACACCAACCGATTCCTCCGGACGCGCTCGTACCGCGACGCGCTCGCGGGCGAATCCACCCGGTCGCCTCCGGACGCTTCTCGCGGGCGATCCCACCGACAACGCGAACGCGAACGTCATCCGCCTGGGTGGCCGACTCGCCGCGATTACCGAGAGTCCGGTCGCGGTCGCCGTCGATCCCGCAACGCTCGCCACCGAGGGGATCCTCGAACACGACGACGAGGCCGGGGCCCAGCACACAACCGCCCACCCCCTCCACGACGCCTCGCGCGGCGAGCACGTCGGCTACGGCGAGCGGTTCGGTCTCGACCACCAGTACGAGATCTACCGGATCCCCGACGGCGGCACCGAACGGGAGGTCGTCGGCACGGTTCCGGTCGACGAGCCGGCGTACATGCACAGTTTCGCGCTGACCGAGCGCTATGCAGTGCTGACCGAGAACCCCTTCACCGCGAACCCGCTGCGCTTTCTCCACCCCGATCGGAGCTTCGTCGACGCCTACGAGTGGCATCCCGAGAGCGGGACGCGATTCATCGTGCTCGACCGCACGACCGGCGCGGTCGTCGCCGAACCCCGCGTTCCAGCCTTCTTCACCTTCCACCACGCCAACGCCTTCGAGCGCGAACGCACCGAAGCCGGAGCGGAGGGCGACTCAGACGGCGGGAACGAGATCGTCGTCGATCTCGTGGCGTACGACGACGCGGACGTGCTCGACGGTCTGTATCTGGATGACATCGGCTCGTCGACCCCGGACGCCTCGACCGGCGAACTTCGGCGGTACTGCCTCCCGCTCGACGGCGGGCGAGTCACCGGCCGGACGCTGGCCGACGTGGGCATCGAGTTCCCCCAGGTCTCGCCGGCGGTGGCGACCGCGATGGAACCACATCGGTACGTCTACGGCCAGGGCGACACGGACGCGGACCGGAACGCGAACGAACTCGTGAAAGTCGACACGGAGGCGGGCGATGTCCAGACGTGGGCCGAACGAGGTGTCTACGCCGGCGAGCCAACGTTCGTGCCGGCTCCCGACACTGCCAGCGAGGATGACGGCCTCGTGCTCTCGATACTGCTCGACATCAATGCCGAGCAGTCGGCGCTACTCGCGCTCGACGGTCGGTCGTTCGAGGAGCGCGCTCGCGCGATCGTTCCGCATTCGATCCCATTCGGTTTCCACGGTCGGTACTTCGAGGAGTTCGAGAGCTGAGAAGCGTCGGCGTCGGAGAAAGCATAGTCCTGGGAGGATTCGAACCTCCGTCGTGAGCCCCAGAAGCTCACATGATTGGCCGCTACACCACAGGACTTCGACAGTCCGTAGTGGAAGTTGCTACTTATCCTTGTTGGAAACCTCGCGCCGAGATCGGATCGGGAACTCCGCCACCCTAGCGGACTCATCGGATCGGTGTTTACTTCCGGACGAAACGTGGAGGGCGCGTATGTACGTCGGACGGTTCGTCGTGATCGGTCCGGAGGTCGGCGCGTACCGGGTTTCCTCGCGGTCGTTCCCCAACCGACAGATCGTCGATCACGACGGCACGCTCACCGTGGTCCCGACCGCCGAAGCCGACGAAACCGACAACCCCTACGTCTCGTACAACTGCGTCCGCCCCACCGACCGCGGGGCCGTCGTCGGCAACGGCTCGCACGTCGATCCGATCGCCGAGAAGCTCGCTCGGGGCTACCCGCCGCGCGACGCGCTCTGTCTTGCGCTGCTCGCGCTCGATTTCGAGAAGGACGACTACGACACCCCACGGATCGCCGGTATCGTCGGCCGTGGGGGGACGGACAACCGGTCGTCCAACGGGACGGATGACCGATCGTCCACCGGGGCGGCCGAGGAGGCGAGCTATATCGGCATCGTCCGCCGGGACGGGATCACCGTCGAGGCAGTCACCGAGCCGATTCTGGTGGCGACCTACGAGAAGGATCGGCCGGAGCCGGTGGATTTCGACCCCGAAAGTGCCACGGCGGCGGCACGGGCAGTGTACGATTTCGACTTCGAGCACGAGGTCTGTGCGGCCGGCGTCGCGCGGACGAATGGGGGGTTCGAGACGGCCATCCGGAACGGCGATTGAAGTCAGTGGGGACCCAAGTCGAGCCATGCAGGTCGGCGTCATCTCCGATATTCACGCGAACCGGGTCGCGCTCGACGCGGTGGTCGAGGACATGCCATCGGTCGATAGGGTGGTCTGTGCCGGTGACGTCGTGGGATACAACCCGTGGCCGGGCGAGTGCGTCGATCGGGTACGCGAGCGGGGAGTGCCGACCGTGATGGGCAACCACGACCGCGCGGTGGCGAGCGGGACCGCGTTCGCGTTCAACAGCATGGCCGGCGCGGGCGTCGAGTACACGTGCGAGGAACTCGACGACGAGCAGATCGACTGGCTCGGCTCGCTGCCCGACGAGCGCACCGCGTTCGATGCACAGGTGAAGATCGTCCACGGCCATCCCGACGACCCCGACCGCTACACGTATCCCGACCTGTTCGGGCCGGAGCTGCTCGACGAGGAGGACGCGCTCGTGTTGGGCCACACCCACGTCCAATACCACGAGACCTACGACGAAGGGATCGTGATGAACCCGGGCAGCGTCGGCCAGCCCCGCGACGGCGACCCGCGAGCGGCCTACGCACTGCTCGATCTCGACGCGATGGAAGTCGAAGAACGCCGGGTGGGCTACGAGATCCAGCGAGTCGAGCGCGCAGTGGACGAGGCGGGGCTGCCGGAGGAGATCGGGACGCGACTCAGGAAGGGGCGCTGAAGGTCTCCTGGACAACTGACAGCGCCTCCTCGCGGTCGTCCCAGTCGACGAACACCGCGACCGAGGTCGCGCTCGTGATGACGTCGTGGAGGGCGATGTGTTGCTCGGCGAGCGCGTCGGTCACCTCGTTGACGACGCCGCTCTGGGTCGGCAGATCGCCGCCGGTGACTCGGATGGCGGCGCTCTCCTCGTTGACGGTGACGCTCGACAGTGCGCCCTCCTCGATCACGGTCTCGTGGAGGACGGTCTCGGCGGCGGCGGCGTCGTCGGCGTAGACGTAAAACGTGATCGAGTCGAGCCCGCTCGCCACCGCGTCGATGTTGATGTCGGCCTCCGCGAGCGCGCCCGAGAGCCCGGTCATGATGCCCGGCTGGTTCCGGATCGCCCGACCCGCCACCGTGAGGCACGCGAGGGGCATCTCCTGGAGGTCGATCAGGGTCTCGAAGGTGCCCTCGATGCTCGTCCCGCCCTGGAGGAGGTCGCCGTGCTGGTAGTGGACCACCCGGACGTCGAGGTTCGCGTCCTTGTAGTTGAGCGCGCTCGGTGCGATCACCTCCGCACCGCGAAAGGAGAGGTTCCGGAGCTCGTCGACGCTGATCTTCCCGACGTTTCTGGCCCCCTCGACGACCCGGGGATCGCCGGTCATCACGCCCTCGACGTCGGTGACGATCACGACCTCGTCGGCGTCCATGTAGTTGCCGAGCATCACCGCGGTGGTGTCGCTGCCGCCGCGGCCGAGGGTGGTGACCGCACCGGCACGATCCTCCGCGATGAAGCCCGCGACGACCGGGACGACATCGCCCAGCTGGTCGGCGAGCGCCCGGGCGCGACGGGTGGTCTCCTCGACGTCGACCTCGCCGCGCGCGTCGGTGACCACTGGCCAGTCGTCGCTGCCCGGTTCGAGAAAGACCGCGTCGACCCCGCGGGCGGCGAGGGCGGCCTTCACCATCCGTGCGGAGGTGCGCTCGCCCATGCTCACGATCTCGGCGCGGTCGCCGTCCTTGGCGTCGAACTGGATCTCCCGGAGGAGGAAGTCGGTCGTGGAGCCCATCGCGCTGACCACGACCGCGATCCCGTGGCCGGCCTCGACCGCGGCGGCAACCGAGTCGGCCGCCCGATTCACCCGGTCGCCGCTGCCGAGGCTCGTCCCGCCGAACTTCGCTACGACGCGCATCGGCGGTCCCCGCGGTTGCAAGTCGGTTTCGTGCGAGATCGGCACATGACCGGCGGGTGGTCCCGGCCGGGGATAACTGCTTCCATCCCATCGGCCCGTCTCGACACCATCGCGGGGTGATCGTGGGCGAGCGAGGTTTACGTCTCCGCGCCCCACGAGAGTGCATGGAGGTGCGCGAGGCCGTCGAGGCCGACGCCGGACGACTCGCCACGCTGGCGGACGCGCCGACCGACACGATGCGGAACCTCGTCCACGATCGCACGGTGCGGGTCGCCGACGACGCCGGCGAGATCGTCGGATTCGTCAGCTTCGACGCCCGCCGGGACACCGTCCACGTCACCCAGTTCGACGGGACGACCGAGGCGACGGCACGACTGCTCGATGAGCCGGCACGCTTCGCACGCAGCGAGGGAATGACCGCCGAGGTGCTGGTCGAGGAGTCCCGGTCGGAGCTCCAGCGCGCCGCGGCGGCCGCCGGCTTCCGGGAGCGAGGGCTTCGGCGGTGCTGTGCGGTTGCGGAGCAACTGCGGATGCGGCTGGCGGTTGCGGAGAGCGCTAGCAGTTTCACCGCGAGCGACCGTAGGGAGCGCGGGCCGAGGAGCCCCGGAGTTCTCCCGAGCGGAGCGAGCGAGAGCACGGAAGAGCTTCGCTCTTCCGGAGGGGGCGACGTTGGCTTTTGATCCAGATTTTGCCAGCGAGCGAGTGAGCGTGGTTCGAGACGCCTTCGGCGTCTCGTCATCCCGAAAATCTTCGATGTTCGGGCGACAGCAAAAGGTGGTGGTTCTTTAACAAACGGGCTTCGGGTTCACGCCCATCGATTCTAGCCGTTCGGTGTACTCGTCATAGGCGGTCTGGATTGCGTCGCCGGCAGTTTCCTCGGCGCGCGCCCACTCGTCGTCGGTCTCGCAGACCTCGCCGAGGAGCTCCTGGCCGCGTTCGAGCTGGGCGTCGACGTCGTCGCCGAGGTCGCGGAAGAGCTGTGCGCCGCCCGTGTCGGCTTGGCCGACGAAGAATCCCACCAGCTGTTCTTTGGACTTCTCGGCCGCGATGGTGCGACCGACGAACGCGCCCGCGCGGCCGGCGGTGTCGTCGATCGAGCGGAGATACTCGTGGATGGCCGGTGTCTCTCCCGGCTTGTGATCGCCGTCGAGACGCTGGGTGACCTGGCCGTAGTGTTCGCCCTCCTCGTCGGCAGTGGTGGCGAACGCTTCCTGGGCGGCGTCGTTGCCCTCGCTTTCGGCCCACTCCTCGAACGTCTCGCGGGCGTGGAACTCGCTGTCGGCGGCCGCGCGGAGCACCGGTGCGGACTCCATCGCGCCCTCGGTGTCGGCGTACAGCGACTTCGAGGAGCCGAGCCGCGAGAGCGCGGTTCGGTTCTCCTCGCGAACGCTATCGACGAACTGACTCGGGTCCATGTGTGCTCGCAGACGCGCGGGCGGTTTGTACCCATCGCCCTCTCCCGAGTACGAGCGGAGTTGCTCGCTCGAAGCGGCTGCTATCGATCACTGAAAAACGGTGGATGGTTACTGTGACGCGAGTTGCCCGATGGCTCGCGGTTCCGATTCGAGGCTTCGTCCCCGCCGGTCACTCCGCCNNNNGCCTCGCCTGTCTCGATCGGGGCGTTGACCAGATTCCCCCACTCGGTCCACGAGCCGTCGTAGTTCACGACGTTCTCGTAGCCCAGCAGTTCGTGGAGCGCGAACCACGCGATCGAGGAGCGCTCGCCGATCCGGCAGTACGCGACGACCTCCTGGTCGTCGGTCACGCCGTCGGCCTCGTAGAGCTCGCGGAGTTCGTCGGCGGTCTTGAACGTGCCGTCGTCGTTGACCGTCGCGGCCCACGAGATGTTCGACGCGCCGGGGATGTGACCGCCCCGCTGGGCGGTCTCCTGGAGCCCGGGCGGTGCGAGGATTTCGCCCTTGAACTCCTCGGGCGAGCGAACGTCGACGAGCGGGACGCCGCGCTCCATCGCGTTCTCGACGTCGGCGCGGTACGCTCGAATCCCCTCGTAGGGCCCGCTCGCGGTGTACGCCTGGCTCGAAAACTCCGGCACGTCGGTCGTGGTCGGGTAGTCGTTCGCCAGCCAGTAGTCCCGGCCGCCGTTCATCAGCTTCACGTCCTCGTGGCCGTAGTACTTGAACTGCCAGTAGGTGTACGCCGCAAACCAGTTCGAGTTGTCGCCGTAGAGCACGACCGTCGAATTCTCTGTGAGGCCGTGCTCGCCCATCACCTCGGCGAAGTCCTCCTTCGAGAGGATGTCCCGGCGGGTCTGATCCTGAAGCTGGGTCTCCCAGTTCAGCCCGATCGCGCCCGGTGCGTGGGCCTCCTCGTACGCCTCGGTGTCGACGTCGACCTCGATCAGCCGGTATGCGGGGTCGTCGTCCTGGAACTCCTCTACGTGCTCCTCGACCCAGTCGGCCGAGACCAGCACGTCGTTTGCGTAGTCACTCATGACCGCTCGTATATTCGATCCCGAGGCATATATCACCGATACTCTCGGCAGATCACGTCACATCACCCACGTACCAGAAAGAATTGCTGGTTAGTGCCCT
>PXSV01000128.1:0-9607 GCA_003022685.1 Halobacteriales archaeon SW_9_67_24 | reverse complement strand
GTGGTGCCGACATGACCGATGTGGTGGTGTCCCCCGAGTGGCTCGACGGGCGCGAGGACGTGCGGATCGTCGACGTGCGCGAGGCGTGGGAGTTCGAGGGGATCGGCCACGTGCCCGGTGCGGTCAATGTTCCCTTCGATTCGTTTCGCGCTCCCGACGGCGACGAGGGAATGCTGCCCGGCGAGGAGACCTTCGCCGCCCTCCTCGGTGAGGCGGGAATCGAGCGCGACGACGCGATCGTGGCGTACGATGACACCCACGGCGTGTTCGCCGCGCGATTCCTCGTGACCGCCGAGCTCTACGGCCACGATCGGTCGAAGCTCCACCTGCTCGACGGCGACTACAGCGCGTGGGGGCGCGCCCACGGGACGACGACCGAGCCGACAACGGTCGAACCCGTCGAGTACGCCCTCGAACGGCCCGACGAGACGATGCTGGTCGACCGCGAGGCAATCGAAGCGGCGATCGAGGCCGACACGCTCCTGGTCGACACCCGCGAGACGTGGGAGTACGAGGAGGGCCACATCCCCGGCGCAGTCCAGCTCGACTGGCGGGCGTTCGTCGACGACGAGACGCGGGGGCTCGAGGACCGGGCGGCGATCGAGACGATCCTCGAATCGAACGGCATCACCCGTGATCGGCGGGTGCTCCTCTACTGTAACACCGCCCGCCGGATCAGCCATACATATCTCGTGTTGTGCCACCTCGGGTTCGACGACCTCGGCTTCTACGAGGGGAGCCTGACCGAGTGGGAGCAGGCAGGCGGGGCGATCGAAACGGCGTAGTCGAGCGATCGGGGCGGCGTCATCGAGCGATCGGGACGCCGTGACCGGTCGAGCGAGTTCTGGGTAAAGACGCCCGCGAGCCCACTCCCGAATCAACACGCATATGCAAACACACGGCAAAGGGTCCCCAGTGAGCACCATCGCAAACATCGTACTCCCGGCCGAGGAGTTCGCCCTCCACGATACGCTCGTCGCGGTCCCCGACGTCGAATTCGACGTCGAGCGCGTGGTGGCTCACAACGACGAGCGCGTGATGCCGTTCGTCTGGGTGTCGAGTGACTACATGGACGAGGTGGAGCGAGCGTTCGAGAACGATGCGAGCATCGAGAACCTCGAACTCCTCTCCGATCTCGGCGGGGAACGACTCTACCAGATGGATTGGACCGAACGGATCGAGGTGGTGGTGCAGATCCTGGTCGAGGCGGACGCGACGGTGCTCGATTGCTTCGGGACCGACGGCCGGTGGGAGTTCCGGATCCTGTTCCCCGACCGCGAGGCGCTGTCGTCGACCCACGAGTTCTGCGAGGAGAACGGCCTCACCATCGATATCCAGAACATCTACGAGATGGACGCTGATCGCCACGGCCGGTTCGGCCTGAGCGAGACCCAACACGAGACCCTCGTCGCGGCGTTCGAGCACGGCCACTACGAGGTTCCCCGCGACATCAGCCTCGACGACCTCGCCACCGAACTCGACATCTCCCACCAGGCGCTCTCCGAGCGGTTCCGACGGGCGTACAGCACCCTGATCGAGAACACCCTGATCGTCGGCGTCGGCGACGAGGAGTAACGGAGAGGGGCAGTAGCGCTCTCCCGTCACGGAACGACGCCGACCGTGAGCAGGGTCCCCCACGTCCGGTAGCGATCGACCATCGCCGCGCGGGTGTCGAACCCCTCGTTCGGGAACGCCTCGGAGGAGGGGATCTCGGTCTCGCGGTCGGGGATCGTGTCCTGGCCGGCGACGTGAAAGCCCGCCTCGCGGAACGCGTCGCGGTACTCGGCCGTGTCCCACCGGGTCATCGCTATACCGACTTTCTCCTGCCAGCCGGCGGTGTGAACGCTTTCGGCGAAGTAGTTCACCGCGCAATGGAAGGTCCCGCCAGGCCGGAGGACGCGGCGGAGCTCGCGGAGCGTGGCGTGGGGGTCGTTCGCATAGTAGAAGGCCTCCATCGAGACGGCGTGACCGAGGCTGTCGTCGGCGAAGGGGAGGTGTTCGAAGTCGCCGATGAGGAACGCGACGGCGGGATCGTCGGTGTACGAGGCCGCACTCCGGGCCATCTCGGGTGCGCCGTCGAGACCGTAGCTCCGGACGTCGGCGGTCCCGCGGAGCGCGCGCCCGGCGTAGCCGCTACCACAGCCGAGGTCGAGCACGCGGTCGCCGCCCTCGACGGGCATCCGTGCGAGGACGTGTTTCGCGGTGTGCCAGTGGCGCTCTTCCATCCCACGGTCGCGACCCTCGGCGGCCCACGCGTCGAACTCCTCCCTCGTGCTCATGCCGGGGCGAAGTGGGGAGGCGTGAAAACCCGTTCGGCGGCGACCGCGGAGCGGTCGCGCGAACGCCCGTCCCTCTCCCCCCAGTCGTTCGACGACGACGGTGCGAGAACGGAGCGGTCTTGACACCCGTCGCCGATTCGCCGGCATGGCCAGGCGCAGACGACGGTTCAAGTTCGTGGACATCGCCCAGCAGGTCGTCGGGGGGTTCCTGCTCGCCGGGTCGTTCGTCGTCACGGAGGAGGTGTGGACGCTCGCGGCGAACATGGACACGCCGAACGGCGTGGTGATCGCCGCGATCGTGCTCGCCATCGGCTACGGCACGCTCTACAGGGCCGACGACGAACACGACCCCGACAGCGAGCGCGACGTCGCCGGCGTCCCGGCACGGTTCCTCTCGTCGATCGGCGTCGCATTCGGGTCGGTGGTGATCCCCGCGTTCGTGTTCGACGCTCCCGAGACGTTTCTCGTCGAGACTCCCGCCGAGGAGCGCCTGTGACCACGCTGCGGGCAATCTCGATCGGCGCGGTGTTCAGTGTCGTCGGCGCGGCAACCGCCGACAGCGTGTTCTGAGAGGGTCGGTTGGAGGCGTTTACCGGCGCGACCGCACGCCATCGTGCGGTCGATCCCGGAAGGACTTCCAACCGACCCTATGAGGGGGTCGCTCGACCCTGCTGGTGTCGGCCAACCCCGTGGAGCCACGATTCGATCGGATCGTTTCGCCGCGGGTCGGTGCGCGATGGGGGGTGTCCGGTAGTCCCGAGCGACGGCACAACGAGTCGAAGCGATCGTGGGGTCGCAGGGGTTAAGACGCCTCCCGTCCCGGATGCGTCCATGAATTACGCGCTCACGATCGAGGACACTCCCGACTCCGTCCCGGCCGGGACCGGCATCCTCCTCAGCCACCCGAGCACCGGCGAGACCGACCGGATCGATACCGACTTCCTGAGCACCGACACCGACCAGTTCCTCGTTATCTCGACGCGCACCACCGCCCGCGAGGTCGAACAGAAGCTCGAACACTACGCGGTCGATCGATCGAAAGCGACCATCCTCGATGCGCTCAGCGTCGAGCGGGGCTACTCGCGGCGCTCGGGCGACGCCGTCCACTACGTCGCCTCGCCCGACGACCTCGACGGGATCGTCGAGAGCACCCGCGACTTTCTCGCTTCGACCGACGGCAAGCGCCGGGTCAGCGTCGACTCGATAACCGAGATGGCGTACTACGCCGACGAGGACCGCGCCCGCGAGGCGGTCGAAGCGCTGCTCGATCTCCTAGCGGAACACGACGCCGTCGGCCTGTTCCACCTCGCGGAGGAGGTCCACGACGAGGGCGTTGTTTCGGGGTATCGTGACCTGTTCGACGGCGTGATCACGCTCGATCCGGACGGCGACGTGACCGGCGAGTTCTGAGCGACTCGCTGGTTTCGCTCTACCCGTCGAGTTTCTCGAAGGTCCTCTCCGTCCACTCGATCGCGTACTCCGGGCCGTACTCGCGGTAGGCCCTGGTGTCGAGCGCGCCGAACGGCGTCGGGAGGTCGAGATCGTGTTTGACGCCGCTGCAGGCGAGTTCGGCGGCCGCCGGAAAGGCCGTCTCGCCGGTGGCGACCTCGTTCGAGAGGGCGGCGAGCCTGGGTTCGAGGCGCTCGCCGGCGTCGACCCACGCGTCGTGGAGTCGGGGCCGGTCGTCCTCCCATCCTATGAAGACCTCCCGGGTATGGAGGCCGCAGAAGGCGTCGTAGAGCGCGGCGGCGAGCTGGTAGGTCCCTGTCGAATCGAGCGGCGTGGCGGCGGCGAGATCGGAACAAGAGGACTCGAAAAAGCCGAGGAAGTGTTCCGGGAAGTCGAGCCCCGCCTCGACGAGGGCGTCGGCGAGCAGGAAGTCGACGAACGCGTCGGGTGAACCCCGAAGACGGGGTTTGACGAGGATCGTCTTCGGGGTGGTTTGGGCGGTCCACACGACGCCGCCGTCGCCCGGCATGCCGATCGTGAACCCGTCGGCGGCGTAGCGATGGAGTACATCGGGGGCCTCGGGCGGGAGCCACTCGTCGGGGTAGGTGATCGGGTCGAGTCCGTCGACGAGCGGGCCGAGGGATTCGGCGACTGCGGGGCCGAGCGTCTCGAAGTCGCGCTCGCAGTCGAGCACGAGGGCGTCGGGTGCGTGTTCGGTTCGGATCCCGGCGAGTTCGCCGGTGAGCGATCGCGGCTCGAACATGGCTGCTACGTGAGCGCGAGCACGACGATGACGCCCACCGCGAGCAGCGCCGAGACCCCGACCGTTCCCAGCACGACTTTCGTTGCCTGGCTCATAGCCGCCCCTTCTCCGGGCGGTGTGTTAAGTGCTTCAATTGCCGCCTCGTCGGTCACGCCCGTCAGCGGGCAAAGGGAGGCGAGGATACCTCCTTTGCAGGAAAGCCGGTTTTCAGACCGCCTCCTGTCCCCGAGTCCCGGTGCGGATCTGGGCGGCGTCCTCGACCGGCGTGACGAACACCTTGCCGTCGCCCGGCTGGCCGGTCGCGGCGCGCTCGACGATCGCCGCCACGACGTCGTCGGCGGCGATGTCGGCAACCACGCACTCGACTTTGACCTTCTGGTGGAGGTCGACGGTGTACTCCTCGCCGCGCCACTGGCCCTTCTTGACCGGTTGGCTCCCCCGCCCGGAGACGTTCGTGACCGTGAGCGAGGGCGCGCCGACCTCCGCGAGCGCGCTCTTCACCGCGCCGAGTTTGTCCGGCCGGACGACGGCCGTGACCATCTTGATCCCGCCGTCGTTCGGTGCGCCGCCGTCAGGCCTCGGGGAGTCCTGACGTGCCCGGGAATCGGTCGATTCCCGACCGCCGTCAGTTCTGACCTCCTCGCCGTCGTCGATCGAGTAGGCCGTGGTCCCGCCGTCGGCCACCGGCCCGCCGGAGTCGCCGAAGCCGAACTCGGGGTAGGTGTCGACGCCGTGTTCGGAACTGTCGAGCCCGTCGCGTTCGTGGTCGGCCGAGACGCGTGCCTGCCCGATCGCCTTCAGCACGCCGAAGACCAGCGCCGTGGCCGCCACGGTCCAGCCCCCGATAACCACGACGAGGGCGACCTGCCCGACCAGCGCACCGACCGAGAAGCCCTCGACCGCGATGAACGGGAACAGCAGCGCGCCGAGCACGCCCGCCGACCCGTGGACCGGGAACACCGCACAGACGTCGTCGATCCCGAGGCGCTTTTCGACGAACGCGAACACGATCGGGAGCTGTGCGCCCGCGAGCAGCCCGGCGAGCAGTCCGCCCCACCACGTGATCGCGTTCGTGGTCGCGGTGATGGCCACGAGCCCGGCGAGCATGCCGTTGGCGACGTAGAGCGTGTCGACCTTCTCGGTTCTCGCGAGCGAGACCGCGGCCGCCCCGATCGCCCCGGCGGCCATCCCGAGCGTCGTCGTGAGTGCGACCCGGCCGACGTCGCTGGCGAACGCGCCGAGCGCGAGCGTTCCGTTTTCGACAGCGAACACCGAGGCGGCGGTGCCGACGTTGAAGCCGTACCAGCCGAAACAGAGGATGAGCGTGCCGAGCACCGCGAACGTCATCGAGTGGCCCGGGATCACGTTCACGCTGCCGTCGTCGTTGAACCGACCCATGCGCGGGCCGAGCACCCACGCCGCGGTGAGGCCGGCGATGCCGCCGAGACCGTGGACGATCATCCCGCCCGCGAAGTCCTGGTAGCCCGTGCCGAGCAGGCCGCTGTCGGCGAGCAGGCCGCCGCCCCACGTGAACCCGACCACCACGGGGTAGATCACTGCCGCGAGCGCGATGGTGTAGGCGACGTACGCGCGGAGCTTGCATCGGCCGGCGACCGCGCCCGAAACGATGGTGGCCGCGGTCATGGCGAAGACCGCGCCGAACAGCCACCCGATCCACGCGTCCGAGCCGCCACCGATGTAGCCGAACGCGCTGCTTAGCCCGCCACTGCCGGTCAGCCCGGCCGTGAGGTTGGCGATCCCCTGCCCGAGCAGGAAGAAGGCGATGACGCCGATCGACCACGTGAGCATGTTCTTCGTGAGCTGGTTGGCGACGTTCTTCGCCCTGACCTGACCGGCCTCCAGCATGGCGAAGCCCGCGTGCATGAAGAAGATCAGGAACGTCACCGTCAGCACCCAGACGTTGTTGACGCCGCTCGCCAGCGCTTCGAGGTCGACCCCCGACTGGAGCAGGACGTCTACCATTCGCGTTCCCCCTCGCAACTTTTGCGACCGGTTGTTCTCCGTTCAGTCACTTTTTCGCGTTTTTCGACCGCGTTCGTCGTTCGTAGCATGCTGAGGACGCAGGACATCGGACTACATAACTGTTGGGTTGCCGTTTGAATATTTTCGACGGTGTGAGTATGGGTATGTCCAATTTGGGGAACAATACCATCGATATAAGGTTGTATTGTGGTCGGGAATCGCCCGGTATCGGCAAAAGAACCGACCGTTCGTCGGTATCGGTTCCGGCAGGTGTTGCGCGAGGCCGGCGTTCGCGCCCGAGTGCAACGGTGATCAGTCGTCGGCCGACGCGGACTCGACGAGCGTCGTCGGCGCGACGGGGGCGTACCGCACGACCGCGTCGAACCGCTCGATCAGGAACCGTTCACCCGCGGTGACACCACGGGCGTCGGGTTCGCGCAGGCGGGTATCGACGAACCGTTTCGCGACGAGGGCCTTCCGGGCGTCGTCCGCGTTGTCGATCCGGTCTTGGGCCTCCCTGACGAGCAGCGCGGCGGTGTAGACGTCGAAGACGTAGTTCGCGAGCTCCTTCGCCTGCAACTGGGCGTACTCCCCGTCGGCCCCGGCGAGGTGGGCCAACGACTCCTGGAGCCCGGCGAAGGCGTCCTCGATCGTTGCGGTCGGCTCGTCGAGAGAGGGGTGCTCGGCCGCGTCGAGGTTGGCACGGATCGCGGGCAGGAGCGCCTCGTGGGCGTCCTCGCGGTCGAGCGCCCGGAGCAGATCGAGCGAGAGCACGTTCGAGGTGCCCTCCCAGATCGGGAGCACCTGGGCGTCCCGGAGCAGGCGCGGGGTGACGAACTCACGGACGTAGCCGTTGCCGCCGAGCACCTCGCACGCGTACGAGGCGGTCTCGACCGCCATTCGCGCGGTCACGTGCTTCGCCACCGGCACGAGCGCGCGCACGAGCTTGAACGCCCGCTCGCCGGCCTCGGTCTCTCGGCCCTCGCGCCGGTAGCGGTCGAGGGCGCGCGCGCCGTCGAAGGTGAACGCGGCGGCGGCCTCGTAATCGACGGCCATATCGACGAGGTCACGGCGCATCAGCGGGTACTCCTGATAGGGCCGGTTGGAAGTCCTTTCGGGATCGACCGCACGATGGCGTGCGGTCGCACCGGTAACCGCTTCCAACCGACCCTATGAGTCCGAGGAGATCGTCGCGGCCAGGCGGCGCGTGGAAGGAGCTGTGGGTCAGCCCGAATTTTCGTACGTGATCCGCTCGTTCCCGTCCTGAGCGGGATGGCACTCGACCTCGTTTCGCACTTCGCCGTGCCGGTCGTAGGTGTGGAGTTCGGGACCGTGGCGGTCGATCCGGTCGGCGTTGTCGGCGATCGTCGACCCGACCACGTCGCCGAACGCCGCCAGTCGGGGCTCGGCCCACGAGAACTCCTCGTCGGGATAGGTCCGTCGCGCCTCGTACTGGAGGGTGCGATCGAGCTCCCAGTAGTTCACTTCCCGACCGGCCTCACATTGCCCGTAGTCGATGGCCTCATGCGTCATGTCATCACATCCGTCGCTTGCGGCATAACTGCTCGGTCCGTCGCGGTCTACGGCGAGGTTCAGAGCCGCTCGGCGACGTCCTCCGCGAAGTACGTCAGGATCAGGTCCGCGCCGGCACGCTTGATCGAGAGCAATGATTCGTGAGCAACCCCGTCGAGATCGAGCCAGCCCTTCTCGGCGGCGGCGTGGAGCATGGCGTACTCGCCAGAGACATTATAGGCCGCCACGGGGTGATCGACCCGATCGTCGACCGCCTGGACGACGTCGAGATAGGGGAGCGCGGGCTTGACCATCAGTACGTCAGCACCTTGTTCGACGTCGAGGTCGACCTCCCGAAGGGCCTCGTCGGCGTTCGCGGGGTTCATCTGGTAGTGGCGGCGATCGCCGAAGGCGGGCGCGCCGTCGGCCGCGTCGCGGAACGGCCCGTAAAAGGAACTCTCGTACTTCGCGGCGTACGCCATGATCGGCGTTTCCTCGAAGCCCGCCGCGTCGAGTTCGGCGCGGATCGCGCCCACCTGGCCGTCCATCATCCCCGACGGCGCGATCACGTCGGCCCCCGCGGCGGCCTGCGAGCGGGCGACCGCCCGATAGCGCGCGAGCGTCTCGTCGTTGTGCACGGTGAGCGACGGCTCCTCGTCCGCACTCTCCTCCAGCACGCCACAGTGGCCGTGATCGGTGTACTCACACAGACAGAGGTCCGTGATGACGGTGGCGTCGGTTCCGGCGTCGATCGCGCGGGTCGCCCGCTGGACGACGCCGTCCTCGGCCCACGCGCGCGAGCCCTCGGCATCCTTCGATTCGGGAACCCCGAACAGGAGCACGCTCTCGACGCCCGTCGCCAGCACCTCCTCGACGCGCGCGACCGCCTGGTCCACCGGAACGCGCTCGTGGCTCGGCATCGACTCGATCGGGACGCGCTCGTCGGTCGTGGCGTCGACGAAGACGGGGGCGATGAGGTCGCTCGCTTCGAGGGTGGTCTCGCTGACGAGCTCGCGGAGTCCATCCTGACGGAGCCGTCGCGGACGGCGCGTGAGATCCATACGCCGACTGGGGCCGCGAGCGCCAAAACCCCTTCTCGTGGAACGTGACCCAAACGATTTACGAACTACCGGCGAACTCCCCGTCGATGTCCGGCCCGGCCCTCCAGACCGCCGAGATGCCCGCCGCCCTCCGGGACCTGCTCGACTCGGAGTACGCCCTCGTCGCCCTCTTGGGGGTGTTCGTGCTTGAAGGGGCCATGCTGATGTACTTCATGCCGAGCGAGGCGATCGTTCCGGTCTCGATCGCGCTCATGGGAAGCACGGTGACCGACGTCACAATGATCGTCGGCGTCGCGGTCGTGGGGGCGACGATCGGCCAGGTCGCGCTGTTCGTCCTCGCACAGCGCGGCGGCCGGGAGTGGCTCCTCGAAAAACGGTGGTTCCGGGTGAGCGACGAGACCCTCAGCAGGTTCGACGGCTGGTTCGACCGCTGGGGACCGGTCGTCGTCCCGGTGAGCAATGCTCTGCTGTTCACCCGCGGGATGCTCACCGTCCCCGCCGGGTTCGCCGAGATGCGGACCAGGGAGTTCGTCGTCCTCTCGGCGCTCGGGACGGTGGTG
>PXSV01000127.1 GCA_003022685.1 Halobacteriales archaeon SW_9_67_24 | reverse complement strand
ACGCTCGTTCGCAGTGGGAGTGCTGGCGCTTTCCGCGACCATACCGTAAACCGCACAGCGCCGCCGAAGCCCTCGCGCCCTACCGGGCGCTCGCCCTTCATCCGCCAGGCACCGCACCACCACCGCCTCCAAACAAGCACTTAGCCGGACTCGTCACCAATTGCCGCGATCCGATCCGTTCCTTCGTCAGCGAACCCCCCGTGGTAGCAGAGCGTGCGATCGATGTCGGGATCGGCGAGGCGGACAACGGAGGACACGCGCGGTCCACGTCAACGGTCACGTCCGGACGGGGGCCGACAAGTCCGTCCTCGTCGACGGTCAGCGCGTCCGCGGCGATCAGGAACCGCTCCTCGGGCAGGAAGACCGAGACGTGACCGGTGGTGTGACCAGGCGTCGGAACCACTCGTGCCGGCCCGGCGCGGGTATGAAACGTCATCGCGCCGCCGAGTTCGAGATCGACGCGCGCTGGCGGGTAGCGCTCGCGGCCTGGCGGCCCGCCGGGGTCCTCGCGGCCGTCGATCGCCGGCGCGTCGCGCTCGTGGGCGACGACCGTCGCCCCCGACCCCCGACCGCTCGACGACCGCCGAGAGACCACCGACGTGGTCGCCGTCCTGGTGGGTCACCAGCACCGTCGCCACGTCCTCGAGGGCGAACCCCGCATCGTCGAGGCGCTCGGTGAGCTGATCGACGGAGACGGGAGACCCGTATCGAGCACCAGGAGTCCGCGTTCGGTCTCGACCGCCGAAGGGTGGAGCGTCATCTCACGCTCCTCGAACGCGACACCGAGCGAGAGTGCGTGAACGTGGTCGGGAAGGTCCATCAGCCCCACGTCGGCGCGCGTCCGTGATAGACGGTCGTCTCATCGAGCGTGCGGCGGTCGTCCCCCGGAAGTGCCTGCCGCGTCCGAACGGAGACCTACACCTTGCCCTCCGTTTCGAGGTAAAACAGGGCCCGCTCGCCCTTCGCAGTGAGCCCGTACACGCGCTCGTCGTCGGCGACGAGAAGCTCGGTGAGTTCGCGATCGCGGAGTGCTTCGGCGGCGTTCCCTGCACTGTCGGCACCAACGGATCGTTCTGCGGCGATCTCGCTGGGAGCGGCCGGTCCCTCGACGAGGCGTTCGAGCACGGCGACGTGTGCCGCCGACTCCATGACGAACGCGCCCGCGTTCTCAACCGCTGTGTCCTCGGCATCGATGGCTGGCGTTTCAGGCATGTTGCATCACCGTTCGCGTTCGCATTGGGCAACCGAACACCAGCATATAAATGATTCGTCACGCTGGTAACTGTTCCGCACGGAACCGCGTACTCTGCGGTCGGTGTCGATCCGTCGTTCATCGTCGATCGCCGAGCGCGGGCCATCATCACGTATAAATCGCGGTTGGCCGTTGTTCCTGCATGAAGCTTCGCGCCGCCGTCGGTGCCCTCGCTGGCGCGGGACTCGTCGCCGTGACCAATCGCGCACTCACCGGCCGAGCCGGCGTGCTCGATCCCGCCCTCCCCGGCACCCAGCACACCTACCGCTGGCGCGGGTTCGACGTCGCCTACGCCGAGGCGGGCGACCCCGACGACCCCGATTGCCTCCTCCTCCACGGCGTCAACGCCGCCGGATCGAGCCGGGAGTTCGAACGGATTTTCGAGCGCCTCGCCGACGAGTATCACGTGATCGCACCCGATCTCCCCGGGTTCGGGCGCTCGGACCGCCCGCCCCTCGTCTACTCCGCGTCGCTCTACACCACGTTCGTGACCGAGTTCGCGCGCGAGACGACCGAGGACGCGGTTTGTGTCGCATCGTCGCTGTCGGGCGCGTACGCCGCGATCGCCGCCGACGCCGACGGCTCCTACTTCGCCGAACTCGTCCTCGTCTGTCCGACCGCCGAGACAATGCCCGAGCGGCGGGTGTGGCTCCGCTCGCTGCTCCGCTCGCCATTCGTCGGCGAGGCGCTGTTCAACCTCCTCACCAGCGAGCCCTCGCTCCGGTACTTCGAGCGCGATCACGCCGTCGCCGATCCGTCGATCCTCACCGAGGAGTTCATCCGGTATCGCTGGCGGACGACCCACCAGCCGGGCGCGCGGTTCGCGCCCGCGTCGTTCGTGAGCGGCTTCCTCGACCCGGAGGTCGATCTCGGCGACCGGCTCGCAGCGCTCGACGTCCCGACCACGATCGTCTGGGGGCGCGACGCGGACCTCCCCAGGCTCGAACGCGGCCGGGAACTCGCCGAGGCCGCCGACGCACGCCTCCTCGCGTTCGACGACGCCAAGCTCCTCCCGCACGTCGAACACCCCGACGCGTTCGTCGACGCGATCGATGGAACCCGATCGGCGTAGCGGAGTCGAGTCGCGCAACGGCGGACCGATGGTCGAAGGGGAACCGGGTCGCGGTCGGCGAAGCGGTTCCGCCGGGTTCAAGCGCTCCCCCCGTGTGAGACGGGTATGCGTCGCGGAAACCTCTGGACGGCCCTCGTCGGGTTCGTCGCCGCTGGGGTCGTGTTCGCCGCGCTGTTCTGGGTCGTCGGCGTCGAGGACGTGCTCGCCGCGCTCGCGCGCGCCAGTCTCCCGCTCGTGGGCCTCGTCGCCGCGGCGATCGTGGCGTGGCTCCTCGCGTGGGGGCTCGCGCTCCGATACGTCCTCGCGGCGCTCGGCGTGGACCTCCCGACGTTCGACGCGGTGCTCGTCACTGCCGCCACGGCCTTCATCAGCCACGTGATGCCGTTCGGCCAGGCGAGCAGCGAGCCGGTCACGGCGTGGCTCCTGACCGACATCTCCGAGACGGAGTTCGAGACCGGGCTCGCCGCCATCGCGAGCCTCGACGCGCTCAACTTCGTTCCCTCGCTTTCCTTTGCGATCGTCGGCGTCGGGTACTACGCCACCGCGGTCGCGCTCAGCGACGGGCTCGCGGTGCTCGTCGGGGGCGTGGTCGTGGTGGCGATCGGCCTTCCCCTGCTGGCGGCGCTCGCGTGGCGGCGGCGCGTCGGACTCCAGCGCCGGGTCGTGAGCGGTCTGACGCCGGTGATTCGCCGTCTCTCGGGCGTGCTCCCGGGCGATCCCCTCGAACCGGACGAGATCGCGGCCCGGATCGGGAGCTTCGTCGAAGCGGTCGAGCGCGTCGCGGGCGATCGCCGGCGGGTGGCGGCCGCGCTCGCGTTCTCGGCGGCCGGCTGGGCGTGCCAGTCGCTCGGACTCTGGGTCGCGCTGCTCGCGGTGGGTGCGTCGGTCCCCGTTTACGTCCCGCTTTTCGTCGTCCCGATCGGCACGACCGCGAGCATCGTGCCGACGCCCGGCGGGCTCGGCGGGATCGAGACCGTCAATATCACCCTCTTGATGCTCGTGACGAGCGCGAGCCCGACGATCGCGACCGCCGCGGTGACGATCCACAGCGTCGGCGGGTTCTTCCTGACCAACAGTCTGGGAGCCGCCGCAGCGGCGACGATTCGCGTCCGCGGCGCGTCGATCATGGGCCGGCCGACGCAGCGATAGCCCGTTAGAGATACCCCAGGTCGCGGAGCCGGTCGTCGATGTCGAGGCGTTCGGCGTCGTCGAGTTCGTCGGTGGGGAGGCGGCGTTGAAGCCGTGACGCGAGTCGGTCGGTCTCGATCGGGACGAGCTCCTGGGGATCGGCGTCGAGGTCGTAACACTCCGCGGACCACGCGCGATCGGGATATTCGACGTACTTCGCGCCGTCGTGACGGATTGCGTGCGCCCAGTTGCGCCGACGGTGGAGCGACGCGCCGCACGCGCGCAGGTACGCCGGCCGGTCGGTGACGTCGTCCGCCGGAAGGAGCGGTTCGCCGTCGATCTCGCCCTCGAAGTCGACGTCAAGTGCCGTCAGTAGCGTCGGGAGGACATCGACCTGACGGGTTTGGGCGGTGATCGTCGTGGGGTCGATCCCCGGGCCGGCGAGGAGGAAGGGGACGTTGGTCGTGAAATCGTAGACGTTCTCGCCGTGGCCGTTTTCGAGGAAGTGATCGTCGATGTCGGGACCGAGGCCGTCGAGCGCACGATTCACTCGACCGACGACGGAGCGGGTGTCGATGCCGCCGTAGTATCGGAGCGCGTCGCGGACGCTTTTGCCGAGCAGTCGGAGCGGGTTGTGGCGGTGGGTGATGCTCTCGCCGTGGTCGCCGTGGACCGCGATGAGGGTGTTTTCGGGGACGGTCCCAATGAGATCACGAAGTTCCCTATCGAGTGCGCTGAGCGCGCGGGTGTAGTCAGTGTCGCCGTAGGCCGGCTCGTCGTATTCAGTGGGCACGTCGACGTCCTCGTGGAGTTCCCAAGAGTGGACGAACGCCGCGAACGGTTCGGGGAGCGAGGCGAGGCGATCGCGGGCGGTAGTGGACCAGTCACCGAACAGCGACTCGTCCTCCGTCCGGTGGCGATAGACGGCGAAGCCCCGATCGAGTCCCGTCTTGTCGACTAGCGGGCCGGTCACGAGCGCCTCGGTGTGCCAGCCGCCCTCGCCGAGAATTTCGGGGAGCGTCGGGACGTCGGGATCGAGACGGCCGTACTGGAGCGAGTGGACGCCGTTGCGCTCCGAGTACGAGCCCGTGAGGAGGCTTGCGACCGCAGGCGTCGTGGTGGTCGCGGTCGCAAAGAGCTGCTCGCAGGCGAGACCGGCGGAGCGGAGATCGTCGAGAAAGGGCGTGTCGGACGCGCGTGAAGCGAGGCAGTCCTCGCGGAGACAGTCGACACAGAGGACGAGGAGGTTCGGTTTCGAGGGCACGGCTACTGTTCGGGATGGCGCTCCCGTCAGTCAAGGACTTTCCGGAGTCGGGTCGATCGGCGGTTGCGTGGCGGTTGCGGTTGCGGTAAGTGTCAGCGTTTCACCGCGAGCGAGGCCGCAGGCCGAGCGAGCGGGAGTTTTTCATGAACGTTTTTGCAAGCGGGGGTGGGCGACCGAGCGTAGCGAGGGAGCGCACCCCCCGCAGTAAAAAGGTTCTCAGGCGTAGCCAAGCGATTCGAGGCGGGCGGCGGTCGTGCCGGTGGTCGCGGTGGCGTCGTACTGGGCGGGTTCGTGGACCTGGCGATCGGTCGCGGTGGTCTTACACCATGGGACTTCTCGGAGACAGGGCAGCGCGACGCCCTCGGCGTGGCCGTATAGCCCCGCCTCGCCAACGGCGTTGCCGTGATCGGCGGTCACGACCACCCGTTCGGCGTCGACGTGATCGAGCAGGAGTCCGACCTCGTCGAGGACGTATTCGAGGTTCGCGCAATAGCTCTCCCAGACCTCGCTCTCGGTTCGCTGGCCGAAGCGGAGTTCCTCCCAGACTGACATCGATTCGTCGCCGAACTTCTCAAGGGTGACGCCGTTGTCGCGGTCGCCGTCGGGGATCGAGGGGAAGTGGGGCTGCATGTAGTGGACAACCATCCGATCGAAGGAGCGTTCGCGGCCGACGGCGATGGTGCGGTCGGTCAGTGGCCGCGCGGGGATCGTTCCCAACTCGTCGTCCCAGGCATATCGCCAGACCTCGTCGACGAGACCGAACGCCTCCCTGTCGAGATGTGATTCGGAGTAGGGGTTCCCGGTGATGTAGGCGGTGTCGCGGAGGTCGTCGGGATCGGCGTCGCCGAAGACGCCTTCGAGCCACTCGGTCGAGGTGCTGCCGGCCGAAATTCGGGATTCGCCGCCGTAGAGGCCCTCGTAGCTGCCGTCGGCGACGACCTCGTCGAAGAGGTCGGCCCGGCAGGCGTCGAGCACGATCAGGAGGTCCCAGTCCTCGGCGTAAACGGGGTCGGGATCGACGGAGGGCACCGTGCCGAAGTACGCTCGTGAGAGGAACTCCCGGATGACGTCGGACCCACCGTGGCGGAGGTTGCGGTAGGCGTCGGCGACGTGCCGCCCGAGTCCACGCATGGCATGAACCGGCGAGGGGCGAACGTAAAAGGATTAATACTTGCCTATGTGAGGTGTCGGCGAGGTTCGCCGCCATCGTCCGTCGATCGCCGATCGAAACTCGGTGTGTGGGCCCGCGACGTAGCCGGATACCGGATCGATCCCGACGCGGGGTGAACGGTCGCGGTTTCGATGTGTCGCGGTGCGGGGCGGTCGCGGCGGCGGTGCGGTGGCGGGATGGTTGCGGGCCTGGCGTCCTGCGTTCGTGGTTCGAAAATCGGAGATTTTTGTCATCACGAAACGGCTTCGCCGTTTCGAACGACGCCGCGAACGCAGGGCTCGGGAGAGCTTGCTCTCCTGGCGGATCGAGGGCGAGCGACCGAAGGGAGCGAGGGCTCGGGCGGTGCTGTGCGGTGACGGTCGCGGAGAGCGTCAGTACGTCCAGCGTGAGCGAACGAAGTGAGCGAGCGGGTGTTTTTCATGAACGTTCGTTAGAGCGAAGCTCTAACGCAGCCCATCAGAAGTCTTCGACTTCTGAGGACGTTTTTGCAAGGGGGGTCGCGCGAGCGACCACAGGGAGCGAGCGCGATCCTCCCGCAGTAAAAACCTTCAGGTGAAACTTTCTAGTCCAGTTTGGGTCTGGCCGGATTTCACCTCGTCCCACGAGATCCCGACCGCCTCGACAACGCGCGCGATCGGACCCTTGAGGGTTTTGTCGAGCATCTTCTCCCAGTCGACGGCGAACTCGTCGGGGAGCTGGTCCGCGTACTCGAAGCAGATGACGCCCTTGTCCTGGCTGACGTCCCGTCGGAACGCGTCGTAGAGCGGGTGCTCCGTTATTTCGGGGTACTCGGCTTCGAGGCGCTGGTAGAACCGGCCGTCGACGCGATCGAGGTAGAGGCGTTTGGGCTTGCTGCCGCGCTGGAAGTTCGTCCCGAGCAGGAGGTTCGCGTACTTCGCGCCCCGGACCTGGGCGGTGTCGGTGTCGTAGTCGTCGAGGCGCTTGCCAATCCCGCCCGGCACGCCGACCTGCTCGACGTCGACCTCGCCCTCGTCGAACCCGTCGATGACGCCCCGGAGGTACGTCTTGACCTCGTCGAGGTCCTCGCCGTGGACGATGCGATCGATGACCTCGCGCTGGACGCGCTTGGTGATCGGCGCGATGTCCGAGCGCTTGTACTCGAAGCCCGTGATGTCGACGTCGTTGATGTCCGCGCCCTCCTTCCAGATGATGTGCCCGGCGTAGCGTTTCTTCTTGCCCGCCTGGAAGAACCGTCGATAGAGCTTCTCGAACTCGATCTGGAAGCGGTGGTCGTCGGCGTTGAGCGTCCCTTGGGCGAACTCGTCGTACGACTCGTTGATGTGCGCGGCGATGTCAAATGCCTGATTGATGGCTGCGTCCTTCGCGGTGTCGGCACCGAGCTCTATCATCACACTGTCAGTATCACCGTACGTGACTTGGTGATCCATCTCGTTCGCGGCGCGTTCCGTGAACGAGATGACTTCCCGGTTGGTCGAGGTCACGCCCGCGCTCATCGCGCGATCGTACAGCCGGAAGCGATCCCATCCAAAAACGCCGTACAGCGAGTTCATGATAACCTTTACTGCCTGTTGCTGGCGGTCTAACCGCTCGTACGTCCCGGTTCCGGGGGTGTGGTCGTCCCGCCGGGCCTTTTTTTCCTCGCGCTCGGTGAGGAGCTCGTCGACCATCTCGCGGATCATGCCGTCGGGTTCCTTCCGGAAATGGATCCCCGTGGGCGTGCGATAGGTCTCACCGTCGTAGGTCTCGGGATCGACCTGCGTCTCGGGCGAGGCGTTGATGGTCACCATGCTCATCGGGTAGAGCGATTTGAGGTCGAGAACGGAAACCATCTCTTTCACGCCGGTGATGGGGTCGAACACCGCGCCGCCCTCGAAATCCTCAGTTTCCTGCTGGCCCTTCGAGGGCAGCGCGAACTTCCCGTGGGCCTCGTGGAGTACGTACATGTCCACCGCGTCGCCCGGCGTGGTGGCGTCCTCCAGTTTGCAGCCCACGAACGACGCGACCTCCTGCCAGAACGGGATCACGCCCTGCTGGCGGTCGATCTCGACGCAGAGCTCGACGTCACGGAGGTTGTATTCGAGCAGTCGTTCGGGATCGTCCTCCCAGAGGTCGCCGATGTCGCCGGGGTAGCGTTCCTTTCCCGCGCCGAGTTCGCCCTCGCCCACGGCGTCCAAGCGATAGGAATCGAGCTCGGTGAACTGGGTGCGCTGGTAGGCGTAGAGCAGGTCGAACACCACGCGACCCTTCACATTGGGACCCTGCCAGTCCGAGCGCCAGACTTCGTTCACCCGCGAGAGCCGGTCGGGGTCGAGGTCGTGCTCCTCGCACTCGGCCCCGCCGAGTTCTTCGAGTCGGTCGATGAAGTACGGCGCGTCGAAGTCCGCGAAGTTCCAGCCCGTGAGCACGTCGGGGTTCGTGTCCTCGACGTAATCGAGAAACGCCGCGAGCATCGCCTCCTCGGTGTCGAATCGGTGTACGTCGGCGTCGATCTCGTCGTCCCCGCTACCACTTTCGCCGCCGTCACCGCTGCCACCGTCGATCGCCTCGTACCCAGTCAGCTCCTCGGGTCCCGTCTCGCCGCCAGGCGCTTCGTAGAGCCAGACGGCGTACTCGTCGTGGGCGGAGTCGTGACTCGACAGACAGACGATGGTCTCCTCGCCGTCTTCGGGGAATCCCGAGCGGTCGTCGACCTCGATGTCGAACGTACAGACCCTGGCTTCGGCTTGCATCTCGATCGGCTCGACCTCGCCGTGGGGAACGACGAGCGCGCCGTCGGAGGCGCGTCGTTCGGGCACCCGAAGGCCGCTCGTCACGTCGTTGTCGATCAGAAAGCGGTTCGGAAAGAGGACGTCAGCCTCGTAGTGATCGAACCGATCCCTGATCCCGCCGACGTCGCGTGGAGTCTGGCCGAAGATCTTGGTGAGGGACTCGCCACGGATGCTCTCGTAGGGGTCGCCGTCCGGGGCCGTCTCCGCCCAGCCGGTGATCCGATCGTGATCGAGTCGGTCGTCGTCCGCGTCGAGCGATTCCGACGGTGCGTAGAAGTAGGGCCGGAACCCGTGGACGCGGACGTGTTCGACCTCGTCCCCGTCCGTGCGGCCGAAAACGTGGATGATCGGGGTTTCGTCGTCGCCGCTGCTCTCGATCGTGTAATCGACCTGGGTCACCGCGATCTCGACAGTACCGTCGGCGTCAGGGTAGCGTCGCGCGGCGGGATCGGTGATCTCGGCGTTCGCCCCGCCGTCGCCGGCGACCTCGCGGGCTGCTGCTGCCGCCGCCGACTCGCTCCCGCTCGGGCCGGCGCTGCCGCCGAGCGTCGCCTGCATTGTTCCCTCCTCGGTCATGGAGAGAGGTTTGCCGCCGCCGGTAAAAATCCCCGCGGTCGTCCCCTCATCCCGGAGTGACGTTCGGTCGCCGGGCAACGTCGACCGAATCCACAAACCCTATTACGTGGTGCACGGTACCACGATACAGTATGCCAAACACGACCGACCGACCCGATCCACCTGCACGGACGGCCGCCGAACCGTCGCCGCCGACGGGCCTCGAGACGACCGAACGCTACGAGACCGATGACGGGGTCGTGTTCTACGACGCCGCGAACCCGCTCGCGTGGCTCGAAGCGGGCGACGCGCTCCGGCTCGCGGACCAGGTGTAAGCCCGTACGGAATCCTTTTTGCGCGACGGCCCCGACGAACGGGCGTGTCAGACGACCCGCCGGGCGATTCGACACCGGACGACGGCGACGACTCGCTTCCGGGTTCGGATCTCGGGCTCGATGTCGGGGCGCTCGACGGGGAGCTCGGTCCCGACGAACCGTCGGTCTCGATCCCCGATACGTCGGACGCCGACGCCTCCCCCGAGTTACTCCGGGCGTTCTGGGGGAGCGTCTTCGCGATCAAGATCGGCGTGATCGCGGCGACGCTCGGAGCGCTGATGGGGTACTTCCGGGGCCGATGGCGGCTCGCGGGACTCGGAATCGCGATCGGGGTCGTCGCGCTCGCGAACGCCTACCGTCGGTATCGAGGGTATCAAAAGCCCTAATCGATCGTAGTCAGTAGGAGGAGTATGGAAGGGGCCCACGACGATCGCGCGCTCGCGCTGCTCGGCGAGATCGACGCCCACGGGCCGTTCGCGGTGCGAACGCTGTTGTCGCAGTACGACCTCTGTGAGAGCGATGAAGGAAGCGACAGGACGTAGCGCCGTACTCCACGGCTCGGAACCGGCGAGTTCGTCCGCCAGCCGTTCGGGGGCGGACGACACCGGTGCGGCCGGTGTCGTCTCCGGTGTGGCAGCGACGCGACCCGAAGTCTCTTATGAACCAGCGCCCTATTACTGACAATGACTGACACGGTGGACGACGTGGAGCAACCGTACGACACCGACGCCCCACACCAGGACAAGATCGATTCGCTCGAAGAGCGCATCGACATCCTCGACGCCCAGAACGAGGAGATGCGCGACAAGCTGCTCGACGCCAACGCCGAGAACAACAAGTTCCAGCAGAAGCTCGAACGCCTCAATCACGAGAACAAGAAGCTAAAGCAGTCGCCGCTGTTCGTCGCCACAGTACAGGAAGTCGGCGAGGACGGCGTCATCATCAAACAGCACGGCAACAACCAGGAGGCACTCACCGAGGTCACCGACGAACTCCGCGAGAAGCTCGAACCGGGCTCCCGTGTCGCGGTCAACAACTCCCTCTCCGTAGTGACCGACCTCTCCGACGAAACCGACGTCCGGGCGCGCGTGATGGAGGTCGAGGAGAGTCCCGGTGTCGAGTACGACGACATCGGCGGCCTCGCCGAGCAGATGAACGAGGTGCGCGAGACGGTCGAGCTCCCCCTCAAGAGTCCCGAAATGTTCGACGACGTCGGCATCCAGCCGCCCTCCGGCGTGCTGCTCCACGGGCCGCCCGGAACGGGCAAGACGATGCTCGCGAAGGCGGTCGCGAACCAGACCGACGCGACGTTCATCAAGATGGCGGGCTCCGAGCTCGTCCACAAGTTCATCGGCGAAGGCGCGAAGCTCGTCCGGGACCTCTTCGAGGTCGCCCGCGAGCACGAGCCCGCGGTCATCTTCGTCGACGAGATCGACGCGATCGCCTCGAAGCGGACGGACTCCAAAACGTCGGGTGACGCCGAGGTGCAGCGGACGATGATGCAGCTCCTCTCCGAGATGGACGGGTTCGAGGAGCGCGGCGAGGTCCGGATCATCGCCGCCACCAACCGCTTCGACATGCTCGATCGCGCGATCCTTCGCCCCGGACGCTTCGACCGGCTCATCGAAGTCCCCAAACCCGACGCCGAGGGCCGCGAGAAGATCTTCGCGATCCACACCCAGGAGATGAACCTCGCCGAGGACGTCGACTTCGCCGAACTCGCCGCCGACGCCGACGACGCCAGCGGCGCGGACATCAAGGCCGTCTGCACCGAGGCCGGGATGTTCGCCATCCGCGACGACCGCACCGAAGTCGAAATGGCCGACTTCGACGAGGCGTGGGCAAAGATCGAGGCCGACGAAGAGACGACCGGCGACGCAACGAAGTCCTTCGCCTGAACCTTTTTTACTACGGGGGATCACACTCGCTCTCGTCGGTCGCTTGCGGTGAGGCCGCTAGCGTTCTCCGCAGCCGCCCAACCCACCCACACAGCACCGCTGAAGCCCCCCCGTGCGGCCGCGATGAACGCGGCCGCGTGGCTTCCTGCCGCAACCGCACCGCTCCGCCTCCGCAACTGCACGCCGCACTCCTCCCCCCGGTGACCGCACGCGGCCGCACCGCTACCGCCGATCGCTCGAAGCCCGATCGACGCCGAGGGATCGGTCGATGGCTTTGGCTCGCGGCAAACATAGTTTCCCCCCATCGAAAATCGTTACCGGTGAATGAAAACCATTATTAGGTAGACGAGCCAATCCGCAGACGACAAGACCATGGCACGCTTAGAGCTACGGAACCTCCACGCACGGGTCGCGGAGGGCGGCGAGAGGATCCTCGACGGGGTGGATCTCGAAGTCCGATCGGGCGAGATCCACGCGCTGATGGGACCGAACGGCTCGGGGAAGTCGACGACCGCAAAGATCATCGCCGGCCACCCCGCCTACGAGGTCACCGACGGCGAGGTGCTCGTCCACCTCGACGCCGAGGAGTTCGAGGACATCGAGATTCCCGAGGACATGCGGACGGTGAACCTCCTCGACCTCGAACCCAACGAGCGCGCGGCGCTCGGCGTCTTCCTCGGCTTCCAGTACCCCGCCGAGATCGAGGGCGTCACGATGGTGAACTTCCTCCGCACCGCCCTGAACGCCAAACTCGAAGAGCGCGAGGAACTCTTCGAGGACGACGAGGGCGAGGAAGCGGAATCCGACACCGAAGACGAGGATTCGGGCTACGACACCTCGCCGATGGAGGGCGACGTCGACGAGGGCGAGGTCGGCGTCGCGGAGTTCCAGGAGATCATGGCCACAAAGATGGACCAGCTCGACATGGATACGAAGTTCGCCCAGCGCTATCTCAACGCGGGCTTCTCGGGCGGCGAGAAGAAGCAAAACGAGGTGCTTCAGGCCGCGATCCTCGAACCACAGATCGCGGTGCTCGACGAGATCGACTCCGGACTCGACATCGACCGACTGCAAGACGTGTCGAACGGAATCAACGCGCTCCGTGACGAGCAGGGCGCGGGCATCCTCCAGATCACCCACTACCAGCGGATCCTCGACTACGTCGAACCCGATCACGTCCACGTGATGCTCGACGGCAAGATCGCCAAAAGCGGCGGTCCCGAGCTGGCCCGCCAGCTCGAAGACGAGGGGTACGACTGGGTCCGCGAAGAAGCATACGAGACAGCCTGATAAGGCTTCGACCACTACACAACACACATCATGAGTTCCGACCAAGACCACCTGCGCGAGACCGATTCGGAAGCGCGCTTCGAGTTCAAAAAAGAGGAAAGCTCAGCGTTTCGGGCCGAGAAGGGCGACCTCGACGAGGAGACGATCCGACTGATCTCCGAGGACAAGGACGAGCCCGAGTGGATGCTGGAGCGCCGTCTCCGCGCGCTCCGGCAGTTCCACGCGATGCCGATGCCCACCGACTGGCCGGGCCAGCCCGACCTCTCGGAGGTCGACATCGGCCAGATCGTCCCATACATCCGGCCCGACATCGATACCCGAGGCGGTGTCGATGACTGGACCGACCTCCCCGAGGAGATCCAGGACACCTTCGACAAACTCGGGATCCCCGAGGCCGAGAAGAACGCCCTTTCCGGTGTGGGTGCCCAGTACGAATCCGAGATCGTCTACCAGAACATGCAGGAGCGCTGGGAGGAGAAGGGCGTCGTCTTCTGTGACATGGACAAGGCCGTCCAGGAGCACGAGGAGCTCGTCAGGGAGCACTTCATGACGAACTGCGTACCAGCGAGCGACAACAAGTTCGCGGCGCTGCACGGCGCGATCTGGTCGGGCGGCTCGTTCGTCTACGTGCCCGAGGGCGTCACCGTCGAGATGCCGATCCAGGCGTACTTCCGGATGAACAGCGAGGGAATGGGCCAGTTCGAGCACACCCTCATCATCGCCGAGGAGAACTCGGAGGTCCACTACATCGAGGGCTGTTCGGCCCCCCAGTACAGCGAGTTCAACCTCCACTCCGGCGGCGTCGAGGTGTTCGTCGGCGA
>PXSV01000126.1 GCA_003022685.1 Halobacteriales archaeon SW_9_67_24 | reverse complement strand
CTACCGACGCGTTTAACCCCGAGCGCGAGCGTTTCGTCTGTATGGCAACTCTCTACGACGTTCCGGCGGACGCACTCATCGACGCGCTCGTCGATCGCCTTCCCGAGAGCATCGAACGCCCCGCCTGGGCGGCCTACGCGAAGACCGGCGCGGGCCGCGAACTCCCCCCCGAACAGGAGGAGTTCTGGCGAACGCGCGCGGCCAGCCTGCTCCGACGGGTCGCCATCGACGGCGAGATCGGGGTCGACCGGCTCACGACCGCCTACGGCGACACCAAGGACGGCTCGAACCGCTACGGCGTCGCCCCGCCGCGGAAGACCGAGGGCAGCGGGAAGATCATCCGGACTGCACTCCAGCAGCTCGAAGCCGAGGACCTGGTCGAGACCGCCGAGGGCGAGGGCCGCCGGATCACCGCCGAGGGCCGGAGCCTCCTCGACGACACCGCGGGCGACGTGCTCGACGATCTTGACCGGCCCGAACTCGAACGCTACGCCTGAGAAGGGTCGCGGCCGTCGAGCAACCCGAACCGAGACGCTCGATACTTCTTTAAGTGTCGTGATCGGTAGCTGAACGTGCCGTATATAGACGACCGATCGACTTTCGAGAGCCATCCGGAACAGCGGTGCTACGGGAACACCAACACCGTCGAACTATCAGTTTCAAGAACCTCGACGGTCTCGCCCCCAACACGCCGCTCTTCGATAATCTCGACTGCGCCACCATCGAGGACTATGATTTCCTCGCCGATGTCTAACTCGATCTCACCCTTCTCTTGTTTCTGTATCTCGATGTCGCCCGGATCAGCGTCTTCGAGCGCGTCCACAATATCAGCTGATTGATCCCGGTATTTCGGGCCAATTTGGCTGTAGTCTGGACGGACCTCAACTGGGACATGTTTGGCGACTGGTTTGCCGCCTATGACTTCGACAGGAGCATTCACTGTTGTGCTCAGATCACCAGTATCGAAGTCAGTCCTTCCTCTAACATAGACTTCGATCCGATCGAGGTCGGCGTTGAGCGCCATTCCTTCGTCGGATTTCCACGCCCGGACCGCGCTCGCGACCGCGGCGATCCGCTCGCCGCGTGCCTCGGCGGCGTCGTCGGCGACATCGAGCGCGGGCCACGCGGTGGCGTGGACGCTCCCCGACGTGTCGGGAAGGTGGTGGTACGCCTCCTCGGCGAGGAACGGCGAGAACGGCGCGAGCAGCCGGAGCGACGCCGAGAGCGTCGTCGAGAGCGCGTGCCGTGCGGCGTCGCGCTCGGCGTCGCTGCCCTCGTACAGCCGGCCCTTGATGAGTTCGACGTAGTCGTCGGCGAGATCGTGCCAGACGAACTCGCGGACCTTCCGGAGCGCGCGATCGAAGCGGTACTCGTCCATGTGGACCGCGACGTCGTCGGCGACCCGCGCGCACCGCGAGAGAATCCAGCGATCGGCGTCGGTGGCGGCCTCATCCAGCGCTCCCCCGTCTGCGGCCGTTTCAGCGGCGGTTTCGGCGTCGAGATGCTGGCTCGCAAAGCGTGTGATGTTCCAGAGCTTCGTGAGGAAGCGCGACGCGCTCCTGATTTCCTTTGGCTGGAACTGGATGTCGGATCCCGGCTGGCCGCCGAGGGCAAGCGCCTGACGGAACGCGTCGGCGGAGTGATCCTCGACGACTTCCTCCGGGGCGACCGAGTTGTCCTTCGATTTCGACATCTTGTTGCCGTCCGCCCCCAGCACCATCCCGTTGATGAGCGCCTCGTCCCACGGTTTCTGGTCTTCGAGGGCGGCGGTCCGGAGGAGCGTGTAAAAGGCCCACGTCCGGATGATCTCGTGGCCCTGCTCGCGGAGCTGGACGGGCTCGAAGGACTCCTCGGGCCAGCCCGCGACGTGGAGCGCCGAGATCGACGAGTCCATCCACGTGTCCATCACGTCGCTCTCGCCGGTCCAGGCGCTCGCGCCGCAGTCGGGACAGTCGGCGTCGGGATCGTCCTCGGTGGGTTCGGCGGGGAGATCGTCCAACTCGGCGACGTGCCAGTGGCCGCACTCCTCGCACGACCACGCCGGGATCGGGGTGGCGAACACCCGCTGGCGCGAAATCACCCAGTCCCACTCCATCCCCTCGGTCCACTCTTCGAGACGGCCGTACATATGCTCGGGAATCCAGTCGACCTCCCGGGCTTTGCCCAGAATCTCGTCCTGGTCGACTCGGACGAACCACTGCTCCTTCGAGAGGATCTCGATCGGCGTGTCACACCGCCAGCACGCCCCGACCGACTGTTCGATGGGTTCCTCGTCGCGGAGATACCCCTCCCGCTGGAGCGCGGCGGTGATCTCTTTCTTTGCGTCGTCGACATCGAGTCCGCCGAACTCCGGCACGCTCTCGGCGAGTCGGCCGTCCTCGGTCACCACGGGTCGGAGGTCGAGATCGTACTCCGCCCACCAGTCGACGTCCTGCTTGTCGCCGAAGGTGCAGATCATCACCGCGCCAGTACCGAACTCGCCGTCGACCTCCTCGCTCGCGACGAGTTCGACCTCGTGGCCGAACACCGGCACTTCGAAGGTGTCGCCCACCCGGCCCGCGTAGCGCTCGTCGTCGGGATCGACCGCCATCCCGACGCAGGCCGCGAGCAGTTCGGGGCGCGTGGTCGCAATCTCGATCGCGTCGTTGTCGACGCCCGAAAAGCGGATCGTCGCAAGCGTTCCCTCGGAATCGACGTTCTCGACTTCGGCGTCGGCGATCGCGGTCTCACACCGCGGACACCAGTTCACGGGATGTTCGTCGCGGTGGACGTACCCCTTCTCCGCCATCTCGACGAACGAGCGCTGGGTCTTCGCCCAGTATTCGGGGTCCATCGTGCGGTACTCCTGGGACCAATCCTGGGAGAAGCCGAGCCACTGCATCGTCTGCTTCATCCCATCGATCTTCCGTTCGGTGTGCTCGACGCACAGCTTCCGGAACTCCTCGCGCGGCACGTCCGTCCGCCGGATGTCGTGGTCCTCCTCGACCTTCACCTCGGTGGGGAGGCCATGACAGTCCCATCCCTGGGGGAAGGAGACGCTTTTGCCCTGCATCCGGTGGTAGCGCGCGGCGAAGTCCATGTAGCTCCAGCCGAGCGCGTGCCCGACGTGGAGATCGCCGGTCGGGTAGGGCGGCGGCGTGTCGATCACGTACTCGGTTGCGCCGTCATCGTGGTCGTCGTAGCGATACAGGTCGGATTCGTGCCACTCCTCGCGCCATTTGGCTTCGAGCGCGTCGGGATCGTAGGTTTCAGCTAGCTCTGTCATGGGTCGTCCCTTTCGGATACCTGCGGCTGGGTGAGCAACGGTGCCGAGAACGTGCAGATCGGTTGTTCAGCGACGTACTACCGACGACATCACGCTCATGGCATCACTCATGCGAGTCCGTCTGATAAACGTTCGTGTTGGGCGACACCGTTTCGATGTGCTCGGCCGATTACTCGACGACTGCCAGCGCTCGTGTCGAGAGAGTGAGGGGCGTCAGCGATTAGTACGCTAAGCACTACCATCGTTCGTGAACCTCCTGTTTCGCGTGCTGGTCGGTGTGTTCGTCTGTATCGCGCCCACGATGTTGTTTCTCGGTCTCTGGCACGGTCTCCAGCGGATGCAGGACGGCGAACTCGTCGAGCGGGTCGCCAGCCATCACGGCGCGACCGTCGAGGAGCTCGTGCCAGGCACGCGGTCGAGCGGGGAACACGACCTCGATTCGCGCGAGCGCC
>PXSV01000125.1 GCA_003022685.1 Halobacteriales archaeon SW_9_67_24 | reverse complement strand
GTTCTCGACGATGAGGACGGGTTCGTCGAGGACTTCCGCGAGCGCCTCCGCGCGTTCGGCGGCCGGCCGCCGCCGCTCCAACGCGCCGAGCGGCTGAGCGAGCGCTACGACACCGAGGTGTACCTCAAACGCGAGGACCTGCTTCACGGCGGCGCACACAAGCTGAACAACGCGCTCGGCCAGGTGCTGCTCGCAAAGTACATGGGCAAGGAGCGCATCGTCGCCGAGACCGGCGCGGGCCAGCACGGCACCGCGACCGCGATGGCCGCCGCCCACCTCGACATGCCCTGCGAGGTCTACATGGGCGAGACCGACATCAACCGCCAGCGCCCCAACGTGTTCCGGATGCGGCTGAACGGTGCGGACGTCACTGCGGTCACAGCGGGCCGGGGAACGCTGAAGGAGGCCATCAACGAGACGATGCGCGACTGGGCTACTACTGTGGAGAACACCCACTACGTGCTCGGGAGCGTCGTCGGCCCACACCCGTTCCCCGCGATGGTTCGGGACTTTCAAGCTGTGATTTCCGAGGAGGCTAGACGCCAGGTCCGCGAGCAGACCGGCGAGCTTCCCGATAGCGTCCTCGCGTGTGCGGGCGGCGGCTCGAACACGATGGGTGCGTTCGCGGAGTTCGTCTCCGACGACGGGGTCGATCTCCACGCGGTCGAGGCGGGCGGTTCGTCGCTCGCGGTCGACGAGGAGCGCGGCGTCGCACCGAACTCCGCGTCGCTCTCGACGGGAGGGGAGGGCGTACTCCACGGCGCGCGCACGCGACTCCTTCAGGACGGCGACGGCCAGATCCTCGAATCCCATTCGGTCTCGGCGGGACTCGACTACGCGGGGGTCGGCCCGGAACTCGCCCACCTCGTGGAGTCCGGCCGCGTTCGGGCGAAAAACGTCGACGACGACGCCGCGCTCGCGGCGTTCCACCGACTCTCCAGCACGGAGGGGATCATTCCGGCGCTCGAAACCGCCCACGCGCTCGCCCATCTCGATGCGGCACACGAGGACCTCGGCGACGTAGTCGTGGTCAACGTCTCCGGACGGGGCGACAAGGACCTCGAAACGGTGATCGAGGAGACGGATCGGCGCGGGATCGACGAAGCGCCCGACATGGACGTGTTCACGGGAGGACTGTGATGGACGCCATCGAGGCGGCCTTTGCGGACGGGCCGGCGTTCGTGCCGTACCTTGCGGCGGGCGATCCCGACTACGATGCGTCGCTCGAATACGTCGAGGCGCTCGCGCGCGGCGGGGCCGACGTGATCGAGCTCGGCCTCCCCTTCTCCGAGCCCGTCGCCGAGGGGCCGACGATCCAGGCGGCGGTCAACCGGTCGCTCGACGCCGGGATGACCCCCGATCGCTTCTTCACGTTCGTCGAGGAGCTCGACGTGGACGTGCCCCTCATCTGTATGACCTACTACAATCTGATCTACCGATACGGCGATGAGGGCGCTGATCGGCCCCGCGCGTTCGTCGAGCGCGCCGCTGCAGCGGGGATCGAGGGGTTCGTCGTCCCCGACTTGCCAGCAGAGGAGGCCGACCCGCTCCGGGCGGCCTGCGACGGGTTCGACTGCGATCTCGTGTTCATCGTCGCGCCCACGACGCGGGGCGAGCGCCTCGATCGGATCATGTCGCGGGTCTCGGGGTACGTCTACGTCCAGGCGCGCCTCGGCGTCACCGGGGCAAAGGCCGACGTCTCCGCACGGACCGAGGAGAGTCTCGATCGACTCGCGGAGGGGGGAGTTCCGAAGGCGGTCGGGTTCGGGATCTCCTCGGACGAACAGGCGAGCGAGGTGGTCGCGGCGGGCGCGGACGGCGTCATCGTCGGGAGCGCGCTGGTCGACATCGTGGCCGAGGGAGCGGAGGCGGGCGAGGACGCCGCGACCGTGGCCGATCGACTCGAAGCGAAGGGGCGAGAAATCAAGGAGGGAGCGGTCGCAGGCGCGCAACGTCAACCGCGACCGGAACGAACATAACCGCCGTGGCATCGAATACCAGTATGAACCCCGGCACGCAGGCACGACTCGATCGGATCGGCACGGACGGCCGCTACCTCACGGTCCCGATGGACCACGGCATCACGCTTGGGGCGGTCAGTGGTTTGAAAGAGATCGAGGACACGATCGACGCGGTGACGCGCGGCGGCGCGGACGCGGTCCTGACACAGAAAGGGATCGCCCCGCGGGTCCACCCCAACAAGAACGGGGCAGGTTACGTGATCCATCTGAACGGTTCGACGGCGACCGGTCCGGACACTAACGACAAACGACGGACAGGCACGGTCGAAGCGGCGATCCGGGCGGGTGCGGACGCAGTCTCCCTTCACATCAACGTCGGCAGTGACTCCGAACCGACACAGATCGAGGACCTCGCAGCGTTAACCGAGCGCGCGCGCGAGTTCGGGCTCCCGGTGCTCGCGATGACGTACGCCCGCGGGCCGAGCGTCGACGAGGCCGACCCCGAACGCCTCGGCCACGCGGTCCGCCTCGGCGAGGAGCTCGGAGCCGACGTGGTGAAGACCGGCTACTCGGGGGATGCGGAGAGCTTCGAGCACGTGGTCGAGTCGACGAGGCTCCCCGTGATCATCGCGGGCGGCGAACCCGAGGGGAATCACGCAACGCTCGAAAACGTCCGGGGCGCGATGGACGCGGGCGCGGCGGGCGTCTCGATCGGCCGGACGATCTTCCAGCACGACGATCCCGAGGCGATCACCCGCGCGGTCGCGGGCGTCGTCCACGACGACCTCCCGGTCGACGAGGCGCTGGATCGTGCTGGCCTCGCGAACGAGGCGTGATCGACGGGGCCCCGCAAGCTTCATACTGACTGGCCAGTTAGTCGAAAGCAGCTCAGTATGGGTCGCGTGAAACGATATCGAGAGGAGTCGCCGGCGGACGCGGATCGGCGACGGCCCGAAACACCGCCGGACAGCAGCGTGACGAACCTGGCGACGGCCGGGAGCACAGATCGGAAGGGGAGTCGGTGAGAACGCCCGACGTCGACCGGGACGTTCTGACGCTGGCGCTCGCCCGGATGGCCGACGCGATCGGCAATTCGTTTCTGATCGTCGTTCTGCCGCTGTACGTCGCGAGCACTGAGATCACCGGGGGCGCGTTCGGGGTGAGCGAGGCGCTCGTGACGGGGCTGATCCTCTCGATGTACGGCTTCTTCAGCAGCTTCCTCCAGCCATTTACAGGGCGGTTGTCCGATCGACGTGGCGCACGCCGGATCTTCATCCTCTTGGGGCTCGGGATCCTCACGGTCGCCAACGGCGCGTACGTCTTCGCGGACGGGTACGTCGCGCTGCTCGGGATCCGCGCGCTCCAGGGGATCGGGGTGGCCTTTACCCTTCCGGCGACGATCGCGCTGGTGAGCGAGCTGGCGACGACCGACACTCGTGGCGGGAGCATGGGGACGTACAACACCTTCCGGCTGCTCGGGTTCGGCGTCGGCCCGATCGTCGCCGGCGCGGTCGTTCACTCGGGACCGTACGCGATCGACTTCGGCGGGATCGCGGTCGGACTCAGCGGGTTCGACGCCGCGTTCGGGATCGCCACCCTCACCGCGATCGTCGGGTTCGCGCTCGTCACGGCCTTCATCGAGGACCCCGACACGACGCACGCGAGCGCCGGCGAGGACCTCTCGGTCGCGGTGTGGGCCCGCGACGACGCCCACCGCCTCGATCCAGTGTTCACGCTCGGGGTGGCGAGCCTGTTCATGGCGATCGCGATCGCGCTGCTGTCGGCGATCGAACCGCAGGTGAACACCCGGCTCGATCAGGGCCCGACGCTGTTCGGGCTGGAGTTCGGCGCGTTCATCCTCGCCCAGGTCGGCCTCCAGACGCCGATCGGGGCCGCGAGCGACCGGTACGGTCGCCGGCCGTTCCTGCTCGCGGGGCTCGCACTCCTCGTGCCGACCACGCTCGCTCAGGGACTGGTGGTGACGCCAGCCGGCATGCTGGTCGCCCGCGTCCTCCAGGGCGTCGCGGCCGCGATGGTGTTCTCGCCGGCGCTGGCGCTCGCGGGCGATCTCGCCGACGAGGGCCAGTCGGGCACCCAGCTCTCCGTTCTCACGATGGCGTTCGGGCTCGGGATCGCCATCGGCCCGCTCGCCTCCGGCTTCCTCGTCGGCTTCGGGTTCGTCTACCCGTTCGTGTTCGGGGCCGGCCTCGCGCTGGTCGGCCTCGCGCTGGTCTACACCGAGGTCATCGAGACCGTCGGGACGGCGGGTGGTTCCTCGCGTGACGCCGTCGCCCCGCAGGATTAGAGCACGCCATCGAGGTCGTGGAGGCTCTCGAAGACGTGGTCGGGGTCGTGGTCGTCGCGGTCGTCACGATCGTCCGCGACCGGGAACCACGCCGCCCGGAGGCCGGCGGCCCGCGCGCCCGCCACGTCGTGGCGCAGCGAGTTCCCGACGTACAGCGTCCGCTCGGGTTCCGCGTCGAGCGCGGCCAGTGCGCGGTCGAACGGCTCGGTTGCGGGCTTTGGCGGGGTGGTTTCGCCGGCGTAAACGTGGGTTTCGAAGGCGTCGTGGATGTCGAGGGATGCGAGTTTCTGCTTCTGGGTCGCCCGCCCGCCGTTCGTGATCAGGCCGACGCGGCCGTGCTCGCGGGCCCGTTCCAGCGCTGTTTGCGCGCCGGGTCGAAAGGAGACGGCGGCGTGATCGGTCGCGTCGTCGTATGCCCTCGCGAGCACGTCCGGACTGTCGATTTCACCGTCGTGGTGCTCGCCCGCAGTTCGAAAGGCCTTCGTCAGGAAGTCGATGTCGTCGTCGGCGTCCTCGACTTCATCGGCGGCGGCCCAGAGCTGGGAGGGATCACAGAACTGCTCGACGCCCGCGTCGGTGAACGCCGTCGCGAGTACGGCGTCAGGGTCCTGATCGTACGTCAGCAACGTTCCGTCGAGATCGAAACAGACCGTCGAAATCGAAGGCGTCGTCATGTCGAACGACCTCCGTCCACGAACATAACCCTTCGGACCGATCGGGCGGACGCGGCCGGCGGTTTCGCCACGTTCAAGCCGCCCCGCACCGAGCGCCACGCTATGACACGTTCCGTCTGGCTCAAGGCCGACGACGCGGTTGGCGACTGGGAAAGTAGAAAAAAGCGAATCACCGCCGGGCTCGAAGCCGGCGTCGACTGGGTCCTCGTCGACGCCGAGGACGTCTCGCGGGTCAGGGATCTCGGCCAGGTGTCGGTCGCAGCGTTCGAAACCGCCGGGCCGGACGTCATCGGCGACGATGAGGACGACCCGGAGACCACCGTCGTCGGCAAGGACGGCGAGGGCGACGGCACGGCCGATCTCCCGCCGGATCACTCCGGGTCGGCGGACCTCTCGACGCTCCGGCGGGGCGACGCCGACACCGCCTACGTCCGGGTGTTCAACGAGGAGTACGAGTCCTTCGCCGAGAGCGCGGCCGAGGCCGCCGATCACACGCTCGTGGTGAGCGAGGACTGGACCATCATCCCGCTCGAAAACCTGATCGCGCGGATCGGCGACGAGACCGAACTCGTCGCGGGCGTCGAGACCGCCGAGGAGGCCCGGACCGCCTTCGAGACACTCGAAACCGGGGCCGACGGCGTCTTGCTCGATTCCGACGATGCCGACGAGATCCGGCGGACAGTGGAGATCAGGGACGAGACCGAGCGCGAGCAGCTCGACCTCCAGTGGGCGACGATCACCGCCGTCGAGCGCGTCGGCTCCGCCGATCGGGTCTGCGTCGATACCGGCTCGCTAATGGACGGTGACGAAGGGATGCTCATCGGCTCGATGAGTCGCGGGCTCTTCTTCGTTCACGCCGAAACCGCCGAGTCGCCGTATGTGGCCTCCCGGCCGTTCAGGGTGAACGCCGGAGCCGTTCATGCCTACGTCCGGACGCCGGGCGGCGGGACGAAGTACCTCGCCGAACTCAAAAGCGGCGACGAGGTCCAGGTCGTGGACACCGACGGCCGGGCGCGCGAGGCGGTCGTCGGGCGCGCGAAGATCGAGCGCCGGCCGATGTTCCGGATCGAGGCCGAAGTGGCACACGACGCCGAGTCAGACGACGGGCCCGAGACGGTCGACGAGGCCGAGTCGGGCAAGAGCGACGCCACGCCGAAGGGTGATCGGATCGAGACGCTGCTTCAGAACGCCGAAACCATCAAGATCGCCACCCGCGACGGGCCGCGAGCGGTGACCGACCTCGAAGTCGGCGACGAGGTGCGGGTCCACTACGAAGAGGGTGCTCGCCACTTCGGCGAGACGGTCGACGAGCGGATCGTCGAGCAGTGATAGGGATTGTCGTGAGTCGTTTCGGGATGCCGCCGACACGAGGCCGGCGGCTACCGGGAAACAGTCACAACAATCGCTACGAGTCGACGACCGCACGACGGGAGCGCCGGATAGTTTTCTCCCGGATCGCGGAACAATGATGAGATGGTGGGGCCGGTAGGGCCGTGTAGAGAATCATGAACGAACGCATCGTCTTCGCGCGCGAGCCGGCCGAGTTCCTCCGTGAGATGGAGTGTAATGTCGTCGAGACCTACGACTTCGGCGACACGGGAGCAGCGGCCTACATCGAGTGCGATTCCGAACACGAACCGACAATCGCAGACGACGACCGCGTGCTCGACCTCGAACCCAACCGCGCCGTCGAGCCCCATATCGAACCAGCACACGTGAGCGAGGAGCGCGACACGGTGGCCACGATCGAGGACGTCCGCCGGCTCCACGACGTCTCCGGGGACGACACCACCGGCGACGGTCTCACCGTGGTGGCGATGGATTCCGGTATCGACCCCGACCATCCGGTGTTCGAGGGAACGGAGACCGAGCAGGTCGACGTGACGGGGGCGGGCGGGAGCGACGCGGTCGGTCACGGGACGGCCGTGCTGGGCCAGGTCACGCGACTCGCGCCCGACGCTGACCTGATTGCGCTCCGGATCTTCGGTGAGGAAGGACGAACGAAAAACAACGTCATCATGCGCGCCTACGAGTGGCTCCACGACAACACCGACGCCTACGACGTCGTGAACATGTCGTGGGGCTCGCAGGAAACCTCGCAAGCGATCAACCGCGTCCACAACGGCCTCGTCGAGACGGGGGTTCGGGACGTGGTGTCGGCCGGCAACTCCGGCGAGAAGTCGGGCAGCCCTGCGACCGCCGAGCGCGCGTTCTCGATCGCGGCCTGCACCGAGGAGGGGACGATCGCGGAGTTCTCGTCGTACAACCCCGACCGTGACAACCCCGACGTGGCCGCCATCGGCAAGGACAACCGGCTCGTCCAGGCGGAGGGAACGACGATGGGGACCGATCTCGATGGCCCGTGGGTGAAGTCGTCGGGGACCTCGTTTTCGGCCCCCGAAGTGGCCGGCATGGTGGCGAAGTACCTCGACGCCGCGGGATCGACACCCCCCGAAACGATCGTGCGCGAGTTCGAGGCGGCGGCGCGGGACATCCCGGATCAGCCGCGCGATGGGGTCGGGCTCGCGGATTACGCGGCCGCCGTGGAGAGCGATTCCGGGGAGGAGAGCTGATCGGGGATGCCACGGACGGAAACGGTGGGCCACAGCCCGTGGCTCACCCGTCGAGCTCCCGAACCAGGACGAGCGCGTCCTCGCCGTCGGCGTAGTAACCCCCCGAGGTGCTTCGGTGGACGAACCCGAACCGGCGATACAGCGCGATCGCCGGCTCGTTGCTCTCGCGGACTTCGAGCCTGACCGAGGTCGCCCTTCGGTCGCGCACCACGTCGATTGCACGACCGAGCAGCGTCGCGCCGACACCCTGGCCCCGGGACGCGGGCGCGACCGCGATGTCCTTGATGTGGCCGATCTGCCGGCCGCCGTTCGGCGTCACGTCGGCGAGCACGTAGCCGATCACCTCGTCGGTGTCGGCGACCAGAAAGCCGGGTTCGCCGAGGAACCGCTCGAACGCGCGGTACGGCCACGGCTGGGCGAAGGAGGCCTTCTCGATCCGGAACACCGCGAGGAGGTCGGCCCTGGCGGCCTCACGGGTCCGCACGGATCGATCGTCCGTGGCCGTCGTGGTCACGAGGTCGGGTACGACACGCACCCATTTATACTGCCGGAGAGTCGTTCCGGATGGCCGTCGGGCAGGCGGTGTCGGTAGGTCGGGGCGGTCGGCCAGACGACGGCCGATCCGGCGGCCGTCGCTCGTCGGCGGTGCAGTAGAGGGCGACCAATCGAGGGCAACAGGTTCGACCGGGAGAGGACGGCCGCGTCGTAAGAGATATACCGCCGACGGCCGCGGTAGCGGGCATGGGTCTGATGGACAGCCTTCTCGGGAGTGCCGAGCCGCGAGGCGGGGTCGGCGGCGAGTACGTCGAACTCGGTGCCGAGGACGTCGAGGGCTCGGTCGGCGAGACGGCGACCACGGTACACATCGCCAGCATCGACAGCCAGCGCGACGTCATCGACATCAAGAACGCGATCTACGACGGCGACGTCGTGGTCGCCGACATCACTCGTTCCACTACCACCGACGAGACGATGGAGCGCATCGTGGGGGACCTCCAGGAGATCACGAGCGAGGTCGGCGGCGACATCGTCCAGAAGGCCGACGACCAACTGATCATCACGCCCGGGTCGGTCGCCATCAGCCGCACGAAACTCGGCCACTGACGTCGTCTCGTCGTCCTTCGATCACTCGTTCTCGCCGTACTCAGACGTTATCGGGCGCGTCCGCGTCGTCCTCGACTGTGCGCTTCATCGATTCCCGCCGGCTCTTGGCGTCGCGACCGGTGGCTTCGAGCAGGAAGTCGTTTTTCGCGTCGACGGCGTCGGCGGCCGCGTCGGCGTTGCCCTCGGCGATGACCCCCTCGGCCGGGCGTTCCTCGAAGTCCACGGCGAGGGTGTCCTTCTTGCTGCCGTAGGAAACCGCGCCCGCGACGACGCGCTCGAACACCGGGTTCTCGGGGTCCTCGACGACGTGGAGGTCGCTGCCGTTGTGCTCGGTAGTCGTCGTGATCTCCCCGAAGAACTCCTCGATCGTGCGTTCCATCTCGGGGATCCGGTCGTCGAGATGCTCGCCGCGTCGCATCTTGTACTCGCGCATGAACGGCCCGTTTGCAAGGGGCGGGGTTATCCCTTTCGCGTCCTCCGCGCGAGGTAGCCCGCCCGACACTCGGGGCAGATGTCGCCCGCACGGAGCGGCGAGTCGGCGATCGCGGCGGTGAACCCACACGCCGAGCACGCGAACGTCTCGCCCGAGTGTCCCTCCCCGGCCGTATCGTTCGCCCCGCCCGCGTCGGCTGTCGTTGCGTCCGTTTCGACCGCCCACCCGTCCGACAACGGTTTCGGCTCCGACGCCGCGTTCGTGGCATGCGATCCGCCGTCGATGGGGGTGAGCGATCCCGTCGTTGACGTCCCGCCGGATCGGGTCGCGCTCGTGGCTCCGTCGTCGGGGTCGGCGGGCCACTCGCCCGGCGCACGCCCGCCCGTATCGTCGGCGTCCTCGACGGTCGGGATCCTCTCACCGTCCGATGAGGCGTCCTGGTGGTCCCGGGGTTCGGCGTCGTCCGCCCGGTCGCCCCCCTCGCTCGCAGCGGTCACAGTGACCTCGGAAGCGGACGCACCGTCGTCGGTCGAGCCGTCGCCCGCCGGACTGTCGCTTGCCGTGTCGCCGCTTTCGTTCGTGTCGTCGAGGTCGTCCTCGATGGTGATCGTGCCGGTTCCGTCGGTCGCCACGTTCTCCTCGGCGGTCGCCGCGACCACCTGGCCG
>PXSV01000124.1:1384-6318 GCA_003022685.1 Halobacteriales archaeon SW_9_67_24 | reverse complement strand
AACTCCTCGAACACCGGGATGTCGCTGATGACGACCGGCTTGCCACACGCCATCGCTTCGAGGACGACGAGACCCTGGTTCTCGTCCTTCGTCGGAAAGCAGAACACGTCACCGGCCCCGAACGCGCCGCGCTTGTCGTCGATCCACCCGGTGAACGTGACGTTTGCGGGCGGGTCGCTGGTCCAGCGTTTGACGGCTCGCGAGCCGTGCGGTCCCGTATCGTACGCTCCGAACCACGCGAACTCGTGGTCGGTGGCCGCCGCGAGGCGACAGAACGTCGTGAGACCCTTGCGCTCGAAGACGCTCCCGACCGTGAATATCACTGTGCCGTCGAGATCGTATCGGTCGCGGTACTCCTCGCGCAGCGATTCGTGACCCGCGAGCGCGTCGTGGTCGACGCCGTTGGTGATCGTTTTGATCGGTGCGTCCACCGGATAGTCTTCGAGCAGCCCTTTCGTGTACTGGCTCGGACAGAGCACGAGATCAGCCTGGGAGTAAAACCACCGGAGGTAGCGGCCGAGTGCGGGGGCGACCTGGGACGAGAACCGGAACGACTCGCCGAAGTCCTCGGCGGTCATGTGGGCGTGGAGCACGAGCGGGATTCCCTGGCTTCGAGCGTGGCGCGCGACCGCGAGGCTCCCCGGACCGGGCGCGTGGCAGTGCGCGAGATCGTATTCGGCGAACGGATCTCCATCCGACACGAGCGACCCTGCGGCCGAACGGAGGTCGCCACTGCGCCACGGCGACGTCAAAACCCCGATGTCGGTGGCGGCAAGCGCCTGGCGCTGCTGGGCGGCGGCGGTGGCCCAGCCGCTGCGTTCGAGCACGCCTTCGCATTCGAGGTAGTTGAGCGCGCGCACATCCCAGCCGCGACGCCGGGCCGAATAACTCCACCGGAACGCGGCGGTGTCAACTTACCCAATTCCGCAGAGACAGCGGACACAACCGGCTTGAAAGCCCCGGCGTTCTCGATGGCTGCGACTCGCTGCGGTCCCGGCCTCCGGCCTGCGGTCCTTACGTCGTCTCGCTCATCGAGAGCGCCGCCCCTTTCATAGAGTCGGTTGGAAGTCCTTCCGGGATCGACCGCACGATGGCGTCGGTCGCACCGGTAACCGCTTCCAACCGACCCTATCAGTCCCGCCCGTGCGGTTGCTCAGCCGGCTGTCGTTCGGATCAACAGTGCCCGGAACGCGAAGGCAAGACCGATGTGCGCCGGCGGTGAATCCTCGATCGAGATTCCGACTCGACCGCAACGATGACTCTCGCCGACGAACGCATCGAACGCCTCCACGCGCTCGCCGCCGACGCCGCCAGCAGGGGCCACGACGATCGCGCGAAGGAGTACGTCCGGCTCGCGCGCCGGGTCGCCGAACGGAATCGTCGGTCGCTGCCCCGTCGACTGAAGCGCTTTTCCTGTGACGCCTGCGACGCCTACCTCCGGCCTGGCCGGAACTGCCGGGTCCGAACCCAGGACGGCCACGTGGTCATCACGTGTGAGTGTGGCTCGCAGGCGCGCTACCCGTATCGGTAGGGTTACGTCCGCTGGGAAACGACGCCGGGCCATGACGACGGACGAGCAAACTCTCAGGGAGCGCGCCCAGACGACCGACGCCACGCTCCGGGTCGGAAAGGGTGGCGTCGTTGCGGTCGCCGAGGAACTCGAAAGCCAGCTCGGCGATCGCGACCTCGTGAAGGTGAAATTCCTCCGCGCGGCGCGCGGCGGGACGACGACCGACGAGCTGGCCGAGCGGCTCGCGGCACAGGCCGGGGCCGACGTGATCGAGACACGGGGCAACACTGCCACGTACCACTGATGGCGGGCGGCGTGTCAGGCTGGCTGTTGCAATTGGGACAGTCAGGGGGCACCGGGACCGACAGGAACGCGACCGGCAACGTCAGCGTCGAGGGGATCGGGCCGGTCGGTCGGACGCTGCGCGATCTCGGCCTGCAACCCGGGGTGGCGAAGCTGCTTGGCGCGGCGATCTCGTTCGTGATCGCCCTCGTCGTGACCTACGCGCTCGGCCGGGCGATCATCGTTCCGCTGTTCGGCCGAGCGCTCGACCGGCGTGGCCTCGATTTCCACGAGAAAAAGCCGATCCAGCGGCTCCTGAAGATTCTGCTCTTCTTCGTCGCGCTCGCGATCGCGTTCCGGGCCGCCCGCCTCTCCGGGTTTTTCAAACTTCGTCGCGGGTGCGTTCATCTACGCCGACCGACCCTTCCGGATCGGCGATTGGATCGAGTGGCCGGGCGACGGCGGAACCTACGCCGGCGTGGTCGAGGACATCACGTTCCGAGTCACTCGGGTTCGCACCTTCGACAACGAGCTCCTCACGGTGCCGAACGCCGTGTTGACGGGCGGGGTCATCAAGAACCCGGTGGCGAACGAGGAGCTCCGCCTCCAGTTCACGTTCGGGATCGGCTACGAGGACGATGTCGAACGGGCGACCGAGATCATCGTCGAGGAGGCCGAAAAGCACCCGGAGATCCTCGACGATCCCGCCCCCACGGTGCGGCTGAGCACGGACAACGCGCTCGCGGATTCGTACGTCGGTCTCACCTCGCGCTTCTGGATCGCCGACCCCAACCGGGCGGACTTCCTCCAGACCCGGGGCGAGTACGTCACGGCGGTCAAACAGCGTTTCGACGACGCCGGCATCGACATCCCCTACCCGCAGGTCGACCTTTCGGGCGGCGTCGCCGTCGAGAACCAGTCGCTGATCGAGCGGACCGAGTAGCCGGCAGCCGACCGTCGTCCCCGTGCCCTCGTGGGGATCGTCGTGAGTCAGTTCGGTCTGCCGTCGATACGGGGTCGCCGGTTACCGGTAACCAGTCACGATGATCCCTCTCAGTCGTCGCAGACCGCCGGTTCGGCCCCGGCATCGGGGGCCTCGGGCGTGATCTCGTAGAGGTTCTGTCGCGCGTCGGCGAAGTAGACGTCCTCGTCGACCGCCTCGATCCCTTCGAGGCGTTCCAGCGCGTAGCGGACGGTGCGCGCCGAGAGCATCGACTCCTCCACGATGCCTTTCTGAGTCAGCGCACCGTTGTATTCGAGCACCTTGTAGACCAGTTTCGCGCTCGGCGGGAGGTCGACCAGCCACTCGGTATCGCTTTCACTCATTGGCGAAACGCACGAACGCGACGTGCATAAAGGTGCGGTCCGGGCGACGCCGAACCCGGACTCACGGCCGGGTTCGGCCCCCGACGAGAGCGAACGGCTTTTGAGCGCGGGTCGCCGAGTCGGGGTATGTCGACCGAGACCGTTGAGGAGCGGGCCGGTCACCGCCGGAGTCTCACGGTCGTCTCGCTCACGACGCTTTCCGGGATCGCGGCCGCGTTCGTCTCCGCGACGCTTGCGAGCGCTGCGACGGACACCATCGGCCTCTACCCGCTCGCCGGTGCGATCGTCATCCAACTGCCCGTGCTCCGACTCCTCGGGATCGACGTCGAGGACTTCGGCATCAAGGACAACCTCTACGTTGCGTTCATGACGTTCGCGCTCTGGTTCGTAACCTGGACGATCCTCCTGACGACCGGGGCCACGCTGTAATGGCCGACGACTCGATCGCGGTGGTCGATCTCGATAGCTGCCAGCCAGATCGGTGTAACTACGAGTGTGCGAACTACTGCCCGCCGAATCGCACCGGCAAGGAGTGCATCACCACCCGGGGCGAGGACGCCGACGAGGGCGATCCCGACCAGATCCGGATCTCCGAGGAGATCTGTTTGGGTGAGACCTGCGGGATCTGCGTCGAAAAGTGTCCCTTCGACGCGATCGAGATCATCAACCTTCCCCAAGAGCTAAACGAGGACCCCGTCCACCGCTACGGCGACAACGCCTTCTCGCTCTACGGGCTGCCCGCTCCCCAGGAGGGCCGCGTCACAGGTATTTTGGGGCCGAACGGGATCGGCAAGACCACCGCCGTTCGAATCCTCGCCGACGAGATCACGCCCAACCTCGGACAGTGGGACGACGAACCCGACTGGGCGGCGGTGATGAACGAGTACCGTGGGACCGAACTCCAGAACTACCTCGAAGACCTCGACGAAGGGGCGGTAACGGTCGCGCGCAAACCCCAGTACGTCGACCGAATCCCCGATCGCTTCGACGGCAACACCCGCGAACTCCTCGAACACACCGACGAGCGCGGCGTGCTCGACGATCTCGTGGAGCGGCTCTCGATCGGGCCGGTGATGGACCAGGCGATCGACTCGATCTCCGGGGGCGAACTCCAACGGGTCGCGCTCGCGGCGACGCTTGCCCGGGAGGCGGATTTCTACTTCCTCGACGAGATCACGCCGTACCTCGACATCGGCCAGCGGATGGCCGCCGCGCGGTTGATCGGCAACCTGGGGGCGGATCGGTCGGTGCTCGTGGTCGAACACGACCTCGCGATCCTCGACCTCCTCGCGGACTCGCTCCACGTCGCCTACGGCGAACCCGGAGCCTACGGCGTCGTCACCGGCCCGAAGTCGGCGAAAAACGGGATCAACGAGTACCTCGCGGGCTATCTCGAAAACGAGAACATGCGGATCCGCCCGAACGCGATCGAGTTCGAGGAGCACGCCCCCCGGACTGCGGCCGCGAGCAACCCGCTAGTCGAGTACCCCGACCTTGCGAAGTCCTACGGCGACGGCGAGTTTTCCCTCACCGTGGCGGGCGGCACGATCAACGAAAACGAGGTGCTCGGCGTCGTCGGCCCCAACGGCATCGGGAAGTCGACCTTCGCGGAGCTCCTCGCGGGTCGGCTCGATCCCGACGAGGGCAGCGTCGGGACCAGGCTCGACGTGGCGTACAAACCACAGTACATCGAGATCGATCAGCCGATGCGGGTCGACGCCTTTCTCTCCTCGATCGCGAACGACTTCGGGAGTTCGTACTGGAACACCGAGATCGCGGGGCCCCTCCAGCTCGAACCCATCATGGAGCAGGACCT
>PXSV01000124.1:0-1322 GCA_003022685.1 Halobacteriales archaeon SW_9_67_24 | reverse complement strand
CTCGTGATTGACCACGACATCTATATGATCGACCTGCTCGCCGACCGACTGCTGGTGTTCGACGGCGAACCAGCACAGTCCGGCCACGCCGGCACGCCCATCGGGATGCGCGAGGGGATGAACCAGTTCCTCGCCGATCTCGACGTTACCTTCCGGCGCGACGAGCGCGTTGGCCGGCCGCGGATCAACAAGCCAGGCAGCCAGCTCGACCGCGAGCAGAAGGACCAGGGCGAGTACTACTACGCACCCTGAACTGCCCGAAGCGCGGCTCGAAAACACTGATACTGCGTGCGAACGACGACGGCTCATGGCCGAGCACAAGCGGGAAAACCGACGGCTGTGGAACGAGTGGAGCGAGGACTTCCAGGCGCTGTGGAACGCGAACACGGCAAAGGGGGAGCTCCCACCGGCTCCGTCCCCGTTCGCGCCCGATTCTCCGGGTGGCTCACAACCCGACGTGCTCGGCTCCGTCGAAGGAAGGGACTACGTCGAACTGGGATGTGGCGGCGGTCAGGGAACAGTCGGCACGGCCGAACTAGGTACTGAGACCGCCGTCGGGATCGATTTCTCCGGCGAGCAACTGCGCCACGCACGGCAGTTGCGGGACTTCTACGGTGTCGATGCACAGTTCGTCAGTGGCGACGTGACGAGCCTGCCGTTCGCCGACGACAGGTTCGACGTCGCGTCCTCGGAAGCGGCGTTCCAAATGGTCGAACGTCTCGACCGGGCGCTCCTCGAAGCCCATCGCGTCCTGCGGGATGGCGGTATCTTCGTCTTCAGCGTTCCACATCCCCTCTACGAGAACTTGGATAACGAGACGGGGACCATCGAGGGGAGCTATTTCGACGCCGGTTCCAGGGAGATCACGATCGACGGGGGCTACGAGTCGACGTTGTTCGTTTTCGACCGAACGGTCGCCGACCTCCACAACGCTCTCGTGGATGCCGGATTCGAAGTTCGACGGCTCATCGAACACCAGCGGTACGAGGTCGAGGAGAACGACCCGGCAGAAAGCGATCTCCCCGAGATACTGTGGGAGATCCCACAGAGTGTTCGGTTTTGGGCAGTCTCGTCGTGAGTTGGGCATCGAGCGGGATCAGCAATCGCCGTTTGCTCCATACGTCCGCCGAAACAGTCACGCCGTTTTTAGCGAGGCGGTAATCAACCACGGTGGAAAGGACGAACACTCCCGCGAACCCCTGTAGTCCACCCGCGAACGCCGGAAGTCTCAAACGGATCGAGTCGTAAACGCACGCGTAAACATGGCCGAGACGGCGACCAAGCATGTTCGGGTGTCGGAGAAAACCTACGAGCGACTGAAA
>PXSV01000123.1 GCA_003022685.1 Halobacteriales archaeon SW_9_67_24 | reverse complement strand
AGCATTCCCCGGCCGAGCGGGTCGCGACTCGGGACCGCCACCGGACGCCGCGATTTCCGTTTCCGGAATCCCCCTGCGACGCATCACCGGTAGCTATTTATCGTGACTGCCCCACCCTGTTCGCAAGCCACGGTGGATACCGTGTGTTCCTCATGACGACGAACGGAAGCCAGCCTCGTATCGAGGTAGCGAACGTACAGAAGCAATTCGGTACTGTCGAGGCCCTCTCCGACGTCTCCCTCACCCTCGAAGACAACGAAGTGCTCGGTCTCGTCGGGGACAACGGCGCGGGCAAGTCGACGTTGGTCAAAACGCTCGTCGGCGTCCACCAACCCGACGCGGGCGAAATCAGATTTGACGGGGAGCCGGTTACCATCGACGGCCCCAAACACGCGCGGCGTCTGGGCGTCGGCACCGTCTACCAGGACCTCGCGCTCGTCGACGAGCTCTCGGTCGCCGAGAACCTGTTTCTCGGTCGAGCGCCGGTCAAGAAACTCGGCGGCGTCTTCCCGATCATCGACAACGAGACGATGAACGAGGAGGCCGAGCGGATCCTCGGCGAACGCCTGAACATCCACGTCGACCCGAAAACGCCGGTCGAATACCTCTCCGGTGGGGAACGACAGGCGGTCGCCATCGGGCGCGCGCTCGTCACCGACCCGGATATCGTGTTCCTCGACGAGCCGACCTCGGCGCTCTCGAAGGCGGCAGTCGAGCACGTCGAGAACTTGGTCCGACAGCTGAAAGAGGCCGGCCACTCGATCGTCCTCGTCGACCACAACCTCGAAGAGGTGCTGTCGATGACCGACCGTGTCACCGTACTGTTCCAGGGTCGCGTCGTCGATACGCTCGACACGGACGACGTGACGCGTGATGACATCGTCGGTATGATGGTTTCCGGCCAGCGCCCCGACGACGACGGCGCGAACGAGCAGCCTGCCGACCGGCGGTCAGAAGCGGATTCGCCGGACTCCTCGGCTGCCTGACTGGTTTTGTGCCGTTCGACGGGCGGGTCCGGCGTCGGGATCGCGCACCGTTCGTCCCCGGACCAGGCGTCCCGACTCGCTTTAGGCGGCGTTTCGTCACCCTCGATACCGCTTGCCGATTTCGGGACGAACGGGACAGTGGGAAGGACTAAGTAGGGGGCGAAATCATGGGCCCATGGACACTGCTGCCAAGTAACCATGACCAGTAGACGAACTTTCCTGAAAGGAGTCAGCGTCGCTAGCATCGCCGGGCTTGCCGGGTGTAGCCAGGATGGCGGCGGCGATACCGAGGCGAACACCGCCGGCCAAAGCGGCGGTAGTACGGCGACCGACACCACCAGCCAGGGTGGTGGCGACACCGAGGCGGACACGACCACTCAAAGCGGCGGCGAGACGGACGCCGGTACCACGGTCGGCGAAACCGGCAGCTCGGACAGCGGCTCCCAGCGCTTCGCCGTCTCGATCAAATCGATGGGGCAGGCCGGTCTCTTCGTACAGGGCCAAGCGGCCAAGTGGTACACACGGGACATGGACGACGTCGAGGTCACGATCCTCGACGCTCAGTTCGATGCCTCGAAGCAGACACAGGACGCGATCAACGCGATCAACCAGGGTCTCGACGGCATCCTCCTGAACCCCTTCGACGCGAAGGCATCGAGACAGATCGTCAAGGCCGCCACGGAGGAGGACATTCCCGTGATGAACTTCGATACGGCGACCCTCTCCGAGGACATCCTGATCGGGGCCCTGTTCGGCCAGTACGCCGGCGGGCAGGTCGCTGCCGAGCGGTTCACGCAGATGATCGAAGACCAAGGAATCGAGCAGCCGACGGTCATCACCAGCGTCTTCAACTTCGAATCCACTACCAGCCAGGAGCGACTCTACGGGTTCACCGAGAACGTCCCCGACTCCGTCGAGGTCGTCAACCGAATCGAGAGCGACGGGACGCCGGAGAATTCCGCGCCCAAAACTCAGAGCGCCCTACAGGCGAACCCGGACGTCGACGCCATCTACTCGAACAACGTCGGCAGCGGGATGGGGGCCCTGACCGCGCTGGAGCAGACGGACATGTACTACAAGAAGGACAACGAAGAGCACGTCATGGCGTTCGGTATCGACGGCGGTCCGGAGCTCAACCAGCGGATCGGTGCCGGGTACTACGACTTCGCCGTCGACCAGCCGCTTCACATGTACGCACCGCTGACCCTCGAACTGATGTGGAGCTACCTCGAAAACGGCGCGGACGCGCTCCCACAGGTCGGCGATACCGTCACGCCCGGGGAGGGCCTTTCGATCGAGAACAAGGAAGTCGACGGGATAAACCCGTGGGAAGAGCAGTTCTGGGGGCCGGCGGAGATGACCGAGTACGAGGCCGAGGACCAGACGTGGTGGCCATGGCTGAAATGCGAGGACGCGATGATCACGCAGGACAACGCCGATGCCCCCTATCTCTACGGGAACGTGTTCCGCGAGATCGAGGGATCGAGCTAACCATACCGGTATCCGGACGGGATGAGCACGTTATCCAAGTTGGGTACGACGGTTTCCGACCTGCGGAGGGATCGGACCCGGCTGCTGTTGTTCGCGCTCGACAACCTCATCTGGCCCATTCTCCTCGTGGCGTTCGTCGTCTTCTCGGTGCTACTGCCGGAGATATTCACCCAGTACCAGAACATCGAGTTCCTGTTGTACACCAGTGCGGGGCTGGGGGCGATCACCCTCGCCGAGGGGATCTGCCTCATCAGCGGTAACTTCGACCTCTCGGTCGGGTCGGTCGCGGGCTTCTCCGCGATGGCTGCCGCGCTGTTTCTCACCGAGTGGTTCCCGGCGGCGCCGGGCATCGTCGGGATCGTGGTCATCCTGGTGGTCGGCGGTGCCATCGGGTTCTTGAACGGGGTTTCGATCGCCAAGTTCGACGTCAACCCGTTCTTGCAGACCCTCTCGACGCTCATCATCTTCGAGGGGGCCATCCTGGTGCTCTCCTCGCGGTCGGTCTACGGTCTCCCGGCGAGTTATCTGTGGCTCGGCGGCGGGGACCTCACGCTTGGCGGCCTGTTCCCGCAGGGGATGCCCATCGCCGTTTTCTTCATGCTGATCCTCTTCGTCATCGTGTGGTTCATGCTGACGAAGACGCGGTTCGGCCGAGCGGTGTACGCCGTCGGCGGTGACGAGGAATCCGCCGCCGAGGCGGGTATCGATACGGACCGGGTCGTCATCGTCGTCTTCGTTCTCTCCGGCATGTTGTCAGCGACGGGTGGACTGCTGCTGACGGGATTCAACGGCGGTGCCACCCCTACGTTGGGAACGGCACAGCTGTTCCCCGCGTTCACGGCGGCCGTTATCGGGGGCATCAGCCTCTTCGGTGGCCGCGGAAACGTCATCAACTCCCTCGGCGGGGTCCTGTTGCTCAGCACGATCGCCGCCGGCCTGGTGATGTTGAACATCGACCCGCAGATCGTCCAGACGATCAACGGAATCGTGTTGTTTTCGGCGATTCTGCTGTACACCTTCGTCCAACGGTTCCGGGAGCGGCTGCTCTCCGATCTCTGATCGGTGCGGTTCGCCGCCGTTTGCTCCGGGAACCGTTCTCCAGCGCTCCCGGCATCGGCCCGCTCCCGCCCGGGTCACGTTCGCAACCCCAAAGGGACGAGCGGCCGGTCGCACCGTTCTCCAGCCGAGGCGACGGGGGACGACATCGAAGCATGGGCTTCTCCGGTCGTGACGCCGCACGAGGGCCGGTGGATAACCACCCTCGGGACGACGATTTCAGTTGAGGAGGATTGAGCGGCTTCCTCCACCGAAAGAGGGGACGGAAGAACTCGAAAGCGACGCCCAACGCTTCCAGCAGCCGGCAGCGAAGTTCCGAAGGACGACCCGTACTAACTTGTGACTCGCTCGACCGTCTCACGGGCCAGGGCCTCGAACGACGCCTCCGGGGGCACGACGTCGACGTCAACCCCCGCGGCTTCCGCGGTCAACCGGGTCGGCTCGCCGATTGCCCCGACGACCGCACTTCCCAATCCGGCGATCGCCGCCTCACGAATTCCACGATCGGCGGCCGCGTCGAGGAAGTACTCGACCGTGAGCGAGGAGGTGAACAGGGCGGCCCCGAGGTCGCCGTCGGCGGCGAGTTCGGCCGACTGACCCGCGTCCGGCGGGCGGGCGAGCTCGTAGAGGATCGTTTCGCGGACGTACGCACCGTGCTCGGCGAGCCCGTCGGTGAGCACCGCCGAGCCGTGATCGCTCCTCGCGACCTCGCATCGCATGCCGGAAACCTCGCTTGCGAGGTTGGTCACGAGGCCCGCCGAGGAGAACTCCGCCGGCACTCGGTCGACCCGGTAGCCCGCCGCTTGGAGCGCGTCGGCGGTCGCGGTGCCGATCGCACAGAGCTCGCCCCCAGGTTTCCATCCGGCGTCGGCGACGATCTCGACGCCGGTCTTGCTCGTCAGGATCGTGTACTCGGCGTCCGATCGCGGCACGGCCCCCGTACGTTCGATCGCGAGCATCGGGTCCGCCACCGGTTCGACGCCGAGCGATTCGAGCAGTTGGCTCGCGCGCTCGATGCGCTCGTCGGCTGGCCGGAACACCGCGACGCGCGTCATCGCCGGAGGAACTCCCGCACCCGATCGCGCTCGCCGGCCACGTCGCCGATCACGGTGACGGCGGGCGGTTCGACGTTCTCGCGGTCAGCAACTCGGGTGATCGTTTCGACCGTGCCGGCCACGACCCGCTCGTCGGGTCGGCTCGCGCGCTCGACCAGCGCGACCGGCACTTCACCGTCCATCCCGGCCTCGCGGAGCGCTTGTGTGTACTCGGGGAGCTTGCCGACGCCCATCAGCACCACGATCGTGCCTTGGGTGGCGGCGAGCGCGTCCCAGTCGACCGCCGATTCGTCCTTCGTGGGGTCCTCGTGGCCGGTCACGACCGACACCGACGAGGCGTGCTCGCGGTGAGTTGCGGGGATGCCCGCGAGCGCGGGCCCGGCGAGCGCCGAGGTCACGCCAGGCACTACCCGGAAATCGACGCCGTGCTCGGCGAGATACGCCGCCTCCTCGCCCCCGCGGCCGAACACGAACGGATCGCCGCCTTTCAGCCGAACCACTTGCTTCCCCGAGCGCGCGAGTTCGACGAGGCGCTCGTTGGTGTATGCCTGGCTGGTGCGCTCGCCACCCGCACGCTTGCCGACGTCCTCGCGCTTCCCGTCGGGGATGGTCTCGATGATCTCGGGGCCGGGGAGCTTGTCGTGGAGCACGACGTCGGCCTCGTCGATGAGTCGGCGGGCCTTCAGCGTCAGGAGCTCGGGATCGCCGGGGCCGCTTCCCACGAGGTGGACCACGCCGTTCGAGTCGGCTTCGTCGGACGCTTCGGCCGTGGTCTCGGCGTCTGAATCGGTCATTCCGCGCGTTTCGCCTCCCGTTCCTCGTCCGCCCGGGCCTCGTCGATCAGGTCGGCCGCCCCCCGGTCGGCGAGGTCGGCGGCGAGGTCGCGCGCTGCGGCCGGGTGGCGCTCGATCGGGAGATCGCGCGTCGCGGCCACCTCCTCGGTGCCGTCCCGACTCAGCACGCGGACGGCGACCCGGACGTACTCCCCCTGGATCACCGCGTGTGCGCCCATCGGCGCGACACATCCGCCGCCGAGTTCCTCCAGTACGACTCGTTCGACGGTGGTCTCGACCCGCGTCCGGGGGTGATCGAGCACCTCGTTCAGCGTTGCCGCGAGTTTGCCGTCCTGGGCCGTGACCGCGAGTGCGCCCTGGCCAGGCGCTGGAACGAACTCGTCGGTTGCGAGCTCATCGGTCGGAACGTGGCGAGCGAGACCCGAACGCTCCAGTCCCGCCGCTGCGAGCACGATGGCGTCGAATTCGGTCTCGACCTCGCGTTCGAGCGATCGGCGCTCGCTCTCGTTCAGGTCGTCGAACCACTCCTGCGGCGTGCGCTCGTACTCCGGCAAGTCGTCCGAACTCTCGTTGCTTTCGTCTCCTTCTTCGTCCGCTTCTGCGGCCTCCATCCGCCGCTCGTGTTCGCGCTGGCGGTGCGGCGCGAGCAGCTTTTCGATCCTCGTGTCGACGTTTCCACGGAGCGGCCGGACGTCGAGATCGGGCCGCACTGCGAGTAGTTCGGCCTTCCGCCGGAGGCTCGACGTGCCGACGACGCTCCCTTCGGGAAGATCGTCGAGCGTCGCTCCGTCCGGCGTGACGAGCAGATCGCCAGGCGTGGCACGCTGGGGGACGCCCGCGATCACGAGGTCGTCGGGGCTTTCGGTCGGAACGTCCTTCATCGAGTGGGCCGCGGCGTCGCAGTCGCCGTCGAGCACCCGCTCGTCGAGCGCGCGGACGAACGCACCGGTCTTCCCGAGTCGGTGGATGAGTTCGTCGCGGAGCTGGTCGCCTTTCGTCTCGATCTCGACCAGCTCGACCGTGTGGCGGCGGGCTTCGAGGCGTTCTTTCACCGTCGCCGCCTGGCGACGGGCGAGATCGGAGCCCCGCGTCGCCACGCGAACGGTCCCGTCGCGCGCGTTCATACCCCAACTCGGGAACCGAGCTTCAAACCACCTTCGAGAGGAGCGCGGTCGCCGCTCGGTGCCGTGTGTGGTGGACGACCACCGACCGACGACTAACGACGAGCCACAGGCTGTTCGGGCGGGCGGTGTCGCGGAGAAGACCCGATTACGCGTTGTTCATCCGTAGTGCCGTCTCGCCGCCGCAGATCATGCATTCGCTGACCCGATAGGGTTCACGCGAGAACTCCGCGTTCTCCGCCTTGCCGCTCTCGGTTCGAAGCTCAATCGAGACGCTGTGTGTCGTGTCGCGCTCGCAGACGTCGCAGGATTCGCTGACGCCGTCGGCAGCATCGGTGCGGGTTGACATCGACAGAACCTCAGGGAGAGACCATCATAAACCACCGATTCCGTTGACTCCAATTCCGACGATTCAACGACCAACAGCGGCTGATATGCCCGAAACGGGCCTGAAAAACGGAATCTGCCAGCTACTGTCCAATCGTTCATTCCCGGCGAAACAGTCGAGAACGGCCGAAAGTTTTATACGTGACCCCGGCTCCCGGTCGATACATCCGGAAAGCCTCTAACCGCGCCGCCGCCCACTCCCCACATGGATCAGGTGTTCGCCCCGTGGCGCATCAAGTGGGTCGAGCGCGACGGCGACTCGGATGGGTGTGCGTTCTGTGAGCTTCCCGAGCGCGACGCGGATCGGGAATCCCGGATCGTGGCCCGGAGCGATCACGCCTTCTGCCTCCTGAACAACGCGCCGTACAACCCAGGCCACGCGATGGTGATCCCCTACCGCCACACCGGTTCGTACACCGATCTCGACGACGAGGAACTCCTCGATCACTCCCGGCTCGTCCAGCGCACCCTCGACGCGATCGACGACGGCCTCGGTCCCGACGGAGCGAACACCGGGATGAACCTCGGTGATTCGGCGGGCGGCTCGATCGGCGATCACCTCCACACCCACGTCGTCCCTCGCTGGGAGGGTGACACCAACTTCATGCCGGTGGTGGGCGACACGAAGGTGATCGTCGAGGCGATCGAGGACACCTACGACCACCTCCACGACGCGTTCGCCGGTCAGGAGGCCGTCCGCGACCCCGGTTCCGACGAGGCGATCGTGGTCGAGTGAGTCCGCAGCCGCCCGCATGCAGGGTGTCGAAGCGTCTATGCCGTCCGCTCGCCAACAATCGACGATGAGTCGCGCGGCCGCGGTCCGGCGGGTCGGGCTACTCGTGCTCGCCGCGAACGTCGTGCTTCTCGTGGCCAAGGGTGGGGCGTGGGTCGCCACCGGGAGTCTCGCGGTTGGCTCGGAGGCCGCGAACAGCCTCGTGGACGCGGGCTACGCCACGGTCGTGCTCGGCGGACTCTACCTCACGACCCAGCCGCCCGACAGCGACCATCCACACGGCCACGAACGGATCGAGCCGTTCGTCGCGCTGGCGATCGCGCTCGCGGTCTTTCTCACTGGCAGCACGGTTCTGTGGCGCTCGATCACCGCGATCACCGCGGGGAACGTGACCGCCACCGACAGCCCGATCGCGGTCGTGGTGCTCGGCGGTGCAGCGATCGGCAAGTTCGGGCTGTATCGGTACTGTCTCGCTGCCGGCCGGACCCACGACTCGCCCGCACTCACTGCGACCGCGCTCGACAACCGCAACGACGTGCTGACCGCGGGCGCAGCGCTCTGTGGCGTGCTCGGCGCGCGGCTCGGCTACCCGATCCTCGACCCGGTCGCGGCCGCGATCGTCTCGATGGGCATTCTCTACGCGGGCGTCGAGGTGGTCCGGGACAACCTGCCGTATCTCGTCGGCGGCGCACCCTCCGAGGCGTTCCAAGCCCGGATCCTCCGGCGCGCGCTCGTCCATCCAGACGTCGAGGGCGCACACGACGTTATCGCCCACTACGTCGGCCCCGAGATCGACGTCAGCCTCCACATCGAGGTCGAGGGCGATCGAACTCTCCGAGAGGCCCACGCGATCGAGAGCGCGGTCGTCGAGTCGATCCGCGCGCTCGACCGGGTCGACGACGTGTTCGTCCACCTCGATCCGAAGGAACTCGACGAGTGGAGGGCGGATCCGGATGCCGATCGCCTGGTCCGCCCGACTGGAGAACCGCCCGACGACAATAGTGATCCGTCGTCGAACGGGAGCCGCCAGTGACGATCACTCCGGAAAGATGCTCTCGGAGAGGTACCCCGAGACGGTCCAGTTGGGTGCGTCGACGACCTCGCTGATCTTGAGATCGACCGCGGCCGAACAGAGGATGTACGCCTCCGCCCGGGTTAGCCCGCGCTCGTCGTGGAGGTGGTCGATCATGTGGTGCACCGCCTTCTCCGTCGCCGTCATGAGGTCGTCGCTGATCCCCGTGGTCCCGTACATCGGTTCATCGACACCAGTGGGCGTGAACGGACCGCCGGTCCGGAACCGGGGTTGTTCGATTTCCATGTCCGAGCGCACGTCGAACCGCGCGGTCACGAACATGGGAGCCTCGATCCCCGTCACGCAGACTTCGCCGTCGCCCTGGGCCGCGTGGCAGTCGCCGGTCGAGAACAGCCCGCCCGCGACCTCTACGGGCAAGTACAGCGTCGAGCCCGCCGTGAGGTGTTTGACGTCCATGTTCCCGCCGACGTCGCGCGGCGGGAGCGTGTCGTGTGTGCCGTCCTCGCGTGGCGCGACCCCGATGGTGCCCGGGAACGGGTCGAGCGGGACCTCGATGCCGTTCACGAACTGGCCGATGTCGCCCTCCAGATCCCAGATGTGGAGGCCCGGCTCCTCGAAGCCCTCGGGCAGCAGGCCGAGCCCCATCTCGCCGGGGAAGAAGACGTTGTACCCTCAGCCCTTGTGCTGGCAATCGAGGAGTTCGACTTCGAGGACGTCGCCAGGCTCCGCGCCCTCGACCGCCATCGGCCCCGTGAGCGGGTGGACGGGATCGAAGCTCACGTCCGGAACGTCCTCAACGGTGGTCTCGATGTCGATCTGGCCATCGACCGCGTCGCGGCACTCGAACCGGACGACGTCGCCAGATTCGACGGACAGAACTGGGTCGAGGCTGTTGTTCCACGCGCTGTGGATGTTCTCGTCGCGATCACTCAGTTGGTGGTCAACCGTGTACTCGCGCTCGTTGTGTGACATGGGGTCACAGTTGACGCGGCGAACGCCGATAAAGTTGCAGGGCGGTTGCGGATACGTCGGTCAGACCGTCGTCCGGGGGACGGCGACGCTCGCCTCGCCCGTAACGACGCCGTCGACGCGTGCCATCACGGTGCCGTCCTCGCCACCGCCGGTCGCGCCGGTGCTGACGGTCTTCGACCACTCGACGCGGTCGCCGGCCGCCACCTCGCGCCGAACGATGAACGACTCGTCGTCGTCGGCGATGGCAGTCGTCGGCCAGTAGACCGCCGCGAGGAACTCGCCATCGACATCGGCGACGTTCGTGGCGAC